>JBGARB010000065.1:0-13363 GCA_044230495.1 Rhodocyclaceae bacterium
GGCGGCGCGAACTCGCCGAACTCGGCGATGGCGAGCTTTTCGGAATGGTCGCGGATCGCCCGCGGCCGGTTGAAGATGCGCGCGCCCCCGGCCTCGGCGCGCTCGAGCAGCCAGGTCGCGGCGACGTATTCCATGTCGAAGGGCGGGTCCTGACGCATCAGCACGGCATCGAAATCGGCCAGCGCGCAAGGTGCCGCGGCATCGGCGCAACACCACGGCTGCATGCCGGCATCGGCCAGCGCGAGACGCTGCGCGCGCGCCGTGACGCGGCCGTCGCGGCAGGCCAGCGTCTCGCGGCCGATGGCGAAGACCTCGTGCCCGCGGGCCTTCGCCGCGCGCATCATGGCGATGCTGGAATCCTTCGCGGCCTTCAGGCCGGCGAGCGGATCGACGATGAACGCGAGCTTCATGCGGCTTGCCCGCCGGCAGCCTCGAGCTCGTGCGCGGCGGCCAGCAGCGCCAGCCGCGCGATGACGCCGTAGGCGTAGAAGCGGTTCGGCGGCGCGTCCGGCGCCAGCGCCGAGTCGGGCAACTGGCAGCTCGTCTCGAAGGCCAGCTGCTTGAAATGCATGCCCGGCGCGTTGAGGTTCTCGTCGATGCCGCGCGCGGTATTGACGCGATAGAAGCCGCCGACGACATAGCGGTCGATCATGTACACCACCGGCTCGGCGGTGCCTTCGTCGACGCGCTCGAGCGTCGGCACGCCTTCCTGGATGATGACCTCGGTGACCGCCATGCCCTCCTTGACCACCGCCATCTTGTTGCGCTGGCGACGGTTGAGCGTTTTCACCTCGGCGGCGTCCTTGACCGTCATGATGCCCATGCCATACGTGCCGGCATCGGCCTTGACGATGACGAAGGGCTCGCGGTCGATGCCGTATTCGGCGTATTTCGCGCGGATGTCGCGCAGCAACTGATCGACATTCGCCGCCAGGCAATCGGCGCCCGAACCGTCCTGGAAATTGATCTTGCCGCACACCGAAAAGCCCGGGTCGATGAACCACGGATCGATGCCCAGCTCGGCGGCAAACGCCGCGGCGACCTGGCGGTAGGCGGCGAAATGCTGCGACTTGCGGCGGACATGCCAGCCGGCATGCAGCGGCGGGATGACGAACTGCTCGTGCAGGCCATCGAGCATCGCCGGCACGCCGCCGGACAGATCGTTGTTGAGCAGGATGGCGCAGGGGTCGAAGTCGGCCAGGCCCAGCCGGCGGCCTTCGGGACCGAGCCGGCGCAGCGGTTCGAGCACGAGCTTCTGTCCGTCGGGTAGATCCAGCGTCGTCGGCTCGGTGATCTCGGGCAGCAGGCTGCCGACGCGCACATTGAGGCCGGCGGCATGCAGGATCGTCGCCAGCCGCGCGACGTTGGTGAGGTAATACTGGTTGCGCGTATGGTTCTCGGGCACCAACAGCAGGTTGCGCGCGTCGGGGCAGATCTTCTCGATGGCGGCCATCGTCGCCTGCACGCACAACGGCAGCAATTGCGGGCTGAGGTTGTTGAAGCCGCCGGGGAAGAGGTTGGTATCGACCGGCGCGAGCTTGAAGCCGGCGTTGCGCAGATCGACCGAGCAATAGAACGGCGGCGTGTGCTCCTGCCACTGCGCACGCAGCCAGCGCTCGACGGCAGTGTCCTTGGCGAGCAGCGTGCGCTCCAGATCGAGCAGCGGGCCGGTCAGCGCGGTGGCAAGGCGGGGAACCATACGGGCCTCACAGGGGCGGCGAAGGGCGCCAGTGTAGCGGAGCGCAGCAGGCGGGTTGTGTCAGGTCTTGCGGCGCAGCGCGCGCCACGAAAACACCGGCCAATCGCTGCGCGGCTGTCCGGTATCGCCGCCGAAGATCACGCGGCCGCCACGCAATGCCGCCGGGAAATGCCGCTGGAAGGCGCGCAGCCCCTTGAAGTAATCGGCATTGACGGTTGCGCCGGCCTTGATCTCGACGGCGTGGACGCCGCCGGCCTCCGGCAACAGCAGATCGACCTCGTTGCCCTCGGCGTCGCGACAGAAATACATCTCGCCGCTCGCGCCGGCGTTCAGTCGATCCTTGAGCGCTTCGACGACCACGAAATTCTCGAACAGCGCGCCCCACAGCGGATCGCGCACGACCTGCTCCGCCGAACGCAGCCCGAGCAGCCAGCACGCCAGGCCGACATCATGGAAATACAGCTTCGGCGATTTGATCAACCGTTTGCCGGTGTTGGTGAACCAGGGCGGCAGCAGATGCACGATGAAGCTGGTCTGCAACAGGTCGAGCCACGCGCGGGCGGTCGTGTGCGGGATGCCCGCATCGTTGCCGAGGCTGGTCAGGTTGAGAATCTGTCCGCAGCGACCGGCGCACAGGCGCACAAAGCGGTCGAAGCGCTGCAGATCGTGCACGGCGGAAAGCTGGCGCAAATCGCGTTCGACATAGGTGGCGAAATAGTCGGCCAGCGCCTGCGACGGGTCGAGCCGCCGATCGTGGATGCGCGGATAGAAACCGGCAAGCAGTACGGCACCGAGCCCTTCCGGCAAGTCCGGATTGGCCTGCGCTGCCTCGGCCAGCGTAAACGGCAGCAAGCGGCACAATGCGGTCCGCCCGGCCAGCGACTGCGAAATGCCCGCCATCAGCTCGAACTGCTGGCTGCCGGTGAGGATGAAACGTCCCGGCCGGGGATCGGCATCGACGATGGTCTGCAGGTAGGAGAGCAGGTCCGGCGCGCGCTGGATTTCGTCGAGAATCGCGCCGTCTCCCTGCGCGGCCAGGAAACCGCGGGGATCGTCGATGGCAAAACGGCGCATGTCCGGATCCTCGAGCGAGACGTAGGTCTTGCCGGCGAAGCACGCGCGGGCGAGCGTCGTCTTGCCGCTCTGGCGCGGCCCGGTCAGCGTCAGCACCGGGTACTGGCCGGCAAGCTGGCGCAGCCGCGGCGCTAGGTGCCTTTCGATCATGGTTCGATGATAGCAGTTTCTGCAAATTGAAGAAATGATCTTCAATCAGCAGGAAACGTGTCCGGCGCCGCTGTGGCGACGATGCGCCCAGGTGGCCGAGACGGCGGGCATACCGCGCCGTGGGGGTCAATCGACGTCCCGCCACCACTGTAGTTTGATGCTCGCCAGGAACCTCCGGCAGTGGCCCGCGCTCCGCGACCATCGGGCGGTCGGCTCCGCTCGTGTCACCCGCCGCCTCCGGCGGCTCCTTCGCTACTTCGCTGCGCCGGCACGCCCGAGGTTCGAGGCGCTAGGTCGCCACGTGGCTACCTCTGTGCCGCGACCACTGTGGTTTCACTTTGCGAGTGGCGCGGTCACCCACTTGCCATGCGCGCCGGCGCGGCGTCTAATCCAAACGACATGCAGACGGGTGGCGTCGGCCGCATCGTTCTTGCCGCGCTTGTCGGACAGGCGGTAGGGGACGACGAACTTGGGGGCGATCAGGCGCACGTCGTGGCCCTGGCGAATCATTTCCCGTGCCCAGTGGTGCGCGCCGGAGCAGGCTTCCATGCCGATCCGGCAAGGCGGCAGGCCGCCCGTGACTTCCAGCAGCTTCGTTCGCTTGACCGCCGGGCGTTGCAACACCAGTTTCCCGGCAGCATCGAGGCCGTGCAGCGCAAATATGTTCTTGGCAAGATCGATGCCGAGCGTTACGATTTCCATGATTTCCCCTTCTGGGCATTGAGATGAGTTCGCAAACCCCATCTTGGCACTTCGTTGCCGCTTCGCGCGAGGCTTACGCCTCACGCTCCGCCCGGGACGGGGAAGTCCCTTTTATTCGTTAGACCTCACCAATACTCATGCACGTCGAACCAGAGTCACCCCGATTTGCTCTTGAGAGCACCCCGGAAGGGCTTCGAGCGATCGTCCCGGCGCGAAGGAATGTGTTCGTGCTTCTGTTTATGTGCGTCTGGCTTTGTGGTTGGGTGTTCGGTGAAATTCACGCCATTCGCGAACTGCTGTCGCCCTTCGAGAAAACACCCCAACTCTTCCTCATGGTGTGGCTCGCCGGTTGGACCTTGGGTGGGGCATTCGCACTCGGTACTGTGGTTTGGCAGTTTGCAGGGCGTGAGGTCATTACCGTTAGCAGTGCTGAGCTGGAGCATCGTGTTGAGGCCTTTGGTGTCGGTCGCACCAGAACCTACCGGCTGAGCGAAGTCAAGAATCTCCGGGCCACTGACTACTCTGCAAACCCATTCACCAACCAAGCCACTTGGTTCCCACCTGTCACGGGTTCAGGCTACGGTCCTGTGGCGTTCGACTATGGCGCACGAACGATGCGTCTTGCGCCCGCGCTTGAAGAAGCAGAAGCAAAGCTCCTCGTGTCCAAGCTCTCGCCGCGTTTGCCGCGGAGGCTCGGTGAGGTCTAACCCTTCATATATGGACTCCCCCTCAACGGCAAGAGACTGATCGATAGGGATGGCTGCGCGGAAGCGCATGCAGTCGACTATCCGGCATCTGAAGTGGGCGCACAATGGTCCGTGCCGACATGGAATCTGCGCACGTCGTGCCAATCGCTACAAGCGGCAGACGTGAAGTTGCCGGCAGGGTTATCGGCCTGGTGACGTGAGGGTGCGACCCGGTTTGACATCATGGATGGTCGACCACCACGACGCATCAAAGCGCGGTGGGGTGCTCCGCGCAGCGAAGTAGAGAAGGAGCCGCCGGAGGCGGCGGGTGACATGAGCGCAGCGGAGCCCCCGCCAAAGCGCGCCGCGATGTCCGTCGCTGAACCCCGCGCCGCGATGTCTGTCGTTGAACGCCGCGCTGATCGCATTGGAACGTGGCCCAACCGCCGTGTCGTCACCACTGTAGTTTCAGCCGTACGAGCGCAACCCGCGCTTGACGACTTCACCCAGCCGGCGCGCGTGGCGGGCGATCTCGTGCGTCGGCACGTAGGCGTAGCCGACCAGCAGGCCCTTGCGCCGCGCTTCGCCAAGGTAGTAGCTCGATAGCGGGCGGACGGTCATGCCCTCGCCGGCAACGAGCGCGGCGAGCGCGACATCGTTGGCGCCGGCGGGCAGTTCGATCAGCAGGTGCAGACCGGACTCCTCGCGCGTCAACGTCGCCGCGCGGCCGAGCAGCGGGCGCAGGGTGCGGGCGAGGATGTCGCGTCGCTCGCCCCACACCTGCCGCACGCGGCGCACGTGGGTGGCGTAGTGGCCCTGCTCGATGAAGTCGGCGAGCGTCGCCTGCAGCATGAGCTGGCCGGGGCGCTGCAGGTCGTAGAGCGCGGCGCGGAAGTCGGCGGCGATGGCCGGCGGCACAGCCATGTACGCGAGCTTGATGCCGGGATACAGGCTCTTCGAAAAGGTGCCGAGGTAGATCACGCAGCCGTGCGCGTCGAGCCCTTGCAGCGAGCCCAGCGGCCGGCCACGGTAGCGGAATTCGCTGTCGTAATCGTCCTCGAGAATCCACGCGCCGCTGGCAGCGGCGTAGTCGAGCAACTGGCGCCGCCGCGCCAGGCTCATCACGGCGCTGGTGGGGTATTGGTGCGAGGGCGTGACGTAGATCAGCCGCGGGCGCGCGCTGCGGTCGGCGCGTTGCGGGGCGAGGCCCTGGGCATCGACGCGCACCGGCCGCAGGCGCAGATCGGCGGCGGCCAGCGCCTTGCGCGCCGCCCAGTAGCCGGGGTCTTCGACCCACGCGATGTCGCCGGCATTGGCCAGCACCTGCGCACACAGCGCGATCGAATGCTGCGTGCCGGCGGTGACGAGGAGCTGCTCGGCATCGACGCGCGCGCCGCGGGCGACGCCGATGTGCCGGGCGATAGCGCGGCGCAGCGGCAGGTGGCCGCCGCCATGGGCGAACTCAAAAAGGTCGGTACGGCCTTCGCGCCAGTAGCGGTTGGCCAGCCGCTGCCACAGCTTGGCCGGAAACGGCGCGTAGTCGTCGATGCCGGCGACGAAAGGGAGGATTTCCTGTGCGGCGCCGGCGTCCTGCGCCAGCAGGCGCCGGCCGCGCTCGGCGAGGCCCTGGCGCCGTCCCGCCACCACTGTGTTTTGCCGGGGCGCCGGGGCCGCGCCGAGGTCGACGACGAAGCTGCCGCTGCCCACGCGCGATGCGATGTAGCCCTCGGCGAGCAACTGGTCGAAGGCGGCGGCGACGGTGTTGCGCGATACGCCGAGTTCCTCGGCGAGCGCGCGCGTCGAGGGCAGGCGGGCGCCGGCCGGCAGACGATGCTCCAGCACGGCGCCGCGCAGCGCCTCGAAGAGGCGCCGGTAGCGCGGGGCGGCGGGATCGGCCTGGGCGTCGGCGGCGGCCAGCCAGTCGGCAACGGGTTGCGGTTTCATGCTGCGGCGCAGGATAAAGTGGCACCATGAAAACACAAAAAAGTGGCTCTTTCAAAGAGGCCAATAATCGCTAGAGTGCCTCGCTTCTTCGCAACGGAGCCGGCATCATGCGCGTCGGTGTCACCAAGGAAATCAAGAACCACGAATATCGTGTCGGCCTGACGCCGGCAGGCGTCGCGGCGCTGGTACGCGCCGGCCATGCGGTGATGGTCGAGACGCTGGCCGGTGCCGGCGTCGGCTTCGGCGACGAGATGTACCGCAAGGCCGGCGGCACGGTGGTGGCGAGCGCGGCGGAGATCTTCGCCGCGGCCGAGATGGTGGTGAAGGTCAAGGAGCCGCAGGAGGTCGAGTACCGCCAGCTGCGCCCGGGCCAGATCCTGTTCACCTACCTGCATCTGGCGCCGGACCCGGCGCAGACCAAGGGACTGATCGATTCGGATTGCGTGGCCATCGCCTACGAGACGGTCACCGACGATCATGGCGGCCTGCCCCTGCTCAAGCCGATGTCGGAAGTGGCCGGCCGCATGGCCGTGCAGGCCGGCGCGCATGCGCTCGAAAAGGCGCAGGGCGGCCTCGGCGTGCTGCTCTCCGGCGTGCCCGGCGTGCCGCCGGCGCGCGTGCTGGTGCTCGGCGGCGGCGTGGTCGGCATCAACGCCGCGCGCATCGCCATGGGCATGGGCGCGCAGGTGACGATCATGGATGTGTCGCTGCCGCGCCTGACGCAGATCGACAACGATTTCGGCCCGCGCCTGCTGACCGAGGTGAGCACGCCCGAACACATCGCCGCACATCTGCCCGACGTGGATCTGGTCATCGGCGGCGTGCTGATCCCCGGCGCCGCGGCGCCCAAGCTGGTCACGCGCGAGATGCTCGGCCTGATGCGGCCCGGCGCGGTGATCGTCGATGTCGCCATCGACCAGGGCGGCTGCGTCGAAACCTCGCGCGCCACCACGCACCAGGAACCGACCTACGTCGTCGACGGCGTGGTGCATTACTGCGTTGCCAACATGCCCGGCGGCGTCGCGCGCACCTCCACGCTGGCGCTCACCAATGCCACGCTGCCCTTCGTGCTGCAACTGGCCAACAAGGGCTACCGCAAGGCGCTGGCCGACAACCACCACCTCGCGGCGGGCCTCAACGTGCATCGCGGCAAGGTAACCTACGAGGCCGTGGCCCGCGACCTGGGCTACGCCTACGAGCCCGTCGAATTCTGAGTCCGCATGAGCGCAACGCGTCCACTCGTCGGCATTCCCGCCTGCATCAAGCCGATCGGCGCACATGACTTCCACGTCATCGGCCGAAAGTACGTCGATGCGGTGGCGCTCGCCGCGCAATGCACGCCGCTGCTGCTGCCGGCGCTGGGCGAGCGGCAGGATCTGGCGCAACTGCTCGATCTGCTCGACGGCGTCATGCTGACCGGGTCGGCGTCGATGGTGGAGCCGGCGCGCTACGGGCAGATGCCGCGCGATCCCGACATCCTGCTCGATACCGAGCGCGACGCGACGACGTTTCCGCTGATCCAGGCCGCGCTCGAACGCGGCCTGCCGCTGCTGGCCATCTGCCGCGGCTTCCAGGAACTCAACGTGGCCCTGGGCGGCACGCTGCTGCAGGCCGTGCACGACACGCCGGGGCGGCTCGACCACCGCGAGCCGAAGGATGCGCCGCTCGACGTGCAGTACGGCCCGGCGCATCCGGTGACGATCGCGCCGGGCGGGTGTCTGGCCGGCATCCTGGACGCCGCCGGCGAGATCAGCGTCAATTCGATCCATCAGCAGGGCATCGACCGGCTGGCGCCGACGCTCGTTGCCGAGGCGCAGGCGCCGGACGGACAGATCGAGGCCGTATCGGTGCGCGACGCGCGCGGCTTCGCACTGGCCGTGCAGTGGCACCCGGAATGGAAGGTGCTGGAAAACCCCGATTCGCTGCGCATTTTCCGCGCCTTCGGCGATGCCTGCCGCCACTACCGCGCATCATCCGCGCAGAGATAGGAGCCGTCATGGCCACCCGTGAACAAATGCAGTACGCCGAGCTCGATGCCTGGCTCAACGAGCACCGCGTCACCGAGGTTGAATGCATCGTGCCGGACATGACGGGCGTGGCGCGCGGCAAGATCACGCCACGCGAGAAGTTCCAGGAAGAACGCGGCATGCGCCTGCCCGAGGCGGTGCTGGGCATGACGGTGACCGGCCAGGTGCCGGAGACGAAGGAGTATTACGACATCGTCGCCGAGGTCGATCTGGACCTGATGCTCAAGCCCGACCCCTCGACCGTGCGGCTGGTGCCGTGGGCGACCGATCCCACCGCGGTGGTGATCCACGATTGCTACAAGGCCGACGGCACACCGGTGGGTTTCGCCTCGCGCTCGGTCCTGCGCCGCGTGCTCGACCTGTACCGGAAGGAAGGCTGGGAGCCGGTGGTGGCGCCCGAGCTGGAGTTCTACATCGTGTCGCGCAACACCGATCCGGACGAGCCGCTCAAGCCGCCGATCGGCCGCAGCGGCCGCCCCGAGGCCGGCAAGCAGGCCTACAGCATCGACTCGGTGAACGAGTTCGACCCGCTGTTCGAGGACATCTACGACTACTGCAAGGCGCAGGAACTCGACATCGACACGCTGATCCACGAAATCGGCACCGGCCAGATGGAGATCAACTTCCTGCACGGCAACGCGCTGGAGCTGGCCGACAGCGTCTTCCTGTTCAAGCGCACGGTGCGCGAGACGGCGCTGCGCCACAACATGTACGCCACCTTCATGGCCAAGCCGATGGCCGGCCAGCCGGGTTCGGCGATGCACATCCACACCAGCGTCATCGACAACAAGACCGGCGCCAACATTTTCAGTGACAAGAGCGGCAACGCCAGCAAGGTGTTCTCCAGCTTCATCGGCGGGCTGCAGCGCTATCTGCCGGAGGCGATGGCGATCTTCGCGCCGTACGTGAATTCCTACCGCCGGCTGGTGAAGAACATGTCGGCGCCGACCAACGTCTGCTGGGGCACCGACAACCGCACCGTCGGCCTGCGCATTCCGCATTCGAGCCCGGTGGCGCGGCGCATCGAGAACCGCCTCGTCGGTGCCGACGCCAACATCTACCTGGCGCTGGCGACGACCCTCGCCTGCGGTTACCTGGGCATCATGGACAAGATCAAGCCGACGCCGGAGACGCGCGGCAACGCCTACGCCGGCGAGCACCAGCTGCCGCGCACGCTGCGCGAGTCGCTCGACCGCATCAAGCGCTGCGACGAGCTGCACGAGGTATTGGGCAAGGACTTCGTCAAGATGTTCGCCGCCGTCAAGGAATGGGAGCTGGGCGAGTACAACGCCGTCATCAGCCCGTGGGAGCGGCAGTACCTGCTGCTCAATGTCTGAGCCGCACGAGGAAATCCACATGACACAAGACACGCACGCGATCCAGGCGCTCGACAGCGCGCATTACATGCACCCGTTCACCGAGCACAAGGCGCTGGCCGCCAAGGGCGCGCGGGTGATGGTGAAGGGCGAGGGCATCTGGCTGTGGGATTCGGAAGGCAACAAGATCCTCGACGGCATGTCCGGCCTGTGGTGCGTCAACGTCGGCTACGGCCGCAAGGAGCTGGCCGACGCCGCCTACCGCCAGCTCACCACGCTGCCCTACTACAACAGCTTCTTCAACACCACCAATCTGCCGGCGGTCGAGCTGGCGGCGAAGCTCGTCGAAGTCACGCCGCCGCAGTTCAACCACGTGTTCTTCGCCGGCTCGGGTTCCGAAGGCAACGACACCATCTTCCGCATGGCGCGCTGGTACTGGGACCTCGAAGGCCAGCCGCAGCGCAAGGTGGTGATCAGCCGCAAGAACGCCTATCACGGCTCGACGGTCTGCGGCGCCTCGCTGGGCGGCATGAGCTACATGCACGAACAGGGCGGCCTGCCGATCCCCGGCATCGAGCACATCGAACAGCCCTACTGGTTCGAGCTCGGTCGCGACCTGCCGAAGGAGGATTTCGGCCTCAAGGCGGCCGGCTGGCTTGAGGAGAAGATCCTCGCCGTCGGGCCGGACAAGGTGGCGGCGTTCATCGCCGAGCCGGTGCAGGGCGCCGGCGGCGTGATCATTCCGCCGGCGAGCTACTGGCCGGAGATCCAGCGCATCTGCGACAAGTACGGCATCTTGCTGATCTCCGACGAAGTGATCTGCGGCTTCGGGCGCACCGGGCAGTGGTTCGGCTGCGAGACGCTGGGCTACCGGCCGGATTTCATCAATTTCGCCAAGGGCGTCAGCTCCGGCTACGTGCCGCTCGGCGGCGTGATGATCAGCGACCGCGTGGCCGCGACGGTGATCGGCAAGGGCAGCGATTTCAATCACGACTACACCTATTCGGGACATCCGGTGGCCTGTGCCGTGGCGCTGGAGAACATCGGCATCCTGCAGCGCGAGCAGATCGTCAGGCGCGTGCGCGAGGATGTCGGGCCCTACCTCAAACAGGGTTTCGAGGCATTGGCCGACCATCCGCTGGTGGGCCACGCCGAGTCGCTGGGGATGATGGCGGGCCTGGTGCTGGTGAAGAACAAGGCGCCGGTCGAAATGTTCGACCCGGCGCTGGGCGTCGGCATGGTCTGTCGCGCGCACATGTTCGGCAACGGCATGATCATGCGCGCGGTCGGTGACCGCATGATCATCGCGCCGCCGCTGGTGATGACCCGCGCCGAAATCGACGAGATGATCGCGTTGATCCGCCGCTGCCTCGACGCGACGCTCGCGGAGCTGAAGACCAAGGGATGGATTTGAGCCGCGCCGTCGCCGGGCGCCGTCCCGCCACCACTGTGTTTTGCGGCGGTCGGCCGGTGATCGCGGCAGGCGCCGGGTCCCTGCAACAGCGGCGCGGGCGCACCGATTCGGGGACGCCGAAACGGTTGCGTTTGGCCCAGAATTGTTTAGCATCGACACGCGGTTGCAATGCCGATTCGGTGACGAGGAGGCTTGCCTCGATTCGGGGGAGATCCTTCCGGTCTCCCGACTTTCTGCCTCTCGGGCATTCCGTCTCATAGGAGATTCAAGCTCATGAAACTTTCTTCCGGCAAGAAGCTGGCTGCCTTGGCCGCCGCCGCGGTGCTGACGTTGTCGTCGTCGCTGGCGCTGGCGCAGAGCAAGGTGCTCAACGTCTACAACTGGTCCGACTACATCGGCGAGAAGACGCTGGCCAATTTCGAGAAGGAATTCGGCATCAAGGTCCGTTACGACAACTTCGACTCCAACGAGATCCTGCATGCCAAGCTGGTCGCCGGCAAGACCGGCTACGACATCGTCGTGCCGTCGTCGAACTGGGCCAAGCTGCAGATCGAGGGCGGCCTGCTGCAGCCCCTCGACAAGAGCAAGATTCCCAACTGGAAGAACCTCGACGGCTGGTGGATGGACCAGGCGGCGACCTTCGATCCGGGCAACAAGCACATCGTGCCCTGGTCCGGCGGCGTCACCACGCTCGGCATCAACGTCGACAAGCTCAAGGCGGCGCTGGGCGGCATGCCGATGCCCGACAACGCCTGGGACCTCATCTTCAAGCCCGAGTACGCACTGAAGGCCAAGGCCTGCGGCGTCTCGATGCTCGACTCTTCCGACGAAGTGTTCCCGGCCGCGCTGCGCTATCTGGGCAAGCCGGCCTATTCGACCAACAAGGCCGACTACGACGCCGCCGCCAAGCTGCTCAAGACCGTGCGCAAGGGCGTGACGCTGTTCTCGTCGTCCGGCTACATCAACGACATGGCCAACGGCTCGATCTGCCTCGCGCTGGGCTGGAACGGCGACATGGCGATCGCCGCCAACCGCGCCAAGGAATCCAAGAACGGCGTCAACATCGAGGTGCTGATCCCGAAGTCCGGCGCCGTGCTGTTCATGGACACCATGGCCATTCCCGCCGATGCCGCCAACGTCGAGAATGCGCACAAGTTCATCAACTACATGCTGCGCCCCGAGGTCCAGGCCGAGATGTTCAACACCATCGCCTATCGCGGACCGGTTCGCGCCGCCGACAAGCTGATCGCGCCCGAGCGCGTGGCCAACAAGTCGGTCTACATGACACCCGAGGACGAGAAGCGCATGGTGCCGCCGGAGATGGTCAGCAACGACATCCGCCGCCTGCGCACGCGCCTGTTCACCAGCTTCAAGACCGGCATGTGATGCACCCGGCGGCGGCCATACGGTCGCCGCCGGTCCTTGCAGTCCTACTCGATCGGGAATCCGCATGGCCACCAGCGATAGAGCGCCCGCACCCACGGCCGAAGAGGCTTTCGTCAGGATCGACCGCCTGACCAAGCGGTTCGACGACGTGGCCGCCGTCGACAATGTCTCCATCGACATCGCCAAGGGCGAAATCTTCGCGCTGCTCGGTTCTTCCGGCTGCGGCAAGTCCACGCTGCTGCGCATGCTGGCCGGTTTCGAGACGCCGACCGAAGGCAACATCTACCTCGAAGGCCAGTCGGTAGCGGCGATGCCGCCATACCACCGACCGATCAACATGATGTTCCAGTCCTATGCGCTGTTCCCCCACCTGACGGTGTGGGATAACATCGCCTTCGGACTCAAGCGTGACGGTATGCCGAAGGACCAGATTGCGGCCCGCGTCGAGGAAATGCTCGGCATCGTCCAGCTCAAGCGCTACGTCAAGCGCAAACCCCACCAGCTTTCCGGTGGCCAGCAGCAACGCGTGGCTCTGGCCCGTGCACTGGCAAAGAAGCCCAAGCTGCTGCTGCTCGACGAACCGCTCGGCGCGCTCGACCGCAAGCTGCGCGAGCAGACGCAGATCGAGTTGCAGAACATCATCAAGAGCGTCGGCGTCACCTGCGTCATCGTCACTCACGACCAGGAAGAGGCCATGACCATGGCCGACCGTGTCGCCGTGATGAGCGAGGGCCGCTTCATGCAGGTGGGCTGGCCCGAAGAAATCTACGAGACGCCCAATTGTCGCTTCGTCGCCGATTTCATCGGCAAGATCAATCTCTTCGATGGCGCCCTTGCCGTCGATGCGCCGGACCATTGCGTCATCGAGACGCCGCACGGCCGCTTCTTCGTCGGCCATGGCATCACCGGCAGCGAAGGCATGCCGGTGTCGGTTGGCGTGCGACCCGAGAAGATCGACCTGCAGG
>JBGARB010000066.1:0-22117 GCA_044230495.1 Rhodocyclaceae bacterium
GGCAAGGTGTTGAAGATGCTGCATCCCGAAAAGCGTCAGTATTTCTCGTCGACCATGTCGATGACCGAGGCCGCCATCGACACCGGCTTCACGCGTGACGTTTACGTCTCGCTCGGCGAGCCGCTCGACAAGCGCGCCGACGGCGCGCCCGACCCGACCGGCGCGTGGGCCGTGCGGGTGTATTACAAGCCCTTCGTCGACTGGATCTGGGGCGGCTGCGTGCTGATGGCGCTGGGCGGCCTGCTCGCCATGAGCGACCGTCGCTACCGCATGCGCAAGGGGGCCGCATCATGAGACTTTTGCGCTGGTGGTTCGTCACCTTGGCCGTATGTCTGGCGGCAGGCGCGGTGCATGCCGACGAGGCGGCGCCGCTCGCCGAGGACCCGGTGGTCGAAAAGCGCCTGCTGGCCATCAGCGAAGAGCTGCGCTGCCTGGTCTGCCAGAACGAATCGCTCGCCGGCTCGCGCGCCGACCTCGCCAACGACCTGCGCCGCGAAATCCGCACGATGATCAAGGACGGCAGGTCCGATGCCGAAATCATGGAGTTCATGACTGCCCGCTATGGCGATTTCGTGCGCTACCGTCCACCGATGAAGCCCGCCACCTGGCTGCTCTGGGGCGGCCCGTTCATCTTGCTGCTCGTCGGCGTGTTCGTTCTCGTGCGCTTCCTGCGCGCACGTCGCAGCGACGCCGATGCGCCGCTGTCCGCGGCCGATGCCAAGCGCGCCGAAGCACTCTTGAGGGGCAAGGAATGACCGGCTATGTCCCCTTCGTCGTAGCGGCGGCTCTGCTCGCCGTCGTCACCGTCGCCGTGCTGTTGCAGCCATGGTGGCGGCGCAGCCTGCGCAGCGAAGGCGAGGCGCGCCAAGTCGATGACCGGCGCACGATCAACGCCGCGATCTACCGCGACCAGCTCGCCGAACTCGATCGCGATGTTGCCGCCGGCGTGCTTTCCGTCGACGATGCGACGATCGCGCGCGACGAAATCAAGCGCCGGCTGCTCGCCGACACCGATACGGCCGGTGCGCCGCGGCCGACGGCCCCCGCATCGCGCAAACCCACCGCCTGGCTGGCGATCGCGCTGCTGGTGCCGCTGTCGGCGGCCAGCGTCTACCTGCAGTTGGGCAGCCCGACGCTGGTTCTCGACCGCGACCATCAGGCCAAGGCGGCGCTGAGCGACATGCAGACCGCCGTCGAAAAGCTCGCCGCACGCCTCGACGCCGAGCCGGACAATCCGCAGGGCTGGGCGATGCTGGCACGCTCCTACGGCGCAATGGGGCGCTGGGACGATGCGTCGCAAGCCTTCGCACGCGTCGGCCCGACGCTCGAGACCAACGCGGCCCTGCTCGCCGCCGCCGCCGAAATCGAATTCCGCCGGGCCGGCGACCGCTTCACCGACCCAGCGCGCAGCCGCATCGCGCAGGCGCTGAAGGTCGACGCCAACAACCCGCATGCACTGCTGCTGGCGGCCTCCGACGCCATGCGCGAAGCGCGCTGGCCTGAAGCCGCCGTCCTGTGGGAGCGCCTGCTGGGCCAGCTTGAGCCCGGCTCGGACGACGCCCGCGAGATCGAAGGCATGCTGGCGCAGGCGCGCGAGCGTGGCGGCCAGCCCGCGACGACCGGTGCGCCCGGCGCAGCGGCGGCATCGTCCAAGGCAAAACCAGGTGGCGGCGGCACGGCGGCATTCGTCACCGGGCGCGTCGAGCTTGATCCGCGCCTCGTCGGCAAGGTACGCGCCGACGACACGGTGTTCGTCTTTGCGCGGGCCGTCGCCGAAGGCAACGTGCCGGCGCCGCGCATGCCGCTGGCCGCGCTGAAGCTGCGTGTCGCCGATCTGCCGCGCGAGTTCCGGCTCGACGACGCCATGGCGATGGACCCGTCGCTGACCATCTCGCGCTTCCGGCAGGTGCGCATCGAGGCGCGCGTCGCCAAGGGCGGCGGCGCCACGCCGGTTTCCGGCGACCCGATCGGTGCCAGCGATCCCGTCAAGCCCGGCACGCGCGGCATCGTCGTGCGCATCGACGCCATCACGCCCTGATGCCCGCGATTGTCTCGCGCCAAGGCGGCTTCGCCGCCGTGCTCGGGTTCATCGCCGTGCTCGCCGGCGGCGTCGGCGTGATGCATGCAATGGACATGTTGCGCGTGGGCACGCATTACGCGGCCAAGATCGTCTGCTCCGGCGTTTTCGTCGCCGGACGCGATGCAGCGCAGGTCATTGCCGACGACGTGCAGGCGCCGGGCGTGGCGATTTTCAAGGCATTGACCGTCGAGGTCGACCGGGCGCAGACGCTGGTCCGCGTCCATCTGCCGCCCGGACTGGCGCGCGCCGTGGCGGTATACCGGCCGGGCACCGGTTGCACCGGGGTGCCGGACGGCGATATCGACAGCGCGCGCCGCCACGCGTTTGCTCCCACCGCGCATGCAGCGCCCGATCCGGCGCTACCGTGGCCCGCAGGCGAGCGCGCCGATGCTGACGCGGCGATGCAGGCCGCGGTTGCCGACGATGGCCTCGCCGGACCGGGCGCACGGGCGCTGGTGGTCGTTCATCGCGGCCGGCTCGTCGCCGAACGCTACGCGCCGGGATTCGACGCCGGAACCCCTCTGCCCGGCTGGTCGATGGCCAAGACCGCGAACGCCGCGCTGGTAGGCATTGCCATTGCCGACGGCCGCTTGCGGCTGGAGCAGACGGGATTCTGGCCGCAGGGCGACGAGCGTGCGGGCGTATCGCTGGCGCATCTGCTGGCGATGACCAGCGGCCTGCTATGGGACGAAGGCTACGGTACCGTCTCCGATGTCACGCGGATGCTGTTTCTTGAAGCCGACATGGCGGCCTATGCCCGCGCCCGCCCGCTGGCCACAACGCCGGCGACGACATGGAATTACGCCAGCGGCAGCAGCGTGCTGCTGGCGCGGCTGTGGCAGGACGCCGCGGGCGATGGCGCCTTGCGCGTTCCGCACGAACGCCTGTTTACGCCGCTGGGCATGCGCAGCGCGGTGTTCGAGGCCGATGCGCGCGGCACCTTTGTCGGTTCGAGCTACCTGCACGCCAGCGCGCGCGATTGGGCACGACTGGGTTTGCTGCTGCTACAGGACGGCGTCTGGAATGACCGGCGCATGCTGCCGGAGGGGTTCGTTGCGCAGATGCGCTCGCCGGTGCCGCCGTCCAATGGCGAATACGGCGCGGGCCAGATCTGGCTGCATGGTGGCAAGACAGCCGCAGGGATTCCCGATGACACGTACGCGATGGAGGGCCACGATGGCCAATATGTGTTCGTCGTCCCTTCGCAGCAACTGGTGATCGTCCGCCTGGGCCTGACGCCCTCATCGATGGGCTATTCCGCGCTGCCGCTGGTGGCCGCCGTCGCCAAGGCGGCCGGCGGCTGAATCACCCGCTCGCGGCGACCTTACTCGACGAGGGTGGCCGCGGGCCAAACTACAGTGGTGGTGGCACGGCGCATCGGGCGCGCCGTGCCGTCAGTTGGCGTCGTAGTAGTACGCCTTGGCCGGCACTTTGGCCTGTGCGGCGCGCTGCATCTCGTCCAGCGATCGTGGCGCCTTGTCCCACCACAGCGCGCGGCCGGCGCGTTGCTGTTCGACCTCCTCGGGGTGCTTTGCCAGCCATTCGCGCATGAAGCGGGTGTGCTCGGATTCGTACTGGGCCATGGAGACTCCTATTTCTCGACGTAACGGTGGATGCGCACGACCTCGGGGATGCGGCGCAGCGCGCGCATCACGCGCGCGAGGTGGATGCGGTCGACGACCTGCATGGTGAAGTAGAGCGACACATTGGCGCTGCCGTCGTCGTCCATGCTGACATTGACGATGTTGGTGTCGGCCTGGGCGATGGCGGCGGCGAGCTTGGCGAGGACGCCGCGCCGGCTCTGGGTGACGACCTGCACGCTGGTCTCGAAGAGCTTGCTCGGCTGGGCTTCCCATTCGACATCCACCCATTCGGCCTTGGTGCCGCGCAATTTGGACAGCGTGTGGCAATCGTGGGTATGCACGACGAGGCCCTGGCCCTTGCGGATCAGGCCGACGATCGGATCGCCCGGGATCGGTCGGCAGCAGCGCGCCATCTTGACGGCAACGCCCTCGGTGCCGCGGATCACCACCGAGCCGGCCTGATGGCGCGCCTCGCTGGGCAGATGGTCGTCGCGGGCCAGCAGGCGGCGGGCAACGACCGGCCCCAGCCGCAAGCCGAGGCCAATGTCGGCAAAGACTTCCTTGCGCGTCTTGACGCCGTTGTCATGCAGGAAGCGTTCCCACGCGGCATCGTCCACGGCGGACAGCGCAAGACCGATCTCGTCGAGGGCGCGGCCGAGCATGCGCTCGCCCAGCGCAGCCGATTCGTCGCTGTGCGTGGTCTTCATGAAGTGGCGGATCTGCGCACGCGCCTTGCCGGTGCGGACATAGGACAGCCACGCCGGGTTGGGCGCGGCACTGGCTCCGGTAATGATCTCGACCTGGTCGCCGTTGCGCAGTTCGGTACGCAACGGCACCGTCTCATGGTTGACGCGGCAGGCGACGCAGCGGTTGCCGACGTCGGTGTGCACGGCGTAGGCGAAGTCGACCGGTGTCGCCCCGCGCGGCAGCGAGAGGATCTTGCCGCGCGGCGTAAACACGTACACCTCGCCGGGGAAGAGGTCGAACTTGACGTGCTCGAGGAACTCGGCATTGTCGCTCGCCGTCGATTGCAGTTCGACGAGGCTTTGCAGCCACTTGTGCGTGGAGCGTTGCACGTCGGTGAGGTTGCGGTCGTCCTTGTACTGCCAATGCGAGGCGACGCCGGCGTCGGCGACGTGATGCATGGCGGTGGTGCGGATCTGCATCTCTACCGGCGTGCCGAACGGGCCGATCAGCGTCGTGTGCAGCGACTGGTAGCCGTTGGCCTTGGGGATCGCGATGTAGTCCTTGAACTTGCCCGGGATCGGCTGAAACAGCCCGTGCAGCACGCCCAGCGCGAGGTAGCAGGTCGGGCGATCCTTGACGACGACGCGGAAGCCGTAGATGTCGAGTACCTGCGAAAACGAAAGGTTCTTCTCGCGCATCTTGCGGTAGATGCCGAAGACGTGCTTCTCGCGTCCCATGACATCGGCCTGGATGCCGGCCTTGGGCAGCGCCGTGCGCACGGTTTCGAGGATCTTGCCGACCACCTCGCGGCGATTGCCGCGGGCCTGCTTGACGGCCCGCGCCAGCACGCGGTAGCGCACCGGGTTGTAGTGGGCGAAGGCCAGGTCCTGCAACTCGCGGTAAAGCACGTTGAGGCCGAGGCGGTTGGCGATCGGCGCGTAGATGTCGAGCGTTTCGCGGGCGATGCGGCGCTGCTTGGCCGCCGGCATGGCACCGAGCGTCTGCATGTTGTGGTGGCGGTCGGCGAGCTTGATGAGCATGACCCGCACGTCGCGCGTCATCGCCAGCAGCATCTTGCGGAAGTTCTCGGCCTGGGCTTCTTCGTAGGTCTGGTTTTCCAGCCGGTCGAGCTTGGAGACGCCGTCGACCAGTTCGGAGGCGACTTTGCCGAAGCGCTCGGCGATGTCCTCCTTGCTGTGCGCGGTGTCCTCGACGACATCGTGCAGCAGCCCGGCAATCAGCGCCTGCGCATCGAGCCGCCAGTGTGCCAGCGTGCTGGCCACGGCCAGCGGATGCGTGATGTAGGGCTCGCCGGAGATGCGCGTCTGGCCGACGTGGGCGCCCGCCGCGTAGTCGTAGGCCTGCTGCACGCGGGCCACTTCCGGTGCGGGAAGGTAGGCCTTCAGCTCGCCGATGAATGCGGCCAGCGCATCGGCCAGCGCCTTGTCGTTGTCGGTTGCCGGCGATTCGTCCGTCGGCTCGGCGGCCTCGCCGGTCTTGCGTCTGCGGCGCACACCCGCGAAAACGCCGGCCGCGGCGCTGTCGAGGATCGTGTGCAGGGAGGCGAACGCCGACACGTCACGCCCCGCCGCAGCGGATTACTGCGCCGCGCGCAGCAGCATTTCCTCGCCGACCTTGCCGGCGGCGATTTCGCGCAGCGCAATGACGCAGGGCTTGTCGCGGTCGACTTCGACTTGCGGCGTGCCGCCCAGGGTGAGCTGGCGGGCGCGGTAGGTCGCTGCCAGCGTGAGGTTGAAGCGGTTGGGGATGCGGGCGATGCAATCGTCGATCGTGACACGTGCCATGGGGTGACCTTTCAATGTGATTCGATGAAGGCGAAGACCTCTGGGTACCGCGCCCGCTGGATCGGGTGACGCAACCGCGAGGCCCGAACGGCAGCCTTGAGGTCATCCGTCGCCGCGTTCAAGTCGTTGTTGATTATAACGAAGTCGAATTCATGCACGTGACGCATTTCGCCCAGCGCGGCGGCCACGCGCCGCGCGATGACGGCCTCGCTGTCGGCGCCACGCCCGCGCAGCCGGCGTTCCAGCTCGTCGATCGAAGGTGGCAGGATGAAAATGCCCACCGCGTCTGGAAACTGCCGGCGCACCTGCTGCGCGCCCTGCCAGTCGATTTCGAGCAGCACGTCGCGGCCCGCCGCCAGTTGCTCGCGCAGCCAGACGCGCGATGTGCCGTAGAAATTGCCGTGCACCTCGGCCCATTCGAGGAAGTCGCCGTTGCCGCGCATCGAGACAAAAGTTTCGATGCTGACGAAATGGTAGTGCCTGCCCTCGATCTCGCCCGGACGTGCCTCGCGCGTGGTGAACGACACGGAATGGATGATTGCCGGATCGCTCTCGATCAGCCGGCCGACGAGGGTGGTCTTGCCCGCGCCGGAGGGCGCCGAAACGATGAGCAGCGCGCCGCGCGCCTGATTTGCCGGGCCGTTCATCGAACGGCTGCGCGGTCGCCCGCGGTGGAATAGACTTTGATCATTGAACGTCCCGCTGCGCGTCGCGTCGCGCCTTTGTGATGAATCCGATCCTCTACGCGATTCCCGTCTTCATGCTCACCATCGGCCTCGAGGCCTGGGTGGCGAAGCGCCGGGCACGGCCAGTCTATGACATCCCCGATGCCATTACCAGCCTGCACCACGGCGTGCTCAGCCAGGTCATCGGCCTGTTCGTCAAGGTGCTCACGGTCGGCATCTACGTCGGCGTCCACGAGCATGCGCGACTGTTCGACCTGCCCGCAGACAGCGTCTTCGTGTTCGTCGCCGCGCTCATCGCCTACGATTTCTGCTACTACTGGGCGCACCGCCTCGGCCATGAAGTGAACATCCTCTGGGCGGCGCACGTGGTGCACCACTCGTCGGAGTACTACAACCTCGCCACGGCGTTGCGGCAGACTTCCAGCGGTCCCCTGCTGGGCTGGATCTTCTATCTGCCGCTGGCGGTGTGCGGCGTGCCGCCGACGGTCTTCGTCGCCGTCGCCGTCATCGACCTGCTGTACCAGTACTGGGTACACACCGAGCTTGTGCCCAAGCTGGGCTGGATCGACCGCGTGTTCTGCACGCCGTCCAACCATCGCGTGCACCATGGCCAGAACGACTACTGCATCGACCGCAACTACGGCGGCATCCTGATGATCTGGGATCACATGTTCGGTACCTTCGTCGAGGAACGCGACGACGAGCCGATACGCTTCGGCATCCGCAAACCGCTGCAGAGCTTCAACCCGGTGTGGGGCAACCTGCATTACTACGCGGACCTGTGGCGGATGTCGCGCGCGGCGCCCACCTGGCGCGGCAAGCTGGGCGTGTGGTTCGCTCCGCCCGGCGGCTGGCACCAGCCATTGCCGCACTTCGATCCGTCCGCGTTCAGGCATTTCTCGGCCGGCACGCCGGCGTCGTTGCGCCGTTACGTCGCGCTGCAGTACGCGGCCAGCGTGCCGTTCGTGATGGACCTGATCGGCCGCTTCGACGTGCTCTCGCCTGGCGCACGCCTCGTCTATGCGCTTGGCATCCTGGCGACGACGCTGGCGCTGGGCGCCCTGCTCGAAGGCCGGCACCTGGCCCGCCGGCTCGAGGTGCTGCGGGCCCTTGCGCTTGGCCTCGCCGTGCCGCTGCTGCCCACGTGGTTCGGCCTGTGGCTGCCGCTCGCCGCCCAATGGACGTTCGCGGTCGTCATGCTTGGCGGCGCAGCCTGGCTGGTGCGGCATATCGTCGCATCCCGATAGCAAGGCGCCAGATCAATCGTGCGCCGCGCGTACGGTGCATAGAATCGCGACGACCGCCATGCCGCGGTCCGCAGCGCGCCCGCGCCATTGCGATCCGCTTCCGGAACAGACAAATGAACGCCAGCCATTCACCACCGAACATGTTGCCGGACGCCGGAGCCGGGCGCCCGCATGCGCGTGGCACTTGCATCCATCGCGCCGGCGATACTGGCCCCTGCTGGCGGATTCGTCGCGGTGCCGTGCGGCTCGATCGCGTTGGCGGTGCCACGGCGAGCGATGCGACGTTCGCCGGCATCCTGCTTGCGGGCGACCTGCTTGGTGCCGAAGCCATGCTCTTCGGCGCCTATGTGTTCACGGCAACGGCCATCGAGACCGTCGAAATCGAAGCGTGGACGACACCGGCTGCCGACGATCTGTTGCGCAGCCTTGCATCGGCCGAGCAACGCACGGCCGATGTGCTTCGCCTGCGCGCGGGTGATGCCGATACGCGTGTTCGCCATTTGTTGCAGATGCTCGCGAGCGTTTGCGGCAACGTGTCGCACGCGGTGATCCAGTTGCCCAGCCTGCGCGATATGGCCGACTTCACCGGCATGGCGCAGGAGACCGTATCGCGCGTGATCAGCCAGTTGCGCCGACAGGGCCTGCTGCAGCGATATCAGGGACGCCGGGCGCAGGTCGACCTGCCGCGTTTGCGCGCCGTCGCAACGCTGGTCATGTAGGTTCCGTATCGGCGGACACGACCTGCACGGGTGCTGCGACACGTTGCCGCACCCCATGTGCCGCTTGACCTGAGTCAACCGGGGCGCACGGGCGCGATTCCTAGAATCCCCCGCATGCCGAAAGCAATGCATCGCCAATGTCATGGTGCGCCGCGCACCATGCATGTGCGCGCCACCGATTTCTCCAATGCACAAGGAACTGCGATGAAACGCCATCTGATCCACCGCGCGATCTGCGCCCTGCCCGCCCTGTTGGCCACCAGCGCCCTGGCGCAGACCAATAGCACGGTCACGGTTACCGGCGCCGCCGAGCCCGCCGCTGCGGAGAAGGTCGATCCGGCCCGCCTGCGTGCGGGCACCAGCGATACCGCCTCGATGCTGCGCGACGTGCCCGGTGTCAGCCTCTACGGCGCCGGCGGCGTTTCGTCGTTGCCGGCGATCCATGGTCTCGCCGATGACCGCTTGCGCATCAAGATCGACGGCATGGACCTGATCGCATCGTGTCCGAATCACATGAACCCGGCGCTGTCGTACCTCGATCCGGCGCAGGTCACGCAGTTGAGCGTACACGCCGGGCTGGCGCCAGTCAGTGTCGGCGGCGACAGCATCGGCGGCAGCATCGTCACCGAGTCGGCGCCGCCGACGTTCGTCGCCCCTGGCGAGGCGTCCCGTACCGGCGGTGAAATCGGCCTGACCTGGCGCGACAACGGCGATGCGCTGCGCGGGCATGTCGCGCTGCGCCACTCGACGGCGTCGTTCGCCCTCACCTACACCGGTGCCCGCGCCGAAAGCGAGAATCCCGAAGCGGGTGGCGCATTCAAGACGGTCGCCGCCACCGGCCGCGCCGGCCATCAGTTGCCGCTGGACGAGATCGGCTCCAGCGCCTACCGCAGCGAGAACCATGCGCTGTCGCTGGCGTGGCGCAACGCCGCGCATCTGTTCGAGGCGCGTCTGGGCTTGCAGGATCTGCCGTATCAGAACTACCCGAACCAGCGCATGGACATGCTGGACAACCAGCAGGAACGCATTGCGCTGCGCTATCGCGGCGCCATGTCGTGGGGCACGCTGGAAGCACGCGCGTACCACGAGTCGGTCGAGCACCTGATGGACTTCGGCGCCGACAAGCGCTTCTGGTACGGCTCGGCTAGCGGCGGGCCCACGGCCTCCGCCGGCAATCCCTGTTCGCCGATCGGCACGACCTGTGCCACCGGCATGCCGATGCGCACGGCCGGCAAGACGCTCGGCGCCACGGCACAGGCCAGCGTGGATCTCGCGGGCGGCTCAATGTTGCGACTGGGTGCCGAAATGCAGCGTTACGACCTCGACGACTGGTGGCCGCCATCCGGCTCCGGCATGTGGCCGCTGACTTTCTGGAACATCCGCGACGGCCAGCGCGACCGCGATGCGTTGTTCGCCGAATGGGACGGCAAGCTCGACAGCAGCTGGCGCGCCACCGCCGGTCTGCGCGCCGAACGGGTCACCAGCGATGCCGGTGCCGTGCGCGGTTACGATCCCAATACCAACGGCATGGGCATGATGGTCAGCAACCAGAAGCGCGATGCCGACGCGTTCAACGCCCGCGACCGCCGCCGCAGCGACGGCAACGTCGATGTCAGCGCCGTGGTCCGCCAAGCCACGGCCACGCGCGACATCGAATTCGGCATTGCGCGCAAGACGCGTTCGCCGAATCTCTACGAACGCTACACGTGGTCCACCTGGTCGATGGCCGCCGTGATGAACAACTTCGTCGGCGACGGCAATGGCTACATCGGCAATCTCGACCTCGAGCCCGAGGTCGCCCATACGCTGGGTGCCTCGGTGGAATGGCACGCCGCCGACAGGGCGTGGTCGGTCAAGCTCGCGCCGTGGATCACGAGCGTGAGCGACTTCATCGACGCCCGGCGCTGCACCAGCGGCGCCAGTTGCACCGCCGGCAACACGACGACCGCGACGCAGTTCGTCGTGCTGCAGTACGTCAATGCCGATGCGCGCTTGCACGGCATCGACCTCTCCGGCCATCTGCCGCTGGCAAAGAACGCCTGGGGCGACTGGCAACTCGGCGGCACGCTGTCGTGGATCGACGGCGAAAACCGCGACACCGGCGACGGCCTCTACAACATCATGCCATTGCATCTGCGGCTGACGCTCGGCCACAAGCTCGGTGCATGGGACAACCGGATGGAAGTCGTGGCGGTCGATGCGAAGACCGACGTCTCGCATGTGCGCAACGAGATCCGCACGGCGGGACATGCCATCGCCAACCTGCGGCTGGCTTACGCGACGCCCCGCTGGCGGCTTGATTTCGGCTTCGAGAACCTCTTCGACAAGGCGTACGATCTGCCGCTGGGCGGCGCCTACGTCGGCCAGGGCACGACGATGTCGATCAATGCCGTGCCGTGGGGCATCGCCGTCCCCGGACCCGGACGCACGATCTACGCCGGTGGCACCTTGATGTTCTGAGGGCTTTCGTCGACTGCGGTGGCAGCGAAGTCGCAACCCGTTCCGGCGGCGATCCAGCGCAGTACCGCGCGCCGGGCGAGCGCTTCGCCCCGCGCCGGCAGCCAGCGCACGTATTCGCGCGGTGCGACCAGCAGTCCGCACTGATAGCGTCGGGCATCGTCATGCCAGCGCAATGCCGGACAGCTGCCGCTGCGATGGCGCAGGAGCAGGTAACTCAGCGGACACGGGGCGGCCACGCAACAGGCACCGCAACCGTTGCAGTCGGCCCCGTATGCAGGCCGCGGCGGTGCGCCGACATGCACCCGGATGGGCGTGACGGTCATGCCGCAGCGGGATCGCCGGTGTCGACGACGACGCGATTGCGGCCGGCATTCTTGGCGCGGTAGAGCGCCTCGTCGGCGCGCCGCAGCAGTGTCTCGTTGGGGATCTCGGCGTCGGACGTCGCCACGACCCCCGCGCTGGTCGTCAGCGAGATCACGTGCCCTTCCCATTCAAGCGGATGTTCGGCAATGTCCTGCCGGACGCGCTCGGCAAGGATATGCGCCCCGTCCAGCGAGGTCGCCGGCAGCAGCGCGACGAACTCTTCGCCGCCGTAGCGACCCAGGCTGTCGGGCGCACGCAGGGCATGCAGGGCAAGCTGTGCCGCGTGGCGCAGTGCGGCATCGCCCGCCGCATGTCCCCACGTGTCGTTGATGCGCTTGAAGTGATCGAGGTCGAGCATCACCAGCGCGAAGCCGTCGCCGCTGCGGGCCAGACGCGCGCGCTCGCGCGCGATCCGCGACTCGATCGCCCGCCGGTTCCACAGACCGGTCAGCACATCGCGTTCGGCCAAGCGGCGCACACGGGCGACCAGCCGGCCGATGCCGATGCCCATGACATTGAAGTTGAACAGCAACAGCGTCACCAGCGTCAGGATGAGGAAGCGCGGCGTCGCCACCAGCGACACGGCAGGGCCGCTGGGCGCGAGGATCTCCGGCAGTGCCGGCGGCACGCGGCCGAATGCGATCAGCAGCACGGCAGCGACGAACGGCGCCTCGACGAGCAGCGCGGCGGGCCTGCCGAATTCGCTGCGCATCGGGCCGTAGATTTCGATGCAGGCGCGCGTCAGCGAAACCATGATGCTGACACTGCCGAGCACGACGAAGAAGGGCAGCGAGGCGACGGTCGGCGGCGCCATGCTGGACAGCAGCAGCACGATCACCACATGCCCGCCCATTTCTCGCCACGGCGGACGCAGGCGGATGTGCCGAAGCAAGCCCAGGCGCAGCAGCATGGCGCTGATCATCGACAGCAGCGAGCCGACATGGACCGTCAGCAGATTCGCCGTTTCGGCGCGCATGGCGCCCAGCATCAGGCTGAGCAGGAAGACGATGTTGGCGGCGAAGTAGTAGACGGCTGCCAGGCGCGAGACGCGGTATACCAGCCCCAGCACAACCCAGCCGAACGCCTGCAGCGCCGTGGTCAGGACGACCACCTTGAGCAGCGTCGGAACGTCCAGTGCGTGGATCATGCCGCCGCCCGTCGGAGTTCCGGTGCGCTGACGACGCGGTTGCGCCCTTCGGCCTTGGCCCGGTAGAGCGCCTCGTCGGCTGCGCGGAAGGCGCGCTGCAGGTCGTCGCCGACGACGGCGACGCCGAAACTCGCCGTGACGTCGATCGGCACGTCCTGCCACATCACCGGCGCGGCGGCAATCGCCGCGCGCATCCGCTCCGCCGCATCGGCGCCACCGGCGGCATTGGTCATCGGCATGATGACGATGAACTCCTCGCCGCCGAAGCGGCCCACGGCATCGGGCTCCCGCAAGGCGCGCTGCAGCGTGGCCGCGGTCGTGCGCAGCACCATGTCGCCGGCGGCGTGGCCATGCGCATCATTGACGCGCTTGAAGAAGTCGAGATCGCAGATGGCCATTGCCAACGGTTGCCCGCTGCGACGGGATCGCGCATGTTCGTCGGACAGGTGCTTCTCCAGCGCGCGACGGCTGAGGACGCCGGTCAGCATGTCGCGCTCGGCCAGCTGGCGCGTACGGATGACCAGACGGCCCAAGGTCATGCCCATCATGGCACTGTTGGCAATGACCATCAGCCCGACGAAACCCCAGAGGATCGTCTGCGACTGGCTGGTCAACAGGCTGTGCGTCGCGCCGACCGAGGTGACATCAATCGTCCAGCGGATGAGTTGCCACAGCAGCAGGGCGACCATCGCTGCGAACGGCGCGCCCATCAACAAGGCAGCCAGCACGCCGAAGTCGCGCCGCATCACCGGGTGCGATTCGACGACCACGCGAACGCATATCCATGCCAGACCGCCGATAACGGTCATCCGCGCGATGTCGGTCAGCGACGGGGTGCTCCGCCCGATCAGGATGAGCAAGGCGCAGGCCGCCAGAAACGCCACATGCTCGCGCCGTGTCGGCGCCAGCCCGAGCAGCCGCTGGATGCCTTCGCGTCCGACGGCCAGCGCAAACAGGGCCAGCAGGCTGGCCAGCACCTGCATCCACGGGGCGTCAACGATGGCACGTTGCGCCGTCGTCAGGGCGCCGGCGGCCAATGCCATGTTGGCGAGCGCAAAGCGGGCGGCAGGCGCCGGCGACACGCGCAGCGCAAACCCGACCAACAGCCACCCTGCGCCGGCCAGCACGCCCAGCACGGCAACGCAGGCCAGTAACGTCAGGGTAACTGCGAGGCCGTCCATGCGCATCGTGCCGCGTCGGCGGGCTACTCGAGGTTCTGCACCTGCTCGCGCATCTGCTCGATGAGGAGCTTGAGTTCGAGCGCAGCAGACGTGACTTCGCCGGACACCGACTTAGATGCCAGGGTGTTGGCCTCGCGATTGAGTTCCTGCATCAGGAAATCGAGCCGTTTGCCGACCGCGCCACCGGCATCGAGCACGCGCGCCACCTCGTCGAGGTGCGCGACCAGCCGCGCCAGCTCTTCGGCGACATCCACCTTGGCGGCAAATACACCCAGCTCCTGCCGAATGCGTTCGTCATCAAGGGCAGCCACGGCCTCCCGCAGCTTGGTGCCCAGGCGCTCCTGATAGGCTGCAATGGCGACCGGCACGCGGGGCGCAACGCCGTCGACGATGGAACGCATCGTGGCGGCCTTCTCGCGCAATACGGCGGCCAACCGCGCCCCTTCGCGCTGCCTGCTGGCGACGAACTCGTCCAGCAGGCGGCCGACCAGTTGCAGCGCCTGCTGCTGGATTTCACCGGCGGCCGGCGAGTCGTCATCGAGCACGCCGGGCCAGCGCAACACATCCGACACCGACAGCGGCCTGGCCTGCGGCAAGCGCTGAAGCACCGCTGCCTCCAGCCCGGTCAGTTCGTCGATGGCGGCAAGGTTCGGTTGCCGCGCGCGCGCGATTGTGGTCTGCGCTTGCAGATAGCCGCGCAATTCCAGCTTGCCGCGGCCGACACGCTCGGCGATGCGTTCGCGCAGCGGCATCTCGACCTGCCGCAATTCGTCGGCCAGTCGGAAGCCGATATCGAGGAAGCGCGAATTCACGCCCTTCAGTTCGAGACTGAGCACGGCATGACCGAGGTCGCTGGCGACCGCGGCGTACCCGGTCATGCTGGCAATCATTCGAACACCACCGGCGACTTGCCCAGGTCCGCTTCGATGCGTTCGCGAAAGGTCTTTTCGATCGACTTGCGCTTGAGCTTCATCGTCGGTGTCAGCAAGCCGCTGTCGATCGTCCATTCCTTGTCGGCCACGAATATCGCCGCGATGCGCTCCCACGGCGGCAGCTCGGCGTTGATTGCGTCGAGCAGCGCAGCCAACTCCGCGGCAAGCGCCGCCCGCTCGCGCTGGCGGCCGACCTCGGACAGCGTGACGGCGACCACGGGCTGATCCAGACCATGGCCAAAGACGCAGAAATGCGCCAGCAACTCGCAGCGGCCGAAGCGGTTTTCCAGCTGCGCCGGGCGCACGAACTTGCCCTTGGTGGTCTTGAACACCTCGGAAAGCCGCCCGGTGATCCACAGGTCGCCGTCCTCGTCGAAGCGGCCCGTATCGCCGGTGTGATACCAGCCGTCGCGCAGTACCTCGGCGGTCTTTTCCGGCTCGCGGTAATAGCCCTTCATCAGCGCCTTGCTGCGCAGCAGGATCTCGTCCTCGTCGGACAGCCGGACCTCGATGCGGTCGGTGAACGGCTTGCCGATGCAGCCGACCTTTGGCGAGTCGTTGTGGATCCAGCCGACGCCATGAATGCAGTTCTCGGTCATGCCGTAACCGTCGCGCAGCAGGATGCCCATGTCGATGAACCACTGCTGCACGTCCTTCGGGCAGGGTGCCGAACCGGTGATGATGATCTTCGCCTCCGCCAGGCCAAGTTGTCGCGCAATGGCCTTGCGCTGCTCCGGTCCCAGGTGCGCCTGCATGGCCGGCGGCACCTTGGCGTCGACACCTTCCTTGAACTTGATCCACAGCCGCGGCACGGCGAAGAAGAAGGTCGGCTGTACCGAGCGGATCTCCTCGGCGAAAGTCGCCAGCCCCTCGGAGAACGACACCGTGGCGCCGGCATAGATGGCGTTCGTCTCGATCAGCACGCGCTCGGCGATGTGCGACATCGGCAGGAAGCTCATGAAGCGCGAATGTTCGTCGTTCAGGAATGCCTGGTTGAGGTCGGGGCAGACGTGGCCCGGCGTCACATGGTTGTGCATCACGCCCTTGGGGTTGCCCGTCGTCCCGGACGTATAGACCAGCGTCCACAACGATTCGGGATCGCAGGTCGGCGAATCGGCGATCGGCGCGGTGGCGGCCAGGATGTCGTCCAGCGACATCGCGCATGGCACCTTGCAGCCCATCATGGCGATCCGCTCGATGTCGGCCGGTATCGCCGCATCGGCGTGTTGCCACTGGTCGAATCCGCCGAGGAACACGAGCTTGCTCTCGCTGTG
This sequence comes from Rhodocyclaceae bacterium, assembly GCA_044230495.1. Lineage (GTDB taxonomy): Bacteria > Pseudomonadota > Gammaproteobacteria > Burkholderiales > Rhodocyclaceae > JADJEF01. The sequence continues at coordinate 16,165 of JBGARB010000066.1, forward strand.
TTCGAAGATGTAACGCGCCGATTCGACATCCTGTCCCGGATACAGCGGCACGCTGACGTGACCCGCCATCATGATGGCCAGATCGACGATCACCCAGTCCTTGCTGTTCGACGACCACATCGCGATGCGGCTGCCGGGGGCGAACTGCTTCGCGCGCAGGAAGGCGGCAACGCGCCGTGCGGCGTCGCCGACCTGCCCCCACGAATATTCCGTCCATTGCAGGGCCTTGGGCTGACGCAGGAAGACGCGCTCGGGCATCTTTGCTTCCCATCGGTAGAACATCTCCAGTGGCGTCTTCGGGCTCGGGGCCATGTGCGGGTCTCCTTGATGATTTTTGTCGTGACGCGCCGGGGGACAGGACCGCCCCTCGCGCGCGGGCTAAATGTGCCGGGTCAGTATAAGTGCGCCGGCCCCCGGACATGCCAGCCGTGGCCCCCTCGCCATGCCGACCATCGGGATGCGCGGCGCGTCCGTCCGTCGCGCCATAATGGCGGGCGCCGCACGCACTCGACATGTCCCAGACCAACGAACCCCTCCCGCCCGGATTCCAGCTAGGCGACTACCGCATCGACCGGCAGTTGTCGCATGGCGGCTTTTCGATCGTCTATCTGGCCTTCGACCCGTTGCAGCAGCCGGTGGCGATCAAGGAATACCTTCCCAACAGCCTGGCGCTGCGTCAGCCCGGTGAGATCGAACCGCAGATTTCGCCCGAGCATCTGGGGGCCTTCACCCACGGCCTGAAGTGTTTCTTCGAGGAAGGGCGCGCCGTCGCCAAGCTCGACCACCCGTATCTGGTCAAGGTCACGGACTTCTTTCGCGCCAACGGCACCGTCTATCTGGCCATGCGCTACGAGCGCGGCCGCACGTTGCAGGAGCACATCCGCCGCCGCGAAGGGCCGCTTGAAGAGCGTTTCCTGCGCGAACTGTTCGCCCGCCTGCTCGACGCGCTCGACGACGTGCATTCGAGCGGCCTGCTGCATCTGGACATCAAGCCGGGCAACATCTGGTTGCGCGCCGACGGCAGCCCGGTGCTGCTGGACTTCGGTGCCGCGCGCCAATCGATGCAGGGCGACGGCGAATACCTCAAGGGGATGTTTACGCCGGGGTATGCCGCGCCCGAACAGCACCGCGGCCGCGAGGGCCTGGGCCCGTGGAGCGACTTGTACGCCATCGGCGCCTGCATGTACGCCTGCCTGGCCGCCGCTGCGCCGCCGCCGGCCGATCAGCGCCTCGAACACGACACCTTCGAGCCGGCGGTACGGCGTTTCCGCGGCCGTTACCGGGTCAACTTCCTTGCCCTCATCGACCACTGCCTGACGCTGGACCGTACCAAACGGCCGGGCGACGCCCGTGCACTGCAAGAGGCGCTGCTCGACGGCAAGCTGCCCGAAGGCTGCGCGCTGCCGCTGATGGACCGCCTGCGCGGCATGCTGCCGCACAGCACCCCGCTGGGGACGCATTGATGCGGTTCACGGTCAATCACGAAACGCGCATCGGCGCTCGCAAGATGAACCAGGACCGTCTGGGCTGGGCGATGTCCGACGAGGCGCTGCTGATGGTCATCTGCGACGGCATGGGTGGCCATCGCCACGGCGAGATTGCCGCGCAGATCGTCGTCGACCAGCTCCTGCACGTGTTTCGCCAGACCGCGCAACCGCGCGTCGATGACCCGCGCCGCTTCCTGCAAACGCAGATCGTCGAGGCCCACCGCACGATCAACCGCTATGCCGGCCTGCGCGCCATCGTGCTCGCCGGTGCGCCGCGCACCACCTGCGTGGCCTGCCTGATCCAGGATGGCGAAGCATGGATCGCCCACACCGGCGATTCGCGCGCCTATCTGATCCGCGATGGCCGCGTGGTGTTCCGCACGCTCGACCACAGCCATGTGCAACGCCTCGTCGATGCCGGCGAGATCAGCGAAGCGGAAGCGCAGACGCATCCCCAGCGCAACATCGTGTTCACCTGCCTGGGCGGCGAAAACATGCCGCGCATCGACATTTCCGCACCGCACACGCTGCTGCCGGGCGACACCGTCGCACTGTGCAGCGACGGCGTCTGGGGCCCGCTGGGCGAAGCGCTGCCGGCCGTGCTCTCCTATCCGCTCGAACGCGCGCTGCCCGGCGCGCTCGACCGTGCCCAGCGCGTCGCCGGCGATGCGGCCGACAACCTCAGCCTGCTCGCGCTGCGCTGGGAGACCGCCGCCAACGGCATGGCCACCGACGAGCGCACGCTGGCGCACACGCAGCCGGTCACGATCGTCGAGGATTTCACGCGCACGCTGCCCACGCCGCTGTCCGACGCCGAGATCGCCGCCGCCATCGCATCCGTCAAGGACGCGATCGAAGCACGCGGCCGCAACACCCTTTCCCACGACACGACAACGCCATGACCCGAAGCTCCGGACGCCAGGCCGCCGACTTGCGCCACCTGACTCTCACCCGCCATTTCACGCGTCACGCCGAAGGCAGTGTGCTGGCCGAATTCGGCGACACCCGCGTGCTGTGCACCGCCAGCGTCGAAGAGCGCGTGCCCCCCTTCCTCAAGGGCAAGGGCCAGGGCTGGGTCACCGCCGAATACGGCATGCTGCCCCGCTCGACGCACACGCGCACGGACCGCGAGGCCGCGCGCGGCAAGCAATCTGGGCGCACGCAGGAAATCCAGCGCCTGATCGGCCGCAGCCTGCGTGCCGTGGTCGATCTCGGCGCGCTGGGCGAGCGGCAGGTCACGCTCGATTGCGACGTGCTGCAGGCCGACGGCGGCACGCGCTGCGCCGCCATCAGCGGCGCCTGCGTGGCGCTGCACGATGCCTTGAGCGGGCTGGTCGCCGCCGGCAAGCTGACGACGAACCCGATGCGCGAACTGGTCGCCGCCGTGTCGGTCGGCATCGTCGCCGGCACGCCGGTGCTCGACCTCGACTACGCCGAGGATTCCACCTGCGACACGGACATGAACGTCGTCATGACGGCCGGCGGCGGCATCATCGAGGTGCAGGGCACGGCCGAAGGCACGCCGTTCTCGCGCGCCGAGCTCGACGCCCTGCTTCTGCTTGCCGGCGACGGCATCGGCCGCATCGTCGCCGCGCAGCGCGCGGCCTTGTCGCTGGCGTGAAGCGGCTCGTCCTTGCCTCCGGCAACGCCGGCAAGCTGCGCGAATTCGCGCGCCTGCTGGCGCCCTTCGATTTCGACGTGCTGCCGCAAAGCCATTTCGGCGTGCCCGAGGCCGCCGAGCCGCATGTCACCTTCGTCGAAAACGCGCTGGCCAAGGCCCGCCACGCCAGCGCGCTGACCGGACTGCCGGCGCTGGCGGACGACTCCGGGCTGTGCGTCGCGGCCTTGGGCGGCGCACCGGGCGTGCAATCGGCGCGCTATGCCCAGCTCGTTGACGGCCTGCCGAAAGACGACGCCCGCAACAACGCCCGCCTGATGGCCGATCTGAAGGGCAAGGCCGACCGTCGCGCGCACTATGTCGCCGTGCTGGTGCTGGTGCGCCACGCAGACGATCCGCAGCCCATCATCGCCGAAGGCGAATGGCATGGCGAGATCATCGACACGCCGCGCGGCGAGGGCGGCTTCGGCTACGACCCGTATTTCCTCGTCGCGGATTTCGGCCGCACGGCTGCCGAACTGTCGCACGAAGAAAAGAATGCGATCTCCCATCGCGGGCGGGCAGTCGCCAAGCTCGTCGCGCGACTTGGCGACGGCCGGTGAATCGGCGAACCATCCCGCTGGTGCCGATCGGCGCGGGCGGCCCTGGCGCCGTGTCGCCACCACTGTATTTTGAAGACGGCGTACGCTCGGGACTGGTTGCGCCGCCGCCGCTTTCGCTCTACATCCACTGGCCGTGGTGCGTGAAGAAGTGCCCCTACTGCGACTTCAATTCGCACGAATCGGCGCCCGACGAGCCTGCCTACCTGCAGGCCCTCGTCACCGACCTCGAATCCGCGCTACCGGCCATCTGGGGTCGCCCGATCGGCAGCATCTTCATCGGCGGCGGCACGCCGAGCCTGATATCGCCCGCCGGAGTCGATGCGCTGCTCGCCGCCGTGCGCATGCGCGTGCCGCTGCAGGCCGATGCCGAAATCACGCTGGAAGCCAATCCGGGCACCGCCGAGGCCACGCATTTCGCCGGCTACCGTGCGGCCGGCGTCAACCGCTTGAGCCTGGGCATCCAGAGCTTCGACGATGCCAAGCTTGCCGCGCTCGGCCGCATCCACGACAGCGCCGCCGCCCGCGCGGCCATCGACATGGCGCAGCGGCATTTCACGCGCGTCAACCTCGACCTGATGTACGGCCTGCCGGCGCAATCGGTGGCCGATGCCGTGCGCGACATCGACGAGGGCATCGCCAGCGGCGTTACCCACCTGTCCGCCTACCATCTGACGCTGGAGCCGAACACGCCCTACCATCATGCGCCGCCTGCCCTGCCCGACGACGACGACACGTCGCGCATGCAGGACGAAATCGAAGGCCGGCTGGCCGCGGCCGGATTCGCGCATTACGAGACCTCGGCCTTCGCCAAGCACGGCGAAGCCTGTCGCCACAACCTCAATTACTGGACCTTCGGCGACTACCTCGGCATCGGTGCCGGCGCCCACGGCAAGATCTCCGACGCCTTCCGCATCCGCCGCGAGGCGCGCCATCGCCATCCGCGACGCTATCTGGACGGCGCGCCCGCCGGCGATTTCGTCTCGTCGCGCGTCGACGTGCCGGGGGCCGACCTGCCCGGCGAGTTCATGATGAATGCGTTGCGCTTGACCGACGGCGTCGACCAGTCGTTATTCACCGAGCGCACCGGCCTGCCGTGGTCGCGGATCGAAAACACAGTCGTGGCGGGACGGCGCCAGGGCCTGCTCGACGACGCCAACGGCCGCCTGCGCCCGACCGCACTGGGTCGGCGTTACCTCAATCGCGCGATCGGGGCGTTTTTGTGAGCGGACGCAGTGCCGGCTGGTTGTCCGCAGCGATGCTGGCGCTGTCGCTCACTGCCTGCAGCGCGATCAAGCTCGGCTACAACAACCTCGATGAACTGCTGTACTGGTGGATCGACGATTACGTCGATTTCACCGGCGCACAATCCGATCCGGCACGCCGGGCGCTGGACGACCTGCACGCCTGGCACCGCCGCGCCGAGCTGCCGTTGCTGGCCGAGACGCTCGAATCGCTGGCCCACGGCGGTGGCCAGGTCCTTGCCCCGGCGCAGGTCTGCGGGCTGTTCGACAAGGCGTCCGACAGCCTCGCACGAACCACTGAACGCGCCCTTCCGCTCGTCGCGGGCTTCGTGGTCACCATGGATGACGCGCAGTTCGGGACGATGGGCGAGCGCTTCCGCGACAAACGCAAGGACTGGCTGACGGACTGGTCGTTGAATGCCGACGACATGGCGCAGAAGCGCCGTGCGCGCTTCGCCGACGCCGCCGAGCGCTTTTACGGCACCTTGACACCGGGGCAGAACGAAGTCATCCGGCGGCATGTGGCCGGCGTGCCCTTCGAGGTTGCACGCGTCGAGCACGAAATGCGCCGGCGCGAGCGCGACACGCTGGCGACCCTGCGTGCCGCGGCCGGCATGCCGCCGCCACAGGCCGAGGCGCAACTGCGCGGCTGGTTGGCGCGATTGCTCGAAAGCCCGGATGCAGGCTACCGCGAAGCGATGCAGCGCACGCGCGAGGCCACCTGCGCCGCGTGGGCCGCGCTGCACGATTCCGCGACACCCGAACAACGCCAGCGGGCGATGGCCCGCGTCGCCGACTACGCCGCCGACCTGCGCGCGCTGGCCGCGCAGCGCTGAGCGTCAGATCCTCTTGAAGATCAGGTCGCGCACGCCGTGGCCCAGACGCAGGCCGCGCGCCTCGAACTTCGTCAGCGGCCGGTAGTCGGGTCGCGGGGCATAACCGTCGGGCGTCGGCGCGGTATTTGCCAGCAGTGCGCAGCCGCCGAGCACCGTGCGCATCTGTTCG
>JBGARB010000067.1:0-13182 GCA_044230495.1 Rhodocyclaceae bacterium
GCCAGTGCGGCGTGGCGCCGATCATCGCCAGGCGGACATCGACCGGTTGCTCCTCCCGCGCACGGCGGCGGCCTGGCGCGGGCGCCGCGGGTCCGGCGGCCGCGGCAGCACGCGCGGCGGCCACCGCCTGCACGGGAGAAACACAGCACGCCGGCGGCAGCGCGAGATCGGGCAGGTGGGCGAGCCGCTCGGCGGGCGTCAGCTTGGGGTAGCCGACGTACATCATCACCACGCCGGAGACGAACCACATCGCCATCAGCAGGCAAAGCACGATGCCGGCCCACCGATGCGCGATGTAGAGCCAGCGGCGGCTCGGCAGGTGCGCCATCAGAAGGCGCTGCGCCAGGTCAGTTCCCAGGCCCGCGGCTCGCCCAGACGGGGTTGCGTGGTGCCGGAGGCGACATAGATCTCGTCGCCGAGATTGCGCCCGCGCAGCGTCAGCGTCGATTGCTTGCCGGCCTTCCAGCTCACGTTCAGACCGACCAGGGTGTAGCCGTCGAAGCGTTGCGTGTTTTCGACGTTGCCGAAGCGCGCAGCGACATGCCGCACGTCGAGCCCGGCATGCCAGGCCGGCGCGAAACGCCAGCCGACATGCAGGTTGGCCACCTGTTCGGGCACGAAGGTCGGCTGGTTGCCGGCGCGCGAGATGGCCACGCCGCCGACGTTCTGCACGAACTTGTCGTATTGCGCATCGACCAGCGCGATGTCGCCGCGGATGTTCCAGTCGGCATTGAGCGCCAGGCCGGCAGCGATCTCGATGCCTTGCGACGACTGCTTGCCCACCGGGATCGTGTTCGTCGATGGCGCTGCCGGATCGGGCATGGCGAGGTTCTCGCGCTCGAGCTGGTAGATGGCGATGGTGGCATTGCCGCGACCGTCGAGGAAATCGAGTTTGCTGCCCAGTTCGAGCTGGCGGCCGCTGGTCAGGTCCCAGTCCTTCACGCTGCCGAAGTTGGTGGTGGTGAGGATGCCCGAGGGCGGGTCGGCCGCCGTGCTGTAGGTGAGGTAGGCATTGGCGTGGCGCGAGAACTCGTGCATCACGCCGATGCGGCCGGTGGTCGGCGTGTACTCGACTTCGAAGTACGCCGGGTTGGCGGCATTGACGGCGCGGAAGTTGTGCGCGTCGAGCATGATCTTTTCCGTGCGCAAGCCGGCCAGCAGGCTCCAGCCGCCGGCGAGCCGCGTGTGGTTCTCGGCGAACAGCGCCAGCGTGCGCAGGCGGTTGTCGCGGTCGGGCAGCCAGGTGTGCGAGATGCCGGGAATGTCGAAGAAATGCTCGGTGGTGAAGTCGTAGGGGTCGACCGTGCTGACTACCGCGGATAACGAGGTCGGATAGCGCGTCTGCGTGTTGCGGCTCCAGTCCAGCCCGACCGCCCACTGCGACGCCAGCCCGCCGATCGTGCCGGCGTGGGTCAGCTCCAGCCGGTTGCCGATCAGGCTCTGGCCGTGGCGTTGCAGCAGCGTGTTGGAGCGGATCACCGCGGTGTTGGTGGCGTTGAAGCGGTAGGTTTCGACGTTGCGGTAGTCGCGGTCGGCATCGTAGTGGTAGATCGTGTTGGTGATCTGCGTGGCGTCCGAGAGGCGGATTTCGGTGATCGAGCGCAGCCACAGCACCGTCTGCTCGTAGGCGCCGTCGGCCGCGTTGTAGTTCTTGAAGCGGGTGCGCGGGTCGATGCGGCCCTCGACGGTCGGGTTCAGCAACGGCGTGCCCCAATAAGGCGTGTGTGCCTTGTGCTGGTGCTCGACGGCCAGCGTGTGCGATACGCGCGGCGAGAGATCCGCGAGCCACGCCGCGGTGAGTACCGTCGAATCGCCATCCGTGTTGTCCACGTAGCCGTCCCAGCCCTGCTGGCTGAAGGCGACGCGCACGGCATGCGCCGAGCCGGGGGCGAGGCGGCCGTCCAGATCGTAGGCGACCTGCCAGGCACCGAAGCTGCCGGCGCCCAGTTGGTAGTCCTGGCGCAAGGGTTGCCGCGTCGGCAGCTTCGACACGTAGTTGATCGCGCCGCCGACGCCGCCCTGGCCATACATGAAGCTGGCCGAGCCGCCGAGCACTTCGGTGCGATCGAGCAGCCAGGCATCGACCGGATGCGCGGCGATGACATAGGCGACATCGATACCGTTGAACAACTGCATCACCTGCGAGCTGGAAAAGCCGCGGTAGGAGACGCTGCCGCCGCCGCCGGGCGAAGCGTCGGCGATCACGCCGGGCGCACCTTGCAGCGTTTCGAGCGTGTCGCGGGCACCGAGCGCGTCGATGAAATCGCGGTCGATGACATGGATGGTCGCCGCCGTATCGCGCGGCGCGAGGTTCAGGCGCGAGCCGGTGCGCTGGCTGCCGTCAAGCGGCAGGCGGGCGTCGCCGTCGATGGCGGTGCCTTCGACGACGACCGTTTGCGATTGGGCAAAGGCAAGCGGCGCCGCGCAGGCGAGTGCGATGGCGGCGGGCAGCAGACGTGGAACAAGGCGAAACGATGACATGACAAACCCCTTGGCAGTACGGATGCGGTGGCGCCGGGAATCGACGCGGTCTTGACCTGAATCAAGTCAATGAGTTGATTACAAAAGCAAAAGTGCCGCGATGCTAAGGGTGTTGCGGTGCGTCATCGTGCGACGTGATGCCACATGCGGCATCACGTCGCACAGGGCGCCGTGTCACCACCACTGTGTTTTGCCGCAAGGTCGGTTGCGGCTGTATGCTTCCACGCTGGATGCGATCGCGAAGGGAATTCCATGCGCATGTTCTTGCTGATCATGATCGGGGCGACGTCGGTGGCAGCGGCGGCCGATTTGCCGCGCGGTGATTGCGCGTCTCCGGCCGGCGCGACCGACCTGACCCACTGCGATTTCACGCGACGCGACCTGGCCGGCCGCTCGTTGGCGGGTGCCCGCCTCGTCGGCGTGCGGCTCGAGAGCGCCGACTTGCGGCGCGCGAATCTCGATGGCGCCGACCTGTCGCGGGCAAATGCGAAGTGGGCGAATTTCACGCGCGCCCGTCTGGAAGGCGCCGATCTGCGCGAGGCGGATCTGTTTCACGCCACGTTCGACGATGCCGAACTGGGCCGCGCGCGCCTGCAAGGCGCCAATCTCTTCGGCGCCAACCTGATCGGCACGCAGGCGGCCGGGGCCGATTTCTCGGGCGCCTACCTCAAGGACATCCTGATGGAAGGCATCGACATTTCGGGCGGCTCGCTGCGCAATTGCTATTCGTTTCGCGGCGTATTGACCGATGCCCGCCTCGTCGGCACCGATCTTTCCGGCGCGGACCTGACGGGGGCCGCGCTGGAGCAGGCCGACCTGCGGCAGGCGATCATGAAGCGGACCCGGTTGCACGGGGCGACTTTGCGACGCGCGCGCTTTTCCGGTGCCGACCTCGAGGGCGCCGAGTTCTCGAACGCGGATGTCTGGGCGGCGGATTTCGACGGCGCGCTGAACCGGCCGGACTCGGTGCAGGAGGCGCTGATCGAGCCCTTCGTCGTGCGCGACAGGCGCTGAACCAGGAACACGGGAGAATGTCCGTCATGCGTAATCCGTCCGAACCACACCGCCCGTGCGCGGCGATCGTCCGTCATGTCGCCTTCGAGGACCTCGGCACGCTGCAGGCGGTGCTCGACCGTCGCGGCTTCCGCTTCGCCTACTTCGAGGCCGGCGTCGACGAGCTCGATCTGCCGATGCGCGAGGCCGACCTGGTCATCGTGCTCGGCGGGCCGATCGGCGTTTACGAGGAAGCGCGCTTTCCGTTCATCGCCGACGAGATCGCCGCCTTGCGTCACCGGCTGTTCACGGGGCGCGCGACGCTGGGCATCTGCCTGGGGGCGCAATTGATGGCGGCGGCGATGGGCGCGCGCGTGTATCCGGGCGGCGTCAAGGAGATCGGCTGGTCGCCACTGGACCTGGCGGCGGTCGATCCGCAACCGCTGTTGCCGCTGGGGCGCCACGCCGTGCTGCATTGGCATGGCGACACCTTCGATTTGCCGACGGGCGCGGTGCGGCTGGCCAGCACGGCGGCCTACCCGAACCAGGCCTTCGCGGTGGGGACGCATGCGCTGGCGCTGCAGTTTCACATCGAGGCCGAGCCGCGGACCTTCGAGCGCTGGCTGATCGGCCACCATGCCGAACTGATGGCAGCCGGCATCGGCGCCGAAGGCTTGCGCGCCGGCTGCAAGAGCGCCGCGCCGGTCCTGGCCGATGCCGCCGCGCAGGTGTTCGACCGCTGGCTGGACGGCGCGCTGTCGGCCCCGGTTGCCGACGGTGCGGGGGTCGTCGAGGTCGCCGCCATCGATGCCGAGCACGAGCCGGAGCTGTGCGATGCCGACATCATCGGCGCGATGGGCAAGGTGTCCGGCTATCTGGATATCAGCACCGAGGATTTCCGCGAGGTCTACCACCTCGCCTGGCGCCACGCCGTCGAGCGCCTGCGCGGACCGGGAGGCCGGCGGTGAGCGAGACGCGCGGCTGGCGCGGCTACTGGCGCAAATGGCGCGGCACCACGGCCGGTCGGCCGCCGCGCGTCAGCAACGGCGAAATGGCCTGGTCGTGGCTGGGCGCGTTCGTCGGCATCGGCCTGGTGGCGATCGTCACCGCACGGTTCTTCGCCGGCACCGATCTGACGCTGATGATCGGCGCCTACGGTTCGTCGGCGGTGCTGCTCTACGGCGCGCCGCGCAGCCCGCTGGCGCAGCCGCGCAATCTGATCGGCAGCCATCTGATCGCGGCTGTCGTCGGCGTCACCTGCTGGAAGCTGTTCCACTCCGTGCCGGGGCTGGCGCAGGCGCTGGCGGTGTCGCTGACCATCGTCGCCATGCACTGGACGCGCACCTTGCATCCGCCGGGCGGCGCGACGACGCTGATCGCTACCCTGGGCAGCGACGAGATCGTGCGCATGGGCTACGGCTTCGTCGTCGTTCCCGGCTTGCTCGGGCCGCTGATCCTGCTGCTGGTGGCGCTGGTGGTGAACAATCTGGCGGCGACGCGGCGCTATCCCGAGACGTGGCGCTGAAGCGCCGTGCCGCCACCACTGTAGTTTGGTGGTTCGCGCGCCTCAGTGGTGCTTGTGGTCCATCGGCGGCGCACCGTCGCCGGCACGCACCGGCACGTTGACGAGCTGCTTTCCGCCGTCGTCGAAGCGCAGCGTCAGCGGCACCGTATCGCCGGCCTTCAGCGGCTGCTTGAGATCGATCAGCATGACGTGCAGGCCGCCCGGCTCGAGCTTGGCCTGGCCGCCGGCGGGTACCGGGATGTCCTTGACCTGACGCATCTTCATGACGCCGCCTTCGTTGATGTGGTTGTGCAGTTCGGTAATGTTGGAGGCCGGATTCTCGGCGGCGACGAGGCGGACCTCGGTCTTGCCGGCGTTCTTCAGCGTGAAAAAGGCGGCGCCGGTGCGCGCGGCCGGCGGCGGCTGGCGGACATAGGCGTCGGCAACGCTGACGTCGGTGCTGCCGGCGTGGGCGAGGGTGGCGACGACGGCGAGCGGGAGCAGCGAAAGGCGGTAGGGCTTCATGAGATCTCCGGGGGAGGGTGGGCGTGGGTGGCGAAGCGGTGCGTCAGATGCAGCCGCTTGCCGGGGGATTCGACGATGAGGGTGAGGTCCCAGGGCATGGCGCCGGTGATGCAGACCGGCAAGGCGGTTTCACCGCGCCAGATGCCGTCGGCGCCGCGGACCAGTTCCGGGCGATTCTCGCCCATGTTCATGCCGACGCCGGCGAAATCGGCCCAGACGCGCCGCCCGGCGGCCGGGCCGCGGACGGCGATCGCGATGTTGCGTACCAGCGGCACGGGTCGCGGCGAAATCTCCACCTCCAGCGAGCCGCCGTCGGGCAGGGCCGTGGCGCAGGCGCCAAGGTTGAGGTCGCAGGCGGCATCGGCGGTCACCTGGATGTCGGATTTGGGCAACAGATCGGGGATCCACCAGCCGCCGACCACGGCAATGGCCAGCACCGCCGAAAATGCGGCCAGATCGACGAAGGCATGGCGCGACACAGGCATGGAGCGGCAGTTTGGGGGGCGTCAGGCGCGGGAAACTTGACGCCGGTCAACGCTTGCCGGACGTAGCCTGTCTAAGGTGTGCGACATATTGCCGCAGTGACATAACGTCGCCGGCAGATGGATTCGTACCATGCCTTCAACCAAGGAGAAAACCATGAAATTGTTTGCACTGCGCACCTCGGCGGCGGCGCTGGCGATCGGCCTCGGCCTGAGTTCCGCCAGCGTGGGGGCGGCCGAATCCCTGCAGGATGTCATGAAGCGTCGCGGCCTGTCGCAACAGGATCTGCTCGCCGCGTCGAAAACCTACGTGCCGACCGGCAAGCGCGATGAATTCGTGGTCTTCTCGTCCGGCGGCCAGTCCGGCCAGATCATCGTCTACGGCATCCCGTCGATGCGCATTCTCAAATACATCGGCGTGTTTACGCCCGAGCCGTGGCAGGGCTACGGCTACGACGAAAATTCGAAGGCGGTCCTGCGTCAGGGCAACATCGACGGCAAGGAGATCAACTGGGGCGATACGCACCATCCGTCGATTTCCGAGACCAACGGCCAGTACGACGGCCAGTTCCTTTTCATCAACGACAAGGCCAATCCGCGCGTCGCGGTGATCGACCTGCGCGACTTCGAGACCAAGCAGATCGTCGTCAATCCGATCTTCAAGTCCGAGCACGGCGGCACCTTCGTCACGCCGAATACCGAATACATCTTCGAGGCGGCGCAATACGCCGCGCCGCTGGAGAACAAGAAGTTCTACCCGCTCGAGGAATTCAACGAGAAGTACCGCGGCGGCATGACCTACTGGAAATTCGACCGCAAGGAAGGCCGCATCGATCCCAAGCAGTCGTTCTCCATCGAACTACCGCCGTACTCGCAGGATTTGTCCGACGCCGGCAAGGGCCCCTCCGACGGCTGGAGCTTCACCAACAGCTTCTGCTCCGAGCGCTACGTCGGCGGCATCGAGAAGGGCCGCCCGCCCTATGAGGCCGGCTGCTCGGCGAAGGACACCGACTACCTGCACGTGATCAACTGGAAGAAGGCCGCCGAGCTGGTCAAGCAGGGCAAGGCGAAGAAGATCAACGGCCACGACGTGCTCATGATGGAAACGGCGATCAAGGAAGGCATCCTCTTCCTCGTTCCCGAGCCCAAGAGCCCGCACGGCGTCGACGTGACGCCCGACGGCAAGTTCATGGTCGTCTCGGGCAAGCTCGACACGCACGTCTCGGTGTATTCGTTCGAGAAGATCCAGGCTGCGATCAAGGCCGGCAAGTTCGAATCGAAGGATCCGTACGGCATTCCGGTTATCGGCATGAAGGACGCGCTGGAAACGCAGGTACAACTCGGCCTCGGCCCGCTGCATACGCAGTACGACTCCAAGCCGTGCCTGGCCTACACCTCGCTGTACGTGGATAGCCAGGTCGCCAAGTGGAACTACTGCGAAGGCAAGGTGGTGGACAAGATTTCCGTCCATTACAACATCGGCCACCTGATGACCATGGAAGGCGATTCGACCAACCCGGCCGGCCGCTACCTCGTGGCGCTGAACAAGCTGGCGATCGACCGCTTCGTGCCGGTCGGCCCGCTGCATCCGCAGAACCACCAGCTCATCGACATCAGCAACGACAAGATGCAGCTGCTCTACGACATGCCGTTGCCGCTGGGCGAGCCGCACTATGCCGTCGCCATCGACGCCACCAAGCTCAAGCCGGGCGTGCGCTACAAGGTCGGCACCGACAGCCGCACCGACAAGCCGCACCCGGGTGCCGTGCGCGCCGGCGAAGAGAAGACCGTCAAGAAGGGCAACAAGGTCGAAGTCTTCGGCACGCTGATCCGCTCGCACATCACGCCGGAGACCATCGAAGTCGATGTCGGCGACGAAGTCACCATCCACCTGACCAACCTCGAGCGCGCGCAGGACGAGACCCACGGCTTCACGGTGTCCACGTTCAACACCCACGCATCGGTCGAGCCGGGCAAGACGGTGACGGTGAAGTTCAAGGCCGACAAGGAAGGCGTCTATCCGTACTACTGCACGGAATTCTGCTCGGCGCTGCACCTCGAGATGCAGGGTTACCTGCTGGTCAAGCCGAAGGGCTGGAAGCCGACCAAGACCACGCTCGCGGCGCAGAACTACACCGAAACCGACTACAAGGCGCAGGTCAAGAAGATCGCCGATACGCAGGCCGTGATCGACTCCGTCGTCGGTTACATCACCTCGGTGAACTTCAAGGACTTCCCGGATGTCGTGGCGATGGTCGAGGATGCGACCGACCAGCTCGGCAAGATGAAGGATGCCAAGGCCAAGCATGAGGCCGCAGCCGCCAAGAAGGACTGGGAGCAGGCCAATCTGTGGGCAGAGCAAGTGTGGCAATATCAGGTCAAGGCCGCCGACCTCGGCTTGCGCGCCAAGACCTACCTGGAACAGAACGGTGCCAAGAAGGTCAAGTAATCACCCAGTGAATTGATCTGGTTCAAGGCAGTTCCCGGGGGGCAGCGATACGCTGCCCCCCGTCATTTGCGAAAGGAGAAACCATGAAGCAAACCCTGTTGATCGCCGCCGCACTGTTCGTCGCCACGCCCGCACTGGCCCTCGATGGCGCCAAGCTGTATCAGGACAAGACCTGCTGGTCCTGCCACGGCAAGGATGCCAAGAAGACGCTGACGCCGGCCTATCCGAAGCTCGCCGGGCAGAACGCCGACTACGCGCTGGCGCAAATGAAGGACATCAAGAGCGGCGCGCGCAACAACGGCCAGACCGCCGCGATGAAGGGCGTCATGGGCCTCGTGAACGACGACGAAATGAAGGCCATCGCCGACTACCTGTCGAAGCTCAAGTGACTTTTTGAACACGGCTTGAGGTATATCAACGTTCGCTTATATAGCTCGCCGTAACATCCGATCATTGGAAATGCCACAAGGAGAACCCGCATGAAACGTATCGTCGCCGCAGCGCTCGCCGCCGCATTCCTTCCCTTGGCCGCGCTCGCCGGCCCGCCGGCGCCGAAGGCCTCGGGCATCGAGTCGAAGGACTACCAGTGGGCCAAGATGGAGGGCGAGCTCAAGGCCGCGCTCGAAGCCAAGGGTGTCGCCAAGGAAGGCCGCGACGGGTACGAAATCTGCGGCGCCTGCCATCTGCCCTCCGGCGCCGGTCGTCCCGACGGCACCTTCCCGCAGCTTGCCGGCCAGCACACCACGGTGCTCATCAAGCAGATGGCCGACATCCGCATGGGAATGCGCGACAACCCGACGATGTATCCGTTCGCCAAGGAACTCACCGACCCGCAGGAACTGGCCCACGTCGCCGCCTACATCCAGAGCCTGTGCATTCCCATCGACCACGGCAAGTACGAGGGCGCCGACGCCGCCAAGCAGATCGCCGCCGGCAAGGACCTCTACGAGAAGCAGTGCAAGGAATGCCACGGCGCCAACGGCGAAGGCCAGAAGGAAAAGTTCTACCCCGTCATCGCCGGCCAGCACTACAAGTACCTGCTGCGCCAGATGACCGAGATCCGCGATGGCCATCGCCGCAACGCCAACCCGGACATGGTGAAGGTCATCAAGCCTTACACCAACGAGCAACTGGTGGCGATTTCCGCCTACCAGTCCAGCCTGTCGATGCCAGGCTCGATGTGCAAGCCGGCCGGCAAGAAGAAATAGGTTTGCAGTTGCAGTACGGAGCCCCGCGCGTCGAACCTCCTCCTCGGCGCGCGGTGCGCTCCCCCTTCGGAGCCACTATCATCAACGGCCGTCGTTGATGCGGATTGCCATGACCACGCAGAACAAGATCGTTCCCCTGCTGACCTTCGTCGCGCTCGTCGCCATGATCGCGGCCTTTTTCGCGCCGATCTGGTGGGTGTCGCTGACGGCGCCGAACTATCCCAAGGATGCCTTCCCGGACGGCATCCGCATCCATTTCCATTTCGACAGCGTGCAGAACGGCTGCTCGGCCGCGCCCAAGGGCAGCCGCTTGCAGGACGAGATCATCCAGAAGGATCTCGGCGCCGAAGACGAACGCTACAACCCGATCACCGACAAGAAGAAAGACATGAACCGCGACGCCCAGGGGCTCGATTGCGTCCATGAGATGAACACCATCAATCATTACGTCGGCATGTTCCCGATCGCCACCGGGGCGCCGGTCGAACGTCCGCTGGCCAAGTTCTTCTTTGCCTGGTTCGCCGTCATGCTGGTGGCCTTCGCGCTGCCGGCGCGCAAGGCGCGCCTGGCCGTGCTCGCCGCCGGCAGCGCCGCCGTCGCCGCGTGGATGGTCGTCGACCAATTCGTGCTCGGGCATCTGGCGCAGCACGTCGAGCACTACATGCACGAGGCCGGCTCCTTCTTCAAGGAGCCGGACAAGATCCGCGTCTGGGGCGACAACGTGCGCCTCATCACCACAGGGACCGTCGCCGGCATCGTCGTCGCGATGATCGTCGTCATCGCGCTGGTCGCGCGCATCCGCCAGGGGCAACTGCTGCTGGCGCTGGTGCCGGCGTCGCTGCCGGTGTTCTTCGTCATCACCTACGCCGGCTGGCTGTGGTTCTTCGGCCACAACCTGCATCCGTGGGGCGCCTTCACCGTCAAGCCCTTCATGCCGACGGTCTTCGGCGAGGGCAAGGTCGCGCAGTTCTCCACCTATTCGTATCCGTACTGGGGCTACGCGCTGCTGCTGATCGTCGCGGCCTGCCTGGTGCTGGCGATGATCATGCGGCGCAAGGACTTGCGCGAGGGAAAGGTTGAGTAATCAAGGGTCACGGCCTGTGAAATGGCGCAGAGCCGTTCTGCTTTGGCTAGGTGTCGCGGGCCTTGCCGGCGCCACCGGCCTTGTGCCGGCACCGCGCGATGACGAGGCGCCGGCCTTCGGTGCCAGCGCCGATCTGTCGACCGCGCCGCGCGTGAATGTCGACAAGCCGGTCGAGCTCATCCCGCTCTACCAGCGCGATGCGCGCATCCACGGCCTGGCGCCCGTGCAGGCGCTCATCGACGCCGCCCCCGCCGGCAGTACCGTCCGCCTGCCGGCCGGTCGCTATGCCGGCCCGGCGCTGATCGCCAAGCCGCTGACGCTGGCTGGTGACGGCGACGTCGTGATCGACGGCGGCGACAAAGGCACCGTGGTCGTCGTCACCGCGGGCGGCGTCACCCTGCGCGATCTGACGATCACCGGCTCTGGCGATTCGCACGATTCCGACGACGCCTGCCTCAACGTGCGCAGCCACGGCAACGTCTTCGAGCGCTTGCGGCTCGACGACTGCCTGTTCGGCATCGACCTCAAGCAGTCCAACGACAACGTCATTCGCGGCAACCGCATCCGCTCCAAGGCCTTCGATCTCGGCGTGCGCGGCGACGGTTTGCGGTTGTGGTACAGCCACCGCAACCGCGTCGAGGACAACGAGGTGATCGATACGCGCGACATGGTGGCCTGGTATTCCCACGACAACGTCTTCCGCGGCAACGTCGGCCGGCGCAGCCGCTATTCCATCCATTTCATGTTCGCCAACGGCAACGTCGTCGAGGACAACCGCTTCTACGACAACGCCGTCGGCGTCTATTACATGTACACCGAGGGTGGCGCCGCCCGGCGCAACCTGGTCTCGCACGCCACGGGCGCCGCCGGCATGGCGCTGGGTTTCAAGGAAGCCTCCGACATCGACATCGAGGACAACGAGATCATCTATTGCGCCGTCGGCGTCGGCTCCGATCTGTCGCCCTTCCAGCCCGACACGACGATCCGTTTCAAGGGCAACCGTTTCGCCTACAACGGCATCGGCGTCCAGCTCACCAGCGAATTGGGCGGCAACGTGCTCGAAGGCAACGCCTTCGAGGGCAACCTCGCCGATATCGTGCAGGCCGGGCGCGGCAAGGGCGACCTCAACCGCTGGCTCGGCAACTGGTTCGACACCTACCAGGGCTTCGACCGCGACGGCGACGGCAAGGGCGACACGCCGCACGAGGACTACGCCTTCGCCGACCGCATCTGGATCGAGTTCCCCGAGGCGCGCTTCTTCGCCAGCGCGCCGGTCATGGAGCTGCTCGATTTCCTCGAACGGCTGGCGCCATTCTCCGCGCCCGAACTGCAGTTGCGCGACCCGGCGCCGCG
Organism: Rhodocyclaceae bacterium; assembly: GCA_044230495.1. Classification (GTDB taxonomy): domain Bacteria; phylum Pseudomonadota; class Gammaproteobacteria; order Burkholderiales; family Rhodocyclaceae; genus JADJEF01. The sequence continues at coordinate 12,080 of JBGARB010000067.1, forward strand.
CATCGCCAAGTCGGTACGACCGACATGAGCGACACCAACAACGACATCAACGACAGCGACGCCGCGCCCGACAAGGCCGCGTCGGCAAACTACAGTGGTGGCGACACGGCGCCAGCGGCGCCGGCGGCGCCCGCGCCCAAGGCCGCCGGCAAGGCGCCGCCGCCGTCGAAGGAACGCGCGCAACAGGCACGCCGCCGCGCGCTGCGCACCTTCCTGCTCGCCGGTGGCGTCTTCGGCGCCGCACTGTCGGGCTACCTGCCCGTGGTGTACGCGCAAAGAAAGCGCCTGCGCCCGCCCGGCGCACTCGACGAAAAAGACTTCCTCGCCTCGTGCATCAAGTGCGGCCAATGCGTGCAGGTGTGCCCGGTGCAGGCGATCAAGCTCGCCGATCTCGTCGACGGCTTCGGCGTCGGCACGCCCTTCATCGACGCACGCGCGCAGGCCTGCGATTTTTCGTGCGACGCCGTGCAATGCATCCTCGCCTGCCCGACCGGCTCGCTGACCTACAACAAGCCGCCCTTCCTGGCCGTGCGGCCGGGCATGGGACTGGCCCGCGCGCCGGTGCTGAAGGCCAAGCAGAACGACCCCGAGCCGACGCTGAACATGAAGGAGCGCATCGGCGTCGCCCGCCTGACGCGCCCCGAATCCTGCCTCGCGGTGCAGGGCAAGGGCTTCAAGGGTCCGGCGCGCGGCGAATCCTTCGCCGGGCAGATGCGCTACATGGCGGTGGATCGCTGGAAACCGATCGCCGTGCGCGATCATCCCTACGACGTGCCCGAGTGCGACCTGTGCGTGCGCGAATGCCCGGTCACCGACGCGATCTCCATCGAGACCGTGTTCGCGCCGGACGGCACGCAACGCAAGTCGCCGGTGGTGCATGAGCCGTGCGTCGGTTGCGGCGTCTGCGAAATGATCTGCCCGGTCGACGAAGCCGCCATCGAAGTGGTTCCCCGTGAAGGATGGAAGGCATGAGTGCTTGTGAGGAATTCTGCTGCGCGTGCCGGATCGGGGATTGGGCGGTGCTCGGAATCCTCATGTACCGGAAGTACATTCCGGTTCCTGCGCTCCGGCCGCACCCCGCTGCGGCCCGCTCGCGACGAATC
>JBGARB010000007.1:0-54113 GCA_044230495.1 Rhodocyclaceae bacterium
AGCATGGTGACGCCGCCATAGCGTTCGTAGAAGGCGTGCGTCTTGTCGAAGGCGGCGCGGTTGAAGAAGCGCGAGTGCTCGCCCCAGCGCAGGATGCGTTTGCCGGCCCAGCGGCCGATGGCGTAGTTGGTGTTGTCGCCGATCACCGCGGCGGCCAGCAGCACGGCCATCAGCGTCTGGATGTTGTAGGTGCCGTCGCTGCCGCCGCTGGTGGCCGCCAGCGCCCCGGCAACGAAAAGCAGCGAATCGCCGGGCAGGAAGGGCGTCACTACCAGGCCCGTTTCGCAAAACACGATCAGGAACAGCACCACATAAACCCAGGCGCCGTAGTCGGCGAGCAGCGCGGCGAGATGCGCGTCCAGATGCAGGACGATGTCGATGAAGGCAGTGAGGAGTTCCATCAGGATGGCCGCAAGAAGCGCGGCCCAGGCCGGCGAAGGCCCACATTTTAGCGGAAGCTATAATCCCGCCCGCTCCGCCGCGCCCGCGCCGTGACGGGCATTTGCGCGACGCGACCATGGGCCTCATCCATCCCCTGCCGGACCAGCTGATCAGCCAGATCGCCGCCGGCGAGGTCGTCGAGCGCCCGGCCTCCGTGCTCAAGGAGGTCGTCGAGAACGCGCTCGATGCCGGTGCCACCCGCGTCGACGTCGCGCTCGAGGAAGGCGGCGTGCGCCGCCTGCGCGTCGCCGACGACGGCAGCGGCATCGACGCCGACGACCTGCCGCTCGCCCTCGCCCGCCATGCCACCAGCAAGATCGCCACGCTCGACGACCTCGAACGCGTCGGCACCTACGGCTTCCGCGGCGAGGCGCTGGCATCGATCGCCTCGGTGGCGCGCGTCACGCTGACCAGCCGCACGGCCGCTGCGGTGCATGCCTGGCGGCTCGCCGCGGGCGATGCCGCGCCGCAGCCGGCGGCGCTCGAACGCGGCACGGTCGTGGATGTCGCCGACCTCTACTGGAACACGCCGGCGCGGCGCAAGTTCCTCAAGACCGAGGCCACCGAATTCGGTCATTGCGACGATGTCTTCGCGCGCATGGCGCTCGCCCGCGCCGATGTCGCGTTCACGCTGGCGCATCAGGGCAGCGTCAAGCGCCGGCTGGCCGCCGGCGATTTCGCGCGCCGCGCCCGCGAGCTGCTCGGCGAGGATTTCATCGCCCACGCGCGCACCGTCGACGTGGTCGCCGGGCCTTTGCGCCTGACAGGGATGGCGGCGCTGCCGGCGTATTCGCGGGCCGGGCGCGACGCGCAGTATTTCTACGTCAATGGCCGCTTCGTGCGCGACAAGCTGCTCGCCCATGCGGCGCGTGAAGCCTGGGCCGACATCCTGCACGGCGCGCGCCACCCGGCGTATGCGCTATTCCTCACGCTCGATGCCGCGGCGGTGGATGTCAACGTGCACCCGGCCAAGACCGAGGTGCGCTTCCGCGATTCGCGCGGCGTGCATCAGTTCGTGTTGCATGCGCTGCAACGCGTGCTCGCCGCGCCGCTCGCCGGCCTGTCGACGGTGACGGTTACCGCACCGGCTGCGCAAGCGGCGCCCGTCGGCGCGTGGCGCATGCCGACGCAAGGCGCATTGGGCGTGGCCGAGCCGGCGACACGCCAGTATCTCGATTTCGTCGCCGCCGCGCGCGAGGGCGCGACAGGCGCCGTGCCGCCACCACTGTATTTTGGGCCGCCGCCGACCGAGGCACCGCTGCTGGGCTATGCGCTGGCGCAGCTATCCGGCATCTACGTGCTGGCGCAGAACGCCGCCGGCCTCGTGGTCGTGGACATGCACGCCGCACACGAACGCATCCTCTACGAGCGGCTCAAGGCACAGCTCGAAAGCGCCGCGCCACCGACGCAGGCGCTGCTGGTGCCGTTGCTGCTCGAAGCCACGGCCAGGGAAATCGCCTGTGCGGAAGAACACGCGACCACCTTCGCGCAACTGGGCATCGCGGTGGCGCCGGCCGGGCCGCGCGAGCTGGCGGTGCGCAGCCTGCCCGCGCTGCTCGCCGGTGGTGACGGCGCCGCGCTGGTGCGTGCGCTGCTCGCCGAATTGGCCGATCAACCCGCCAGCCGGGTCATCGAACAGCGCCGCAACGACCTGCTCGCCACCATGGCCTGCCACGGCGCCGTGCGCGCGCACCGCAATCTGAGCCTGCCGGAAATGAACGCGCTGCTGCGCGACATGGAAGCCACGCTGCGCGCCGACCAGTGCAACCACGGCCGGCCGACGTGGGTACAGCTTTCGCTGGCCGAACTCGACCGCCTGTTCCTGCGCGGACGCTGATGGGGGCCGACAAGGGCGTGCTGCCACCGGCGATTCTGCTTGTGGGGCCGACGGCGAGCGGCAAGTCGGCGCTGGCCATGCAGATTGCCGCGCGCTGGCCGTGCGAGATCGTCAGCGTCGACTCGGCGCTGGTGTATCGCGGCATGGACGTCGGCACGGCCAAACCCTCGCCCGCCGAGCGCGAGGCCGTGCCGCATCACCTGATCGACATTCTGTCGCCGCTCGACGCCTATTCGGCGGCGCGCTTCCGCGACGATGCCATCGGGCTGATGGCCGCCATTGCCGGGCGCGGACGGCTGCCGTTGCTGGTCGGCGGCACGATGCTCTACGTCAAGGCGCTGCGCGAAGGACTGGCCGAATTGCCGCAGGCCGACGCGACGCTGCGCGCCGCACTGGATGCCGAAGCGACGGCCCGCGGCTGGCCGGCCATGCATGCCGAATTGGCGCGCGTCGATGCGGAAACGGCAGCGCGCCTGGCGCCCAACGACGCCCAGCGCATCCAGCGCGCGCTGGAGGTCTTCCGTGCCAGCGGCCGGCCGCTGTCGGCGCATCTGGCGACGCAGCGCGCCGAGGCCGTCGCACTGCCTTGCCGGCTCTTGCCGCTGGCCCTCGATGTCGCCGACCGCGCCGCGCTGCACGCGCGCATCGCGCAGCGCTTCGAAGCCATGCTCGCCGCCGGCCTCGTCGACGAACTGGCGGCGCTGCGCCGCGACCAGCGGCTGGCACCCCATCTGCCGTCGATGCGCTGCGTCGGCTACCGCCAGGCGTGGCGCTTCCTCGATGGCGGGATCACGCGCGCCGAACTGCGCGAAACCGGCATCCAGGCCACGCGGCAACTGGCAAAAAGGCAACTGACATGGATGCGCTCGATGCCCGATCTCGTCACCGAAGATTGCCTCGACACCGCGATCCACAGCAAAATGCAGGGTCATATCGCACGCTTCCTCGCTTCATGAACTTGCCCACCGACGCCGAACTCGACCGCTTCGCCAGCACGGCGCCGCGCGAAATCATCTACAACCTGCAGCGACTGATCCACGACGGCGAGCGCATCACGGTGACCTTTGGCGAAGGCTCGGAAGGGATGTTGACGGTGCTGCTCGATGTCGACGAGGCGCAGGGCGTGCTGTATTTCGACTGGGGCGGCGCCGAAAGCGTCAATCGCCGGCTGCTTGCCGCCGAGCGGGCGAATTTCGTCGCCGCGCCGCACGGCATCCGCAACCAGTTCGTTTGCGGCAAGGTCTGGCAGGCCGAATACAAGAAGCGGCCGGCCTTCGTCACGCGACTGCCGACGCGCTACGTGCGCCTGCAGCGGCGCGAATTCTTCCGCCTGGCGCTGCCGCTGACGCGCCGGCTGACGTGCCGCTTTACCCATCCCGACGGCAGGACGGTGGCATTGCCGGTGAGCGACATCGGCATCGGCGGCGTCGGCATCGAACAGTCGGGGCTCGATCTGGCGCTGGCCGCCGGCACGCTGCTCGACGGCGGTCACCTCGATCTCGATGCGCATGCCCGCATCGACACGCGCTTCGAGTTGCGCTACCAGTCGATCGTGCAGCACGGCGGCAAGCACCTGACGCGCGTCGGCCTCGCCTTCCACGGCACCGGCGCCGCACAGGAAGTGGCGCTACAGAAATACCTCACTGCGGTGCAGAAGGACATGCGCGCGCGCGGCCTCTGAGCGCTCGCGAAAAATTCTGCTGCGCGTACCGGAGCGGGGATTGGGCGGTGCTCGAAATCCTCATGCACCTCAAGTGCATTCCGGTTTCTGCGCGCCGGCCGCACCCCGCTGCGGCCCGCTCGCGACGAATTTCGTCACGAGCGCGGGGCGCCAAACTACAGTGGTGGTGGCACGGCGCACCGTGCGCGGCGACGCTCAGGCGCGCAGGTTCAGATCGTCCGCGCCGAACTCGAGCCCGAGCGGCTCGATCACCACGCGCTTCGGGCCGGCCTCGACCGTCCCTGCGACCCATGCCTTGACGCCCTGCCCGGCCGCAATGCGCACCACCTCCGTCGCATCCTGCGCGGCCACATACACGGCGAAGCCGGCGCCCATGTTGAGGCTGGTGTAGGCCTCGGCGTCGGGCAGCTTCGCCTGCTGGCGGATGAAGGCCAGCACCGGCGGCACCGGCGGCAGGTGATGGAAGCGGTAGGTCAGCGCCTTCGGGTGGCGCATCAGCTTGAGCCAGCCGTGGCCGGTGATGTTGGCGGCATAGTGCAGGCCGATGCCCGCCTTTGCGATGGCTTCGAGCGTGGCCACGTACAGCAGCGTCGGCTCGAGCAGCGCATCGCCGAACAGCCGCCCGTCCGCCAGCGGCGTGGCGAAACCGTGCGGCAGCAAGGTCGCCAGCTTGCGCGCCAGCGACACGCCGTTGGCATGTATGCCGCTGGATTCGAAGAGCACGACGGCATCGCCCGGGCCAAGCGACTCGCCCAGCGTGAGCCGGCTCTTGGGCTTGATCCAGCCCACGCACGACGCGGCAAGGTCGATCGCATGCGGATGGACGACGCCGGCCAGACCCGGCGTCTCGCCGCCACCCCAGGCGACGCCACAGCGGTCGCACGCCGCCTGCCAGCCGCGCACGAGGTCGTGGGCGCGTTCGGCATCGGCAAACCAGTCGCCGCCGCCGGCGGCCCAGTAGGCATGCACGGACAACGGCGTGGCGCCGACGGTGATGAGATCGTTGACCGCCATCGCGACGGTGTCCTGCGCGATGTGGTCGTAGTAGGTGCGGCCGGTGATCGCGCGCATGGCGTCGGCAACCAGCGCCTTGGTGCCGAGGCATTCGGTGATCGACGCGAGGTAGAACTCGCCGGCATCGACGACATACGCCGATTCGCCGCGCGAGGCGGCGACTTCCGAAACGCCGTGCGCGGCGAGATTGGCGGCAGTGGCGCGGGCGGCGACTTGCGCGGCGACCTTGACCGGATCGAGCTTGCCGTAATCGACGCCGGAACTCTTGTAGTCGATGCGCGTTTCCATGTGGCGATGCCTCTTGCGGGGTTGCGGCGCGGTGGGCGGCCGGTTGAGTTTGCGTCGGGTGGCGGCTAAAGTGGGCACGCCCATGCAGACGCCATCGCCACTCCGCCGCCACCGGGCTCGCCTCAAGGCCAGAGCGCCGAAGGCGCGCAGTTTACCCGAAGCCCAACACGACCCAGCGTTCGCCGCATCGGCGGCGCCCGCCGCGCGCGCGCCATGGTGGCCGTGGCTGCTGGCGCTCGTGGCACTGGTGGCGCTGGTCTGGCTGCTGGCGCCGATCCTGACGCCGTTCATCCTCGGCGGCGTGCTAGCCTATGTCGGCAACCCGCTGGTCGCGCGTCTGGGTCGTGCCGGCGTGCCGAAGGCGCTGGCCGCCGTCGGCGTGCTCGCGCTGGTCGTCGCCTGGCTGCTGCTGCTGGTGGTCATCATCGTGCCGCTGGTCCGCGAAGAAGCCTCGCGCATTGCCGAAAAGCTGCCTCAGGCGCTGGCGCTGTTCAACGAAACCGTCGCGCCGCGCCTGAAGGCCATGACCGGCATGGAGCTGTCGCTCGACCCGCGCGTGCTGCAGAACCTGGCGGTCGACAATTGGGATGTCATCCAGCCGGTGTTGCAGCGGCTGTTCGAGAGCCTGCGCATCGGTGGCGGCGCATTGGCCGGCATCGTGCTCAACGCCATGCTGGCACCGGTGGTGGCGTTCTACATGCTGCAGGACGACGGTCGCCTCGGCGCGCGCCTGGCGGACCTGATCCCGCCACGCTGGCGCGACAAGACGCTGCGCCTGGCCGGCGACATCGACGGCATGCTGTCCGGCTTCCTGCGCGGGCAGATGCTGGTGATGTTCGCGCTGGCCGCCTACTACGCGCTGGCGCTGGCGCTGGCCGGCCTCCCCTCGGCGCTGCCGGTCGGCCTGCTCACCGGCATGCTGATCTTCATTCCGTACATCGGCTACGCCACCGGCCTCGCGCTGGCGCTGTCGATCGCCGTGCTGCAGTTCGCCGGCTGGCCGCCGGTGCTGTGGGTGCTGGCCATCTATGGCGTCGGCCAAGTGCTCGAGAGCCTTCTGCTGACGCCCTATCTGGTGGGCGACCGGATCGGCCTGTCGCCGCTGGCGGCGATCTTCGCGCTGATGGCGTTCGGCCAGTTGTTCGGCTTCTTCGGCGTACTCGTCGCGCTGCCGGTGGCGGCGGCGATCGTCGTCGCGCTGCGCGAACTGCGTGCCGCCTGGCTGGGCAGCCACGTGTTCAACGGACCCTGAGCGTGGCCACGCAACTGCTGCTGGGCCTCGCGCCGGCGCACGAGCCGTCGTTCGAGAATTTCGTCGTCGGCGACAATCGCGAGGTCGTCGAACGCATCGTCGACCTCGTGCAATCGCGTGCGCCCGGTGCGATTTTCCTGTGGGGGCCGGCGGGCAGCGGCAAGTCGCACCTGCTCGCCGCCGCGACGCGTGCCGCGACGCGACGGCCGTGGTTCAGGCTCGACGGCGAAACCGAAGACGATCTGCTCGAACTGCGCGGCGGCACGCTGGTCATCGTCGATGACGTCGACCAGCTCGACGAAGGCGGGCAACGCACGCTCTTCCGCCTGTTCAATGCCGCGCGCATCACCGGCACCAGCCTGCTGCTGGCGGCCAGCCGCCCGCCGCTGGCGCTGACGCTGCGCGAAGACCTGCGCACGCGGCTGGGCCAGTGCCTGGTACTGCAACTGGCGGTCCTGAGCGAAGCCGAACGCTGTGCCGCGCTCGAACGCCACGCCGCGCAGCGCGGCATGCGTCTGCCCGAGGGTCTGGTCGCCTACCTGATCCGCCATGGCCGGCGCGACCTGCCGACGCTGCTGGCCACGCTCGACCGTCTCGACCGCGCGTCGCTCAAACAGAAACGGCAGCCCACCGTGCCGATGCTGCGCGATCTGCTGCAACAAGACGCCTTTACCCTGCCCACACCATGAACCTGGCCCTTTTCGATCTCGACAACACCCTGCTCGACGGCGATTCCGATTTCGAGTGGGCGCAATTCCTCATCGGCAAGGGCGTGCTCGACGCCGAAGTGCATGCCGCGCGTAACGTCGCCTTCTACGAGCAATACAAGGCCGGCACACTGGACATCGACGAATTCCTCGCCTTCCAGCTCGCCCCGCTGTCGCATCACGCGCGCGCCGTACTCGATGCCTGGCATGCCGAGTTCATGGCCGCGCACATCCGGCCGAAGATCGGCGCCCCGGCGCGCGAGCTGGTCGCCCGCCACCGCGCCGCCGGCGACCTGTGCGCCGTCGTCACGGCGACCAACAGCTTCGTCACCGGGCCGATCGCCCAGGCCTTCGACATCCCGCACCTGATCGCCACGGTCGCCGCCCACCATGGCGGCAATTTCACCGGCAGCGCGCGCGGCACGCCGGCGTTCCGCGAGGGCAAGATCGCCCGCGTCGAGGCCTGGCTGGAAGCCCACGGCCAATGGTGGGGCAGCTTCGGGCGCACCTGGTTCTACAGCGATTCGCTCAACGACCTGCCGCTGCTCGGCTGCGTCAGCGACCCGGTGGCCGTGGACCCGGACGACACGCTGCGCGCCCACGCGCATGCGCACGGCTGGCCGGTCATCAGCCTGAGATAGACCCCTTCCGCTATACTGCGCGCCGCGATTCGCCGGCCACGCCGGCGACCGGAGAAGTGGCCGAGTGGTCGAAGGCACTCCCCTGCTAAGGGAGCATGCGGTCAAAAACTGCATCGAGGGTTCGAATCCCTCCTTCTCCGCCAATAACATTGGCAAGACCAGTCTCTGGCTGGACGATGACCCCGCCGAGACCCGCGCTCTGCGGGGTCTTTCGCTTCTGCGCGCGGATTTTCATTCGGACGTCAGCCTGTCGCAGCGCCGAGTCCTTGCAGGCGCGGGCGGACGGCACGACCCCGCGCCCCGGGGTCAGCTCGCCACCATCTCATGCAGTGTCTCGAGTAGCGTGGACACTTGCGCCGTCAACGGCAGGATGTCGGTCGCCGTGGCTTCGGGATGCTGTCTCAAATGTTCCTCGACCGTCGCGGCAGCATCGCTCAGTGCACATGCGCCCAAGGTCGCGGCCACGCCCTTCAACGAATGGGCGGTACGTATCGCATCAACATGGGCCCCGCCCTCAAGGTACGCGTCGAGCTTCCGCATGTCGTCACGGTGTGCGGCCACCATCGTTCGCAACAGTCTGACGAGCTTGCCATTCTTGCCGCCCAGTACTCTCAGGCCCAACGCGATGTCCATGCCGGGATCCTGCGCCAAGCGCGCCAGGACTTCTTCCGGACCGCCGGTTCCTGAAACAGGGGCGTACGGTACCGCCTTGTCGGCACCCGCTCTTGCGGCGTGAGGCGTGGCGGCCGGCAGCCATTTGTCCAACACGGCATAGAGCGTCGGCGGATCGACCGGCTTGGCGACGAAATCGTTCATTCCTGCTACGAGGCAAGCCTGCCGGTCCTCGCCGAAGGCGTTGGCCGTCATCGCCACGATCGGCAGTGCCCCGCACCCCGGCAGGGTACGAATGACGCGCGTCGCCTCGAGCCCGTCCATCTCCGGCATCTGCATGTCCATCAGGATCAAGTCGTAATCCCGGCCGCGCAGCGCGTCGACGGCGTCACGGCCGGTTTCTGCCGTGTCCACCGTCAAACCCGCCGCCTGCAACATGTCGCTGGCGACTTCGAGGTTGAATGGGTTGTCTTCGGCCAGCAGCAGCCGGGCACCTGCATGCTTCCGCCGCAGTTCGTCAGCGCTGAGCCCGGTCGAATGCGGTTCGGCTTCGGCCGTATTGCCGTGCGCCAGCCAGGCCGTGAACCAGAACCGGCTTCCCACCCCGAGGGTGCTTTCGGCGCCGGCATCGCCACCCATCATGCGCGCCAGTCGGCGGGTGATGGCCAGGCCGAGGCCCGTACCGCCGAACTTGCGCGTGATCGACGCATCGGCCTGCTGAAATGCCTGAAAAAGTTGCGGCAGCACTTCTGGCGCAATGCCGATGCCGGTATCCTCGACCTCGAACCGGACGAGGCTGCGGTCTCCGGCGGTTTCGATCAGCGTGGCACGCAGCGCGATGCTGCCGTGCTGCGTGAACTTCACCGCATTGCCGGCGAAATTGAGCAGGCCCTGACGCAGGCGGGTCAGGTCGCCCCGCAGCCAATGGGGGGTTGAATCGGGTTCGCAGGTCACATTCAACCCTTTCGCCGCCGCGCTCCCGCCGATCAGGGTGGCGACATGGTCGAGCACGGCTTCGATCGCAAAGTCTGTGGGCTCGAGCTCGAACTTGTCCGCCTCGATCTTCGAGAGGTCGAGGATGTCGTTGATCACCGACAACAGATGCTTCGCCGCGATGTCGACCTTAGACAGGCGGTCCCTTTCGAGCGGCGACGGGGTATCGCGCAGCATCATGTGCGTGAGGCCGATAATGGCGTTCATTGGCGTGCGGATCTCGTGGCTCATGTTGGCGAGGAAAGCCGACTTGGCCCGGTTGGCGGCATCGGCCTGTTCCCGCGCGGCCTCCAGTTCACCGGTACGGTCTGCCACCAACTTTTCGAGGTGTTCGCGATAGTGGTCGAGTTCGCTCCCCAAGCGCTTCTTCTCGGTAATGTCTTCCTGTACGGAGACGTAGTGCGTCGCGGCACCATCCGGGCCGCGGATGGGGGCAACGACGGCAAGATCGACATATTCGCTGCCGTCCTTGCGACGGTTATGGAACTCGCCCTTCCAGGACTGCCCCCGTTTGAGCGCTGACCACAGGGCAGCATAGTTCTCCGGCGGCGTCCTGCCGGAATGGAGGATGCGCGGGTTCTGGCCGATCACCTCGGCTTGCGGATAGCCGGTCACGCGCGCAAAGGCCGCATTGACGTATTCGATGCGCCCGGTAGTGTCGGTGATGAGAATGCACTCCGGACTCTGCTCGACGGCCATCGACAGCTTGCGCAGCGACTCCGCAACCGATTCGGCATCCCGTCGCGCCACCTGCGCGTCCTCCATCAGGTTGAGTGCCGCAAGCCGCGCCAATTTTTGCTCTTCGAATGCCTCCGCCAGCGCTTCCTGGGCAGCATGCCGGGCAGTGATGTCCTCGGCGAAAATCACGATGCCGCCAACGTCGCCCTCCGGAACGCGCCAAGGCCGCACTTCCCAGCGGGTCCAGATCGTTTGGCCGTCGCCGCGTACGAACGCATCGCCGTCAGACCCGACGACCTCGCCAGCCAGCCCTCGCCGATGTGCCTCTTTCCACTCGTCCCTGAGGTTCGGGAAGATCTCGTAGTGCGACTGGCCGATCACGTTCCGGCCGACATTGCCGAAAAAGGCCAGCCACGACTGGCTGACTGCCAGATAGCGCAGGTCGAGGTCGAACAAGGCCATCGCCAACGGCGAGTGATCGACCAGCAGCCGCAATCGTGCCTCGCTCGCGCGCAAGGCGTCCTCGGCTCGCTTCTGCTCTGTGACATCGTGAAAAGCGGCGAGCACGCCATCGGACACGAGAAGGCCCGAGATCTCCATGTCGCGTACGCTGCCGTCCTTGCACCTGATGCGATTGGCGGACCGCTCGATGTCGCCACCGATAGCGGCAGCGTGGTCGACGGCTGCGGTCCATCGGGCCTGCACACTCGCGCGATAGGCCGGGTCGGGGTACGCGCACGACCACCATGCATCGATGTCGGGCACTTCGGCCTGGGTATAACCCAAGAGCTGCTCGAACCGCTTGTTCCGGGCGATGATGCGACCGTCCGGCGCCATGTAGGCCAAAGGCAACGGCGAATGCTCGAACAGCCGGCGGAAACGCTCTTCGCTTTCGCGCCGCTCGCCATCCGAATTCTCCAACCGACGTCGTGCGTCGACAATCTCGGCAATCCGGAGCGGAGGAATATTGGCATCCGTCGGGGTCGTCAGCGCCTTGACCTGCCGGCCGATGCGACGCCCCCCCCACGTCCCACCCGCGACGCCGAGCAGGGTGGCGAGAAGGAGGCCGGCAGCAACCTGAAGGGCTGCGCTGTTGTAGGACGCCCAATGACTGCTGCGCGGGATTTCCAACGCCACCGACCAGGGGGCGGCTTCCATGCGGACGACGAAGCGATGATCCGCGTCCACGTCGCGCGCGCTTTCAAAGCCGGGCGGTGACCGCCGCGCGATGTCGGCGCCGCTGCTGTCCCGCAAAGTGGCCGACCAGCCGGGCGGCATGGCCAACCGGTCGATGCGCTCTTGAAACTGGGCGGTCTCGAGCGTGCTGATCATCAGTCGCGTCGGCTGGCCTTCCCGCAACACTGGCACGACGACGGCCACCAGCGGCAGGTTGGCCACCGGCCCCTGCACGATGTCGCCGATCTGCGGCCGGCCCGTCTCGAGCGCGAGGGGTGCCGCGCTGCGTCCCTTGGAGAGAGGCAATCTGGGCAATACCGTGCCGAAGGCCTCGCGGGTGTTGAACAGCATCTGCCGCTCGTGATCGGCGAAGATCACGTGGGTGCCGAAGCTGTCGCGGAAGCCCTTAGCCTCGACGTAAAGTTCCGGCCAGCGCTGCGGATCGTCGGCCAGCGGCGAATTGGCCAGCATGTTGAGCGCCTTGAGCCGCGCGTCGAGGAAGCTGTCGTTGGACCACGCAATATTGTGCGCGAGGTTGCCCCCGTCACGCAGGTGCTGCGCTTCCAGATCCTCAAGATGGTGCCAAGCCAAGCTGCCTGCCAGCAGCAGCAACGGTGCCAGGCACAACCAGATCAGCCGGGTAAGGAATGACGAGAAAGGCCGCACCTTCACAACGCGGCCATCCGGTCGGATTCTGCGGTGAAGGACATGTCGTAGGGTGGCGCGCGGCCGAGTTCCTTGTTCAGCGCGTTGATCGTTTCCTTCATCTTGATCATGTCGAGTTCGCGGCCTATGGTGGCGCGGTTGAAGTGCTCGAGTTCCGCGTTGCGCGCCTTGAGCTCTTCCTCGGCGGCCTTGCGGGCGGCGATGTTGATGGCGTAGGCGACCCGCATCTGCGGCTTGCCGTCATGGGACTTGAGCACGGTAACGTCCAACAACACCGGAATGCGGCGGCCATCCTTGCCGACATGTTCGGTTTCGAAGGTGTCGTGTCCGCTGACATCGACCGCAGCGACTCGATCCCTGATCGCAGCCACCTGCTCGGGCGTATAGAGGGTCATGATCGACTTGCCCAGCAACTCTTCCGGTGCGTGGCCGCGTTCACGGGCAAACGTGGCATTGACCGCCATGAAGGTGTTGTCGTGCGGACTGACGATCGCGGCCGCCAGTCCGCTGCGGTCGAAGGCTTCGGCCCAGAGTCGCAACTTGTCCTCCGCCTGCTTGCGCTCGGTGATGTCGCGGTCCAGCCCGCGGTAGCCGAGCAGCGTGCCATCGGCGGCCAGGATGGGCACGCCGGTCGTCCACACATGGCGCAGGCTGCCATCCTTGTGCAGATTGATGTTGTCAAGGTCGCGGAACGGCGTCTTGTCCGCGACAAAGGCGCCAAACTCGGCGCGTACGCGCGCTGCCTCCGTCGGCGGCATGAAGTCGAAAGGCGTCTTGCCGATCACTTCGGCCGGCGTGTAGCCGAGCAGCCGTTCCACGCTATCCGAGGCATAGGAGTAGCGTCCCCCGGCATCGACTTCCCAGACCCAATCGGCCGATGCATCGACGATGTCGTGGAAGCGGCGCTCGCTGGCCTTTATCGCATCCTCCGTCCGCTTGCGTGCAGTGATGTCGCGCGAGATGCCGAAGATGCCGAAACGTCTGCCCTCGTTATCGCGCAACAGGCCCTTGGTGGCAAGGAAGACCTTCGTGCCTTCGGGGGTGTGCAGTTCCACCTCATTGGTTTCGGTATTGCCAGATTCGATCACCCGGCGGCCGATATCCATGAGCATCGCCGCCTGCTCGGGCGGAAAGAGCGCCCGGTCGTCCTGCCCCAACACGTCATTAACGGTCTTGCCGACGAAGCGGGCGGCTGCCTGATTGAACAGCAGGTAGCGACCTGCAAGATCCTTGACGAAGATCGCGTCGTCCGTGCTGTCGGCGATGGCCTCCAGCATCGCCGGGACATACTGCTGCTCGCGCATCAGTTCGAGTTCACGCTGGTACGCCACGTCGATCTGGCCGACGAGTCGCCGCACCAGTACATACAGCATGAGCGAGGTGACTGCAACGAAAAACCAGCCCTTGGCCATGCTGGCCTGCACGAGCGAATCGGGATCGCTGAACAACAGACCCACCGCCCGGTCGGAGAGCAGTATCCACAGCGCGGCGAAGACGGCGTATGCCAACACGACACGGAATGAATCGCCCCGGCCCACATCGTTCTTCTCGGTCTTGCCCATATGCCCGCCCCTTGTGCAGGTAGACCACCATCGGACTGCTCCGATCATGGTGTTACGAGCTTACGTCATCGACATTGACGAATGTCAATAAGGGCCGAGCGCCGCGCCCGATGACTACCTCTGCGGACTTCGCTGGACAGGCGTCGCGCCCCGGTGCGTCTTGCTTGAACCCACGATATGCCCGGTCCACCACAGCACCAGGAATCGCTGCAGCTCGAGTTTGTCGAAGTTGTCGGTCGTGATGATCTCGGTCGCCAGGTAATCGAACTCGTCGCGCTCGTTGATGTGGTCTTCGAGATCGGGATAGCCGCGACTGACCAGCAGCGCTTCCTCCGCCGCAAAGTGCTCATGCGCGAATGCCATCAGTTCGTTGAAGGCCTTGAGGAAGCTCTGGTCTCCTTCGTCGCCGTCATCGGCCACGCAATCGGCCAGCGCATTGCAGCGGGTCAGAATTTCCCGGTGCTGGGCATCGAGGGTTTCGTCGCCCACGCTGTGGCGCGGCTCCCACTGCACGCGTTTGGGCATTCCTTCAGAACCCCAACGACTCGACGACAGCCACCAGGTCGGCGAAGCTGGCCGCCTCGAGCTTCTGCGCCAGCGCGGCCTTGTCGAGGCCTTCGCATTCGAAGGCCGTCATGCCGACTTCGAAGTGCAACTCGCGGATCTCCAGCGTCGACATGAAGCCGATGTTGCAGATGTGCGCGATGCATTGGCGCTCCGGCTCGGAGAGCGCCAGGCCGTGGTGCTTGAGGATTTCCATGTAGCGCTCGGCGGCGAGGTTGAGCCGGCCGCTGATCTCCATGGTGTTGTTGCGGCCCTCCGTGAGGATGGCCAGCGGCGGTCCGAAGAACACCGGCGTCTTGCCGACCTTGCGGGTCTGCTCCTCGCGCGTCAGCGCCGGGGCGACCCACGCGGGGTCGCCCCGGGACGGCTTTTCGGGTGCGTCCGACATCAATGCGGGATCGGATGGACGAGTTCGTGCTTCGCATCCTTCATGCCCTTCGGCAGTTGGGGCGAAGGCTCGGGCTGCAGGCGCACGAAACCTCGGTTGCGCTCGCCATCCTGCACGTTGTGCGGATTGTGGCACTCGGTGCAGGTGAACCAGCGCTTCTTGCCGGTGCTGGTGAATTCGCCGATGCGCTTGCCATGGATACCGTCGCGCCAGTCGCGCAGCTTGTCGCCGTGGCACTTGCCGCACAGCAGTTGCGGCTGGTCGAAGCTGACCGGATCGCCATAGTGGTCGACCAGCATGTTGCGCTGGGTCGTGTGGTGGCAGTCCATGCACCAGATGCGGCCGCGACCGTGCTGCAGATTGGCGAGGTCGGGGACCATCGCTTCCATGGTCGGGTTCGCCTTGGGTCGCTTGTCTTTCGGCAGCGTCGGCGGATTGGAGGCCGGACCGACGCCATTGTGGCAGGCCGTACCGCACATCGGCATCAGCGCCAGCTTCTCCGAGCGCGGCTTGACGACCGCCTTGTCCGCGGGGAGCTTGCCCATCTCCGGCATCTTGCCCATCGGCACGGTGCCGTCGAAGGGGTCGCCGTACCAGAGCGCGGCGCCGGTGGTCGGCGAACACTTGACGTTGGGCCAGCCCGGCTTGATGTCCTTCTGGGTGATTTCGGATGCGCCCTTGCGGCTCTCGAAGCAGCTCAGCGGTTCCTTCGCCGCGGCCTCGGTGGCGGGCTTGGCCGGGGCGGCCGCGTCTTCTGCGGCAGATACGGCGTAGAACGCGCTGCCGAGCAATGTGGCAGCCAATGTGTAGATAGCCAGCTTCTTCATGGTCGTTGCCTCACTTCGCCGCGCCGTATTTGATCTCGCCTTGCAGGATGCCGATGGCGCCCTTGAGCAGGATGGTCAGGATGAAGAAGCCGAAGGCCCAGATGCCGAACATCAGCAGCCATTCGACGAAGGTCGGGTAGTACTCGGTCACCTCGCCGATGGGGCTCGGCACGAAGCCTGGAACGATCAGTCCCATGCCCTTCTCGATCCAGATGCCGACGAATGCCATCACGCAAGGGATCGGCAGCCGCTTCATGTCGTTGCGGATCGACGGCATGAGGAACAGCACGAAGGCGCTGACCATCAGGATCACGGCCGCCCAGAACCACGGCACCAGGCCGGTCAGCCCGTGCAGGCCGAACATGAGGTAGTAGAGTCCGTTGGCATGCTCGGTGCGGGCGTACAGCTCGACCACCACTTCCGACAGCGTGAGGAAGATCGCAATGCCGAGGCACCAGGTGACGATGGTCGCCAGCAGCTTGATGGCGCTGTCATCGACCCAGAACTTCGTGTTGTTGCGCACGATCATGAAGATCAGGATGATCAGCGCCGGCCCTGCCGCGAATGCCGTCGTGATGAAGCGGATCGGCATCATGCTGTGGAACCACATCGGACGCGCCGGCATGGTCGAGATCAGGAAGGCCGTCACGGTATGGATCGACAGCGCCCAGACGATCGCGACGTACACCAGCGGTATGAACCACTTCTTGTTCACTTGCCCGCCCGTGTACTTCACCCAGAGGTAGTAGAAGCCGCAGACGAGGTTGAGGAACAGATAACCGTTGAGCACCATCACGTCCCAGCCCAGCATCGACGAGAAACTGTAGATGCCCCACGGCGGGATCATGTGCCAGAGGCGGTCGGGCCGGCCCATGTGGGCAAAGACGAACATCATCACCATGATCACGGCGGTGATCGCCAGCATCTCGCCCAGCACGGCGACTTTGTGCATGCCCTCGTGGTGGTACACGTAGGCCGGGAAGACGATGGTCACCGCCCCGGCGGCGACGCCGACGAGAAAGACCAGGTTGGCGAAGTACAGACCGTCGTGGATCTGGCTGGTCATGCCGGTGACGATCAGGCCGTCGGTGTTCTGCAGGTAGAAGACGTAGAGCATGCCGAGGATGAGCACGCCCAAGGCGCCCATCCAGGCATAGAACTTCGTGCCGCCCTTGAGGACGTAACGGGTGTAGTCGGTAGCGAAACTGATCAGTTGCACGGTTCGCTCCTCAATCGTAGAAGTAGAAGAATTTCGGAAAGGTGTTGAGCTCGGCCTTCAGGCGGAAGACGTTCTTCCGCGCCAGGACCAGACTGACTTCGCTCTCCGGGTCGAGCAGGTTGCCGAACTTGCGCGCGCCGACCGGGCAGACCTCGACGCAGGCCGGGTAGCGGTCGTGGCGCGTGCGCTGCAGGCACCAGTGGCACTTCTCGACGACGCCGCGCATGCGCGGACGGTTGCCCAGATAGTGCGTCACCGGGTTCATTTCTTCCTTCGGCAGCACGGGATTGGTGACGTTGAGGCGGCGCGCCCAGTACGGGCAGGCACCCATGCACATGCGGCAGCCGATGCACCAGTTGTAGTCGATCACCACCGGGCCGTCGGCTTCGCGATAAGTGGTGCGCACCGGACAGACCTTGACGCAGGGCGGCTTCTCGCACTGCATGCAGGCGATCGGCATGTAGGTGGCATCCTTCTCGGGCACCAGATCCGGGTTGTAGTGATATTGCCCCTCGAGCACCTGGCCCGCGGGCGTGTAGGCGTTGCCGCCGACCTGGATGCCCAGGCCCTCGGGATAGCCGTGATCCATCTTTTCCTGCTCGAACTTGCCGCGCTCCATCCGCAGCACCTGGATCCACTCGATCTTCTCGCCTGCGCGGCCCGTGCCGCGCGACTGGTTGTTCTCGGCGACGCAGGCATGCACGCAGCGGCGGCAGCCGATGCATTTGCGGATGTTGAGGGCGTAGCCCATCAAGACGCCCGCCTTGGGGCCGGTGGTGTCGACCGTGACCTGCTTGCCGTATTCCGCCGAATAGCGCCGCTCCAGCCGCGCCCGCGCTTCCGCCTTTTCGGCGTCGGTCATCAGGCGATAGTTCTTCTGGAAATGCTCTGCCCATTCGACGGCCGCCTCGGCATCGTTTGACTGCGCCATCAGCGCGGCCGTGCCCATCAGCGACGACAGACTCAACATGCCGCCGGCCTTCAGGAAACCGCGGCGGGTGGTCTTCAGGACGTGGTCGGCCGGGTTCGCCGATGCCGCTGCCGCAGCGCACCCGGACGATGGCGCCACGGGCGAAGGGGTCGAAGGCGTCTCTTGGGAGGGCATGCAATGCTCCTATGTCGCGCAAATCGCAGTTTGTTGGTCGGGTCAAGCCGGTTGAGTTGGCAAATGCTGCCACGCACTGCGTGCGCAACTCTTGATTGCAATCAACACATCCGGCTTCTCGACACCAAACTACAGTGGTGGCGACACGGCGCTTGCGCGCTACGGCGTGTATTTCGGTGCTGTCCGCGTGCCCTGGACGCCGACCGACGCGCCCAGCCGCGCGCTGCCGGCCGTCACCATCGCGCGCAAGCGGCCGTAGACATTGCCGTCGGCGGGCGAATCGAGCGCGCCCGTCGCCCGCAACGCACCGGCGGTCATCACGACATCATCGAGCTTGATGCGGTCGTTCTCGACCGTGAAGCGTCCGACGAGCCGGTCGTAGCGGGATTCGCCGCCAAGACCGCGCTGCTGCAGCGCCTTGTCCAGATCGACGCCGAGCAGGTAGCCGATGCCGGTCTCGAAGCTGCCGGCCAGGCGGGGTTGTGCCAGCAGCGTGTCGGGCTTGTCGCTGCGCGCCGAATAGGCGCCCTGGCCGCTGACGAAGCTGTTGCGCACCCAACCGGGCGCGAGCTTGGCAGCATCCATGCGGCTGACCGTGAACTCGCCTTCGCTGCGCCATTCCTGCTGCCAATCGAGGATGCCCTTGCCCTTGACCAGACCATCCCTGACGCGGAAGGCAAACTCCGAGAGCTCGGCGCGATGTTCGGCAACGCGCATCTGCAGCACCAGGTCGGCCACCGGCAGTTCGGCGCCGAAGGGCAGCCTGGCTTCGCTGGCGGTCCATTGCATCGACCAGGCGCGTTCGTCGCGCTTGCCGTCGATGGCGATGCGCGGTGCATCGGTCGCCGTGCTGCGCGCGGCGAATTCGACCAGCTTGCCACCGGCAACCTGCCCGTCGATCGCCAGTGCTGGCAGTTCGAGCAGCGGCGAGGCGATGGCCACGCCGGTCGCCGAGAAGCGCCCTGCGGCCTCGCCAGCGCCGGCGCCTCGCCACGCGCGCAGCAGTGCAGGCTGCGGCACGGCGACACCGGACAGGCGGACGCCATCCATCGATCTGGGTGCGCCGAACAAGCCGAACAAGGTCGAATCGAGCTGCGCCTTTTCGATGCGAACGGCACCGTCGCCGTCGCCGACCGTGATGCCGGAAAACTCCCAGGTCGGCCCGGAGACGAGCACCAGCCGGGCGCGCTGGATCGCCACCTTGGCGCCGAGCTGTCCGCTCGCGAGTTGGGCGACGGCTTCGCGGCGCCCATCCCACGGCATCTCCTGGAGGATGATGATGCCCACCGCCAGCGCGCCCAGCGCGCCGGCCACGCGCATCGCGATGCCCTTTTGCTGCGCGCGCCGTTGCTGCAGGCGCTGGCGGATCTCTTCGCGTTCACGCTCTTCGGCGGCGCGCCGCGCAGCGGCCTCCGCTTCCTGCCGCTCACGCTCCTCGGCTTCCATGCGTGCGCGTTCTTCGGCACGGCGACGAGCCTCGACTTCGGCGGCTTCGCGCGCCTGGCGCTCTTCGGCGCGCTTCCTCGCCGCTTCCTCGGCGGCGCGCATTTCCTCGCTGACCGTATCGTCGCGCTGGCCGCGCCGTGCCGCGAGGCCGGCGCGCAGGTGATCGGCGGTCTCCGCCTCGACGGGCGTCGCGTCGGCTTCGGGTTCGTCGTCCTCGAACTCGGCCACGGCCATCAGATAGCCGGCATCGATCAGCTCGACCAGCGCGCCGGCAAAGGCATCGCGCTCGCGGGGCGGCTGCTCGGCGATCAGATCTTCGGCAACGAACTGCCCGCTGCATTTGGCGAGCACGGCATGCAAGGGCTCCGGCAGGTCGTGCGTCTTCCCGCCGGCCTCGCGCCGACCCTTGCTGGATTTGCAAATCAACTTGCTCATGCGACCGGCCCCCACCGTTGGCTCGGATTTAACCACCGATCGCCGCCGGAAAGTCGTCCGGCATCTGCCGACGATTCAGCCGATATCCGCAATCCAGCGGCGATAGCGTCGCGTCAGCCCCATCGTATGCAACTGGTCCAGCACAAGTGCCAGCCAGGCGTTTTCGCTCGGCCGCGTCGCCTTGCCATCGCCCAGGCGTTGCAACTGGCGGCGGATGATCGACATGGTGGCCATGGCCGACATCGTCTTGTCCTGGATGGTGACGTGCGGCCCGCTTCCATCGACGATTTCGCCCCGCCGCCAGCGCGACGGCAGCGCGGGGTCCATCGCCAGGGCTGAGGCGATCCCGGTCATCGCGACGCCCTGGGCCAGCACTTGTTCGGCCACCTCGCGACGCACAATCCCGCCTGTCGTCATGACCGGCATGCGCGCGACCTTGGCGATGTCGGCGGCAAATTGCAGGAAGTAGGCTTCGCGCGCCAGCGTACGTCCATCGCGCGTCTGCCCTTGCATCGCCGGTGCCTCGTAGCTGCCACCGGAAAGCTCCACCAGATCGACCGGCATGCCGTTGAGCATGCCGACCACGGCGGCTGCATCGTCGGCATCGAATCCGCCGCGCTGGAAGTCGGCCGAATTCAGCTTCACCGCGACGCAAAACGTCGGCGCCACCACATCACGTACCCGACGCACGATCTCGAGCAGCAGGCGCGCACGGTTTTCCAGCGTGCCGCCCCAGCGATCGGTGCGCCGATTGGTCAGCGGCGACAAGAACTGGCTGACCAGATAGCCGTGGGCGGCATGAATCTGCACACCCGTGAAACCCGCCTGCTCGGCCAAACGGGCGGTGTCCACAAAGCGGACGATGGTCTGTTCGATGTCGGCGTCCGACATTTCGCGCGGCACCGCCATGAGCTTGGAATGTTTGCCCAGATCGACCGCCACGGCTGACGGCGCCCAGCCCGGCTGGCCCATGTTGGCGAACACCTGGCGACCGGGGTGGCTGATCTGCATCCACACCTGCGCGCCGCCACGCCGCGCCGCCTGCGCCCAGCGCTTGAACGGCGCGAGATCGGTGCCCTCTTGCAGCACGACCGCGCCGGGTCCTGTCAACGCACGTGGATCGACCATGACATTGCCGGTGATGATCAGGCCCACGCCGCCGTCGGCAAACGCACCGTACAGCTTTTCGAAGGGCAGGCCCGGCAATTGTCCGGGGCCGGCCATGCGTTCTTCCATCGCTGCCTTGCCCAGCCGGTTGGGAATGATCGCGCCGTTGGGCAGGGTCAATGGAGAGAAAAGTTCGGTCTGCATCGGGGACTCCTGTAGGTTCGTACGTCGAAACATATCGACGTTATTAGCAAAAAAATTTCAGGGCTTTCGCGACGCGCAGGTCATCTGGGCCTGGTCGACCAGCAGCTTCAGTCTTCCGACGGGTTCGTCCCACGCCAGGCTGTAGTAGTTTTCGCGCGCTTCACGGCTCAGCTCGAGCATGCCGGCATCCTTGAGCACCTTGAGATGGTGCGACACCGTCGGCCGGGAGAGCACCGTGGTATCGGTGATCTGATTGACATTCAAGCGTCCGTGCTCGGCCAGCAACAGGATGATCGCCTGCCGCGCCGGGTCGCCCAGGGCATGAAACAAGCCCTCGCACGCCTTGAACGTGGCGCGAACATCGTCCAGCGTCCAGGCCTGTGTTGCGTCCTGGGTTGAACGAATAGTTGATGCGTCGAAACTCATGCACGTATTATGCCGAGGAATCGCGCATTTGTCCGCAAGATTTTCTGCTCACCGGCACAGCGTGGAAACGTGCCGCTGAAAGCACAAAACCGCCCGAAGGCGGTTTTGTCGTTGCTCCGAAGCGCAGTCCCCCGGAGCAGGGTTTTCGGCAATTCTGGTAGGCGCGAGTGGACTCGAACCACCGACCCCCACCATGTCAAGGTGGTGCTCTAACCAGCTGAGCTACGCGCCTGCGAGGGGCGCATTGTACTGACGTGGCCGTTCAAGTCAACGCACCGGCGTGCCTATTTCTCGGCCTTGCCGCCGGCGTCCTTCTTTTCTGCGGCGGGCGGACGACTCAGCGCGACCAGATCGACGGCCGCGCCGAAGGCGTCGCCCGTGAAATGCACGACGCGCTTGAATTCGGCATCGCTCAAATGGCGCGCATCGTCGCGCGAGCGGTAGATGTTGATGAACTCGCGTTCGCGCCCGACATGCAGGGCCAGCTTGCCGATGCCCAACTGCTCGATGATCTTCCACAGGCCGGGGTTGTAGACGCGCGTCAGGTTCATGACGAACGGCACCGGGTCATTGCGTGCCAGCAGCGCGGCGAGCCGGAGAATCACTTCGAAGGGCAAGGCAATGCGTCCGTTCTCTGCCAGATCAAGCAGGTTGGTGTCGGAGAAATCGAGCGCCGCGGCGACATCATGCACCGTCAGGCCTGCGGTTTCGCGCGCGTCCTTGAGCACTTCGCCGGCCTTTTCGAGCGCGGCGCGGCGCGTCGGTTCCTTGATCAGCGGTGCCGTCGCGCCGACGGCCACTTCGGCAGCCGTGCCGGCCCAGTTCATCATGCGCTCGGTCATCGCGCGCACCTGATGGGTCAGCCGCGTCGGCGCCAGACCGGCCAGGCCGCTGATGATGTTCTCGGCGGTCGACAGGGTGCTCGCGCTGGGCAGCAGCCCCATGCCCAGCGGCTTGTGGTCGGCCTTGGCTTCGGTCAGCGGCGTCACGGTGCGCGGTGGCGGACGCAGCACCGCCTTGGGCGTGCGTCTTTTCGACGCGGCTGCGGCATTGCCGACAGGCGGCGCGACGGTCGCTCCGGGCGCGGCCTTGCGTGGTGCGTTCTTGCGCTTGGGTACGGCGGGCTTGGTCGTGGCCATGGCGTCATCCTCCGAAGGGCAGCATACCCGCTTGAGCAGCGCGCTGCGGCGCAAAACACAGTGGTGGTGACACGGCGCTCGCGGCTTCACCGCGCGCCGCGTCGCGCGCGCGATTCAAAACAGCGGCGCGACGACGAAGCGGTCGCGCGCGGCAAGCCGCGCCAGGCCCGAGCTGACCTCGCCGGATGCGCCACATTTCATGATGTGGGCAAGGAAGGTGGTCAGCGCCTGTGACAGCGAATAGCCGGCCTCCTGCCACTGGGTGCGGAATTCGCCGAAGTCGACGCTGCGGGCGGTCAGGCGACCGCCCCGCATCGGGACAAGGGTGACTTTCTTGCCGTTGTTGCGGATCACGATGGCCGTGACCCGCTGCGCATTGATGACCACCACGTTGGACTCCCGGATCGAGGGGCACGCGCCGAGCCGCGCGTGCCCTTGCATTCTCGCTATCGGGAGCTTCCGGTAAAACTTGAAGAAATAACGAAAACCCTTTGTTTTCTCTATTCTTTGAGTGCGCCTTTGATCTGTTCGAGCGTACCCGGATCATCAATGGTGGTCAGATCGCCGGCATCGCGCCCTTCGGCCAGCGCCTGGATCGACCGGCGCAGCATCTTGCCCGAGCGGGTCTTGGGCAGTCCCGAGACGAAATGGATGCGCTTGGGCCGTGCAATGGCGCCGAGGATGTTGTCGACCGTCTTCTTGACCTCGGCCTCGAGCGCGGCGCGCAATTCGGGCGTGGCGATGCGCGCCGGATCCTTGACGACCGCGAAGGCCATCGGCTCTTGGCCCTTGAGCTGGTCGGCAACGCCGACGACAGCGACTTCGGCAATCGCCGAATGCCCTTGCACGGCTTCTTCGATCTCGCGCGTGCCGAGGCGATGCCCGGCGACGTTGATGACATCGTCGGTGCGCCCGAGGATGTAGTGGTAGCCCTCTTCGTCGCGGATGCCCCAGTCGAAGGAGCTGTACACCATCGGCTCCTTGAACAGGCTGAAGTAGGTCTTGACGAAGCGCTCGTCGTCGCCCCAGACCGTCGACAGGCAGCCCGGCGGCAGCGGCGGCACGATGCCGACGATGCCCTTCTCGTTCGGCCCGCATTCGCTGCCGTCCTCGCGGAAGATGCGCAGGTCGTAGCCATACACCGCGAACGCCGGCGTGCCGAACTTGATTTTGGTGTCCTCGACGCCACGCACGGTCGACAGAATCGGCCAGCCGGTTTCGGTCTGCCAGTAGTTGTCGATCACCGGCAGCTTGAGTTCGCCCATGATCCATTCGTGCGTCGGCTGGTCCAGCGGCTCGCCGGCGAGGAACAGGTGCTTGAGGCTGGACAGATCGTATTTGTGCAGGAAGGCGGGATCCTGCTTCTTGAGCACGCGGATCGCGGTCGGCGCCGAAAACATCACGTTGACCTTGTACTTTTCGACGATTTGCCACCAGATGCCTGCATCGGGCCGGATCGGCGTGCCTTCGTACATCACGGTGGCCATGCCGGCGATCAGCGGGCCGTAGATGATGTAGCTGTGGCCGACGACCCAGCCGATGTCGCTGGTCGAGAACATCGTCTCGCCGGCAAAGCCCTGGAAGATGTATTTCATCGACGCCGCCAGCGCCACGGCATAGCCGCCCGTATCGCGCTGCACGCCCTTGGGCTTGCCGGTGGTGCCCGAGGTATAGAGGATGTAGGACGGCTCTGAGGATTCGAGCCACACGCACGGCACGTCGGCATCCATGTGCCGCGCACGCAATGTGGCGTAATCGACGTCGCGGCCTTCGACCCTGTTGAAACCCTTGTCGAGCCCGCGGTCGATCATCAGCACATGCGCCGGCGGATGCGCGGCCAGCTTGCAGGCTTCGTCGAGCAGGTTCTTGTAGGGCACGGCCTTGCCGCCGCGCATTCCGGCGTCGCTCGAGACGATCAGCTTGGGCGTGGCATCGTCGATGCGCGTGGCCAGCGAGCCGGAGGCAAAGCCGCCGAAAACCACCGAGTGGATCGCGCCGATGCGCACGCAGGCGAGCATCGCGAAGGCCGCTTCGGCGATCATCGGCATGTAGATCAGCACGCGGTCGCCCTTGCCCACGCCCAGTGACTGCATGATTGCCGCCATGCGCATCACTTCGCGCTTGAGTTCGGCAAAGCTGTAGATCTTCTCTTCGTTGGTTTCGGTGGAGATGTAGATCAGTGCGCGATCATCGGGTCGCTGCGCGGCGTGGCGATCGACGGCGTTGTGGCACAGGTTGGTGGTGCCGCCCGAATACCACTTGGTGAAGGGCGGCCTGCTGTAGTCGCAGATGGTCTGCGGTGGCGTTTGCCAATCGACGAGGGCCGATTGCTCACGCCAGAACGCATCGCGGTCATTGATCGAACGCCGGTGAAAATCGCTGTAGGTAGCCATGTCCTGTCTCCGTCTTCTTGTTGTCAAACGTGGATATCGACGACCGTGCGTCCGCGGGCGCGGCCTTCGATGAAATCGGCAAAAGCGTCCGGCAGTGCGTCGAAAGCCACATGCCGGGTCAGTTCCTTCAGGTGGATCGGCTTCATGTCGCTGGCCAGGTGCTGCCACACCGCCGCGCGCTGCGGCATCGGGCAATTGACCGAATCGATGCCGAGCAGGCTGGCGCCGCGCAGGATGAACGGCGCCACTGTCGTCGGCAGGTTCATGCTGGCGGCCAGTCCGATGCTGGCGATGGTGCCGCCGACCTGCATCGTGCTCGCCATCCAGGCCAGCACGTCGCCGCCGAGGTTGTCCACCGCACCAGCCCAGGTCTCCTTGCCCAGCGGCTTGATCTTCGCCAGGTCGAGCGACTCGCGCAGCATGACGTCGCGGGCGCCGAGCCACTTCAGGTAATCGGCTTCGTGGGCCTTGCCGGTCAGCGCCACGACCTCGTAACCGCGCTTGGCAAGGATCTCGACGGCGATGCTGCCGACGCCGCCGGTAGCACCCGACACGATCACCGGGCCGTTGCCGGGCGCCAGGCCATTGTGCTCCATGCGCACCACGCCCAGCGCCGCCGTGAAGCCGGCCGTGCCCAACGCCATCGCCTCGGCGCGGGTCAGGCCGGCGGGCAGCTTGAGCACCCAGTCGGCGGGCAGGCGTGCGCGCTCGGCATAGCCGCCATGATGGGCGACGCCGATGTCGTAGCTGGTGGCGATCACTTCGTCGCCGGGGGCAAAGCGCGCGTCGCCGCTGGCGAGCACGCGGCCGGCCAGATCGATGCCGCCGATGCACGGCAAGCGGCGGATGATGCGTCCCTTGCCTGTTGCCGCCAGCGCGTCCTTGTAGTTGATCGACGAATGCGTGACCTCGATGGTCACCTCGCCCGGGTCGAGCGCCGCCTCGTCCATGCTGGCGTACCCGCTCTTCACGCCGCCGGGCGCGTCGTCCTGCTTTTCGATCAGGAAGGCTCTGAATGACATGCTGTCCCCTCGCCAGCGGCAGATGGCGGCGCGAAGCGCCGTGCCACCACCACTGTAGTTTGGCTGAAGTTTAGAAAACAACGGCTTACATCCACCTTGCGCACGCCGTCCCGCTGACTATAATCGCCCGCCATGTCCCCGTTGAATCGATGCCTCGCCACCCTGGCGATCGCGACGTTCCCCTTGTCGTCGTTCGCAACGCCGCCCGAGGAGCCGCAGGCCCTTGCCGGCGGCATTGCGCCCGCATTCGCTGAGCCGCACGCCGCGCCGACGGCGTCGACGATCCCGGCCAATGGTGACGAACCGGGCGCCATCGAAGAAACGCTGAACAAGGCGCTCGGTCTCATCGGCATCCCCTACAAATGGGGCAGCGCCAACCCGGCCAAGGGTCTGGACTGCTCGGGTCTCGTGCAGCACGTGTTCCAGCAAAGCCGCGACCTGCTGCTGCCGCGCAGCGCCCGCGAACAAAGCAAGGAAGGCGAAAAGGTCGACAAGAAGGAATTGGCGCCGGGCGACCTGGTGTTCTTCAACACCATGCGCCGCGCGTTTTCGCATGTCGGCATCTATCTGGGCGATGGCCTCTTCGTCCATGCCCCGCGTCGCGGCCAGAAGGTGCGCGTCGATTCGATGGAATCGAAATACTGGACCAAGCGCTACAACGGCGCCAGGCGCGTCACCGACAGCAGCAACTGAGCGCTTGTGACGAATCCTGCTGCGCATGCCGGAGCGGGGATTGGGCGGTGTTCGATATCCTCATGTACGACGTGTACATTCCGGTTTCTGCCCAAGCAACGAACGCAGTTCGCTCGCGCGCCTGCGTGGGGCCGCACCCCGCTGCGGCCTGCTCGCGACGAATTCTCCCACGAGCGCTGAGCGGTCCATGATCCGCTGGCTTCCCGCGGAAGCCGATGCCGCGACACCCTTCCCGCCGGTCGAGACGGCATTGCGCGAGCCCAACGGCCTGCTCGCCGCCGGCGGCGACCTGTCCGTGCCGCGTCTGGTCGCGGCCTACCGTCGCGGCATCTTCCCTTGGTTCTCGGAGGGCGATCCGATTCTCTGGTGGAGCCCGGACCCACGCATGGTGCTGCTCCCGGCCGAGTTCGTCTGCCGTCGTTCGCTGGCGAAAACGCTGCGCAACGCGCACTACGACATCCGTTGCGACACGGCGTTCGATGCCGTTGTCGCCGGCTGCGCCGAGGCGCCGCGCGACGGCCAACCCGGCACCTGGATACTGCCGCCGATGCGCGCCGCCTACGGCGCGCTGCACGCGGCCGGATACGCCCACAGCGTCGAGACCTGGATCGACGGCGAACTGGTCGGCGGCTTGTACGGCGTGGCGGTCGGACGGGCGTTTTTCGGCGAATCGATGTTCGCGCGACGCACCGACGCCTCCAAGATCGCGCTGGCCCACCTGTGCGAATTTCTGTGCCGGCGCGATTTCGGCATAATTGACTGCCAGATGGAAACCACTCACCTTGCCTCGCTCGGCGCCCGCCCCATCCCGCGCCGGGAGTTCGTGCAACGCCTGGCCGAGCTGCGCGATGCCGGCGATGCGCCAATGCGCTGGCCGGCCGACGCACTCGTCGGCTGTCTTCCGCCGCGCAGCCGCTGAGGCCACCGTGACCCACCCGCGCGACCTGCCGCCGTTTCCGCTGTTGCAGTTCTATGCCACGGCCCCGTATGCGTGCTCTTACCTGCCCGGCCGCATGGCGCGCTCGCAAGTCGCCACGCCGACGCAACTCATCGACGCCGCCACCTATGGCGAACTGGTGCGCATCGGCTTTCGCCGCAGCGGCGTGTTCACCTATCGACCGCATTGCGACGCATGCCACGAATGCCGGCCGGTGCGCGTGGTCGTCGACCGTTTCGCGCCCAACCGCAGCCAGCGCCGGGCGCTTGCCCGCCATGGCGACCTGGTCGTTCGCGAACGGCCGCTGGCGTATGACGAAGAGCACTACCGGCTCTATCAGCACTATCAGCAGGCGCGTCACAGCGGCGGCGGCATGGACGAGGACAGCCGCGACCAATACGCCCATTTCCTGCTGCAAACGCACGTCGACACGCGGCTGATCGAATTCCGCGACGCCACCGGCCTGCGCATCGTCAGCATCGTCGACGTGCTCGACGACGGCTTGTCGTCGGTCTATACGTTTTACGACCCCGAACGTGCCGCCGACAGCCGCGCCACGGCCTACGGCACCTACGCCGTGCTGTGGCAGATCGCCCAATGCCAGCATCTGCGCCTGCCTTACCTATATCTCGGCTACTGGATACCCGGCAGCCGCAAGATGGCCTACAAGGCCGATTTCCAGCCCTTGCAGTGGCGCCAGCAGGGCCGCTGGTCCGAAGATGACCCCGCGACGGCGCAGCCCGCAGCCGGGGCCGGCGGATGATCCGCGCGCTGCGCAAGCTCGCCGCCACGGTACTGGTTGCGACGACGGCCCTGACGCTCGGTGGCTGCGCCACCAATCCCGTGACGGGCAAGAAGGAACTCCACCTCGTTTCCGAGGACCAGGAGATCGCCATGGGCAAGGAAAACTACTTGTCGGGCCAGCAGACGGCCGGCGGCGAGTTCATCCTCGACCCGGCGCTCACCACCTACGTGCGCGGCGTGCTGGCGAACATCACGGCAGTCACCGAGCGCAGCAAACTGCCCTACGAAATCGTCATCGCCAACGATTCGAGCATCAATGCCTGGGCGATGCCGGGCGGCAAGATGGCGATCAACCGCGGCCTGCTGCTCGAACTGTCGAGCGAGGCCGAACTGGCCGCCGTACTGTCGCATGAAGTCGTGCATGCGGCTGCGCGCCACGGCGCACGCCAGATGGAGTCCGGCCTGCTGCTGGGCGTCGGCGCGACTCTGATCTCGGCCGCGGCGCGCGATTCGCGCTATCCGGGGCTCGCCGATCTGGCCGTCGGCGTCGGCGCCGGGCTCGTCGGCCTGAAGTACGGTCGCGACCACGAGCTGGAGGCGGATGCCTACGGCATCAAGTCCATGAAGCGTGCCGGCTACGATGCCGCCGCGGCGGTGAAGCTGCAGGAGACCTTCGTGCGCCTTGCCGGCAACAAGCAGCCGGGCTGGTTCGAGGGGCTGCTGTCCAGCCACCCGCCTTCGCAGGAGCGCGTCGACGCCAACCGCAAGCACGCCCAGGGCCAAACGCCGCCGGGGCGCCTGGGCGAAGCCGAATACCGCCGCGCCACGGCCGGCCTGCGCGCGATGAAGCCCGCCTACGACGCCTACGATGCCGGCGTCAAGGCGATGCGCGACAAGAAATTCGACGAAGCGATCCGCCAGGCCGGCGTCGCAATCGCCGCCGAGCCGCGCGAAGCGCTGTTTTATGCCCTGCGCGGCAAGGCGCGCGAGCAAACGGGCGACCGTCGCGCCGCCGTCGGCGACTATGACGAAGCCATCCGCCGTAACCCGAACTACTTCGGGCCGTGGCTCAATCGCGGCAAATTGCGCGTCAAGGAAGGCCGGCCACGCGAAGGCGAGGCCGACCTCGAGCGCAGCATGGCGCTGCTGCCGACGGGCGAAGCCGCGTTGACGCTGGGCAAGCTCGCCTATGCCGACGGCCGCAAGGACCGCGCGCTGAAATTCCTCGCGCCGCTGGTCGAGGCCGGCGATGGCGACGATGCCGAATTGCAGGAAGCTGCGCAGATGGTGGCGCGGCTCGACCTCCCCGCCAATCCGCAGAAATACATCGAGGTCACGCCGAAGCTCGTCGATGGCGGCTTCGTCGAACTGACATTGACCAATCGCTCCAAGGTCGATGTCGTCAACGTGCGCGGCATAGCCGTCGTGCGCACCGGCTCGATCACCACGCTGGGCGATACGCCGTTCAACGTCTACAGCCTGCCGGCCGGAGGCAGCGCGAAGGTCAGGCTGGGCCTGAAGCCCGCCGACTTCAAGGCCAAAGCCGAGCACGTCGCCGTGCGCTTCTCGGGCGCCGGCGTGCGCTGACGGGCGCTAGCGCCGTGTCACCACCACTGTAGTTTGGACCCCGCCATGCAGCGCGTCCGCCCTTTCGTATTTGCCGTCCTGCTGTTGGTGGTGCATGCCGTCGCCGCCGCCGTCCCCACCGCAGCAGCGGCGCGTCTGCACAAGCTGTTTGCCGACGACTGGGAATGGAACCTGCGCGACCAACCGGAACGGGCGTCGCAATTGGGCGACCTTCGGTTCGCCGACCGGTTGACCGACTACACGCCGGCGGCGCAGCAGGCCCGACGTGCCCATCTGCGCCACAGCGACGCGCGCTTGCGGGCCATCGACCGCAAAGCGCTGGGGCGCGACGATCGGCTGTCTTACGACCTCTATCGCTACGAGACCGATCTCTGGCTGGCCTTCGACGCATTGCACGGCGACGATGGCGTCGGCGAAGACTGGACGCTTGTCGGGCATCTGGACGGCATCCATCTGCGCTTCTCCGAGGCGGTGGCGAACACGCGCTTCGACAATGCCGAGGCCTACCGCCAATACCTCGCGCGGCTCGCCGCGTTGCCCCGGCAGATCGGGCAGGTCACCGCCATTGCCCGCAAGTCGCTGGCCGCCGGCTGGGTACTGCCACGCATCACCGTCGAGGCGGTGCCGGGCCAACTGGACCTCATTGCCGGCGACACCATCGAGGGCGGCTCGTGGTACGCACCGTTCAAGTCGATGCCGCCGACCATCGCCGCCGCCGAAGCCGACGCGCTGCGCGGCAAGGGCCGCGCGCTGCTTGGCGAGTCGGTGCGCCCGGCGCTGGCGGCGTTTCGCCGCTTCATCGCCGAGGAATATCTGCCCAAGGCCCGCGACGGCATTGCGGCGAGCGAGTTGCCTCATGGCAAGGCCTACTACACGCTGTTGATGCGCTTGATGACCAGCCTGCCCGATCCGGACGCCGCGCAGATCCATGCCACCGGCAAGCGCGAGGTCGCGCGCATCCATGCGGCCATCGATTCGATTGCCCGCGCGCAGGGCTTCGAGGGCGGCGCCGTTGCGTTCATCCGCGCGGTGCGCGCGCAGCCGGACCAGTATTACGCCAGCGGCGACGAGCTGCTGGCTGCTTACGGCGCGCTGGGCAAGCGCATCGATCCGATGATGCCGACGCTCTTCGCCGAGTTGCCGCGCATGCCATGGGGCGTGGTGGCCGCGCCACCCGAGCAGGCCGGGCAGGCGGCCTACTACCGGCCGGGTGCGGCGGACGGCTCGCGCGCCGCATTCTTCGTCGTCGACACCTCGAGCCCGCAAACCAGCGCCAAGTTCGAGATGACGGCCTACCTGCTGCATGAGGCCATCCCCGGCCATCACCTGCAACTGGCGCGCGCCGGCGAGCTCACGAACCTGCCGGATTTCCGGCGTCATGCGTGGTACACCGCCTATGGCGAAGGCTGGGCGCTGTACGCCGAATCGCTCGGCGAGGATCTGGGCCTCTATGCCGACCCGCTGGCGCGTCTGGGCCGGCATACCTTCGAAGCCTGGCGGGCGGCGCGGCTGGTGGTCGACACGGGCATCCACGCGCTGGGCTGGAGCCGCCAGCAGGCCATCGAGTACATGAGCGAAGCCACCGGCGCGCCGGCCAACGAGGTGACGGCCGAGATCGACCGCTACATCGTTTGGCCGGGGCAGGCGCTGGCCTACAAGATCGGCGAAATGACGATCCAGCGGCTGCGTCGCGAGGCCGCCGCCGCGCTCGGCGCGCGCTTCGATCTGCGCCGCTTCCACAACCTGCTGCTCGATGCCGGGCCGCTACCGCTGGCGGTGCTGGAGCGACGCGTGCAGGACTGGGTCGCCCGCGGCGGTCGCTGAGCCCAAACGACAGTCGTGGCGGGACGGCGGTCAACGCACCCACGCGTGTCGACGCCACGACGCATCCCGCGCACGGTCGCTGCGCCCCCACCTTCGGCGGGTCCCCCTTCGCTGTGCGCGGGTGCTATGGCGACGCGGCGGTCAATGCTCGGCCGCCCGTTTCGTGCCGCGTCAAGCGCGCTTCATGCCGCGCGGCCGCCATTTCGTCGCCTGCCCATGGCATTGCGGTATGAGCCTCGCCACAATGCGCTCATGCCCAACCGGCGTCAGGAGAACATCGTGAAGAACACCCTCTACAAACGTACGCACCTCAAGGCCCTCGTGCTTGTTGCCGCCCTGCTCGCCAGCGCCGGCAGCGCCGTGGCGCTGATCGGCGACAAGCCCGCGCGCAGCGTCGACCCGACCCGCAACGAAATCGTCACCGTGGGCCGCTTCGTCGTCACGCCGCACGATACGTGGTTCGTTCCCGGACGCGACACGCCAGTCGCCAAGTAGCCATGGCCGCGCTCGATACCTTTGCCGATATCAGTCGTCGCACGGGCGAACGCCTGTCGCGGCTGGGTGACTTCCTGGCCGGCATGACGATCTGGCGCTTCATCGTGTTTGCGCTGCTGCTGCTGATCGCCGCCGGCATGGCCGAGGGTGTGTTCGATTTTTCGCCGCGTCGGCCGGTGATCCAGATCACGCAGGCGCCGGCGCCGCCCCTGCCCCCACCAGCGCCGGGCACCGACGTGAAAGGCGCCGAGCGCGACGTGCAGATCAGCATCGGCGAAGGCGGCGTGGAGATCAAGCGGCAGGAGGCGACCGAGGGGCCCGCCGACGAGGCGCCGACGACGATCGACAAGGAATTTCGCGTGCATATCGGCGAGGACGGCCTGACGATCCGTGGCCGGGCCAGCGACAAGGAAGTCGCCGCGATCCACGAGCTGGTCACCGAATCGAGCCGCAAGGCGCTGGAATCGCAGTTCGACGCCAAGCTCGATGCCGCCATGAAGGACGCGCGTCGCGGCCTGCTGCCGTCGGTGTCGCTGCCGCAAGTGGCGATCTTCCTGATCCTGCTGCTGTTCATCGTGCGCTTCCTGGCGAAATCGAAGGTACGCGCCGAGGCTCGCGCCGTGGTCGCCGAGAGCGCCGCGGACACGGCCGCACTGGAGCGCCAGCTCGCCGAGGCCCGCTTGCAGGCGATGCAGGCGCAGGTCGAGCCGCACTTCCTGTTCAACACGCTGGCCGCAGTCGAGCATCTGATCGAGACCGATCCGCCGCGCGCTGCGGGCATGCAGCGCAACCTCATCGCCTACCTGCGTTCGGTGTTGCCCAACCTGCGCCAGGGCGATTCGACGCTCGGCCGCGAAGTCGAGATTTCGCGCAACTACCTCGAGATCCTGAAGGTGCGCATGGAGTCGCGCCTCGAATTCGGCATTGATGTGCCGGCCGGCCTCGAGACGGCCGCCATGCCGCCGCTGATGCTGCAATCGCTGGTCGAGAATGCCATCGAGCATGGCCTCGAGCCCAAGCCCGAAGGCGGCCACATCGCCATCGCCGCGGCGGTCAAGGACGGCCAGCTGATCGTGTCCGTAAGCGATACCGGCAATGGTTTCGCGCCGGACAGCGACGGTGCGGGTACGACGCGCAACGGCACGCGCGGGGTCGGCCTGTCGTCGATCCGCGAACGGCTGGCAGCGCTCTTCGACGGGCGCGGCCGCCTTATCATTGCGCCCAATGTTCCCAGCGGCACCCGCGCCACGATCGAATTCCCCTATGTCTTCAAGCCCGCCGCCCCGCGCACTGATCGCGGATGACGAACGCCTGATGCGCGACCAGCTGCGCGGTCGCCTCGCGCAGGCCTGGCCGGAGATGGACATCGTCGCCGAGGCGGCCAATGGTGCGCAGGCCATCGAGCTGGCGGTGCAGACGCAGCCGGACGTGGCGTTTCTCGACATCCGCATGCCCGGACTCTCCGGCATCGAGGCGGCGGCACAACTGGACGACGACATCCACATCGTGTTCGTCACCGCCTATGACGAATACGCGGTGCAGGCATTCGAGCGCGGTGCGCTGGATTACCTGCTCAAGCCGGTGGCGGTTGATCGCCTGCAGCGCACCGTCGAGCGGCTCAAATCGCGGCTGGTCGCAGCCGACGCGCCGACACGCGACGGTGAGTTGCTCGCCGAACTGGTCGGCCGCCTGCACGCTGGCGGCGCCGCGCCCAAGCCTCGGCTTGAGTGGATACAGGCGTCGATCGGCGAACGGCTGGAGTTCATAGCCGCCGACGAAGTGCTGTTTTTCCAGGCGGCCGACAAGTACACGCGCGTGGTGCGCGAACGCGGCGAGGCGCTGATCCGCAAGCCGATCTACGAGCTGCTCGGCGAGTTGGACGGCGAGCGCTTCTGGCAGGTGCATCGCTCGACGATCGTGAATGTGAGCGCGATCGCGGATGTTTCGCGCGATTTTCGCGGCAAGCAGGTGATCCGCCTGCGCGGCAACGACGAACGGCTGGAGGTCAGCCGCTCCTTCGCACACCTGTTCAAGCAGATGTAGACGTGAAAACGGCGCTCCGGGCGGCAATGCCGCCGGTTGCGCCATGTCACCACCACTGTAGTTTGGTGCGCGTTACTTTAGCGCCAGCAGCTTCCACAGCCGCGCAATTTCGGCAGTGCCGTCCTTGCCGCCGACGCCTTCAAGCACGCGCAGGGCCTTGGTCTTCTGCCCGCCCATCACCAGCGCCATGCCGTAATGCAGCGCGGCCTCGTCCGGGCGCTTGAAGGCGTTCTTGGTCATGGCCTGTTCCATCATGTCGAGGCCCTTGTCGGTCTGACCGCGCAGGACGTAATTAAAGCCGGTATTGAGCAGCGGCTCGCCGGTGGCGGCTTGCGCAACCTTGGCGTCGTCCTGGCCCAGCGACTTTTCGTCGGCAGCGAGCGCCTTGACGGCGGCATCGCGCAGGCGTGCGTGACGCGATGCCTCGGCGCCGTCGCCGAGCTTTTTGGCGGCGTAGCCGGCGTCGACGAACTTCTTGGCCTCGATGGGGAAGCCGGCCTGAAGCGCCAATTGCGCGGCGTCGACGTATTCTTCCGTCTCGCGCACATTGTCGGTGGCGAGCTTGGTACGCAGGATGTCCAGTGCCAGGCGGTCCGAAAGACCCTGCCTGGTCTGCACCGAGTAGATCAGCGACGCCCAGTATTCGCGCTTCGGGTAGTGACTGACCAGCTTCTCGATGGCGGCGCGATAACCGGCGCTGTCCTTCTGCTTGTTGGCGATGTCGGCGAGCAACTGCAGCGTCTGCTCGGGAACGGCCTGGCCCTTGGACTCGGCCTCCTTGACGTCGCCGGCGAGTTCCTTCTGCGCGGCGCCGTAATTGCCGGCAAGGTAGAGAGCCTGCACATGCATCGTGCGGATGGTCGGGTCGTTGCCACCTTCGGCTTCGTAGCGTTCGGCCAGCGCCGCCGCCTTGGCATAGCTCTTGGCGAGATAGCTCTGACCGGCGGCGGCGGCGATCAACTGCACCTTGCCCGACGGCGCCACGGCGGCGGCAGCTTCGAACGCAGCGGCAGCGGTCGCCGGATCGCCGGACTGCGCGGCGGCCTGGCCCTTGGTGATCTCGACGATGTAGTTCTCGTACGGCGTGCGGCTGCCGATCGCCTCGGCTTCGCGGACCTTGGCCAGCGCGTCCTTGAACTTCTTGGCCTTGACCAGCTCCTGCGCGGCCTGGATCGGCTTGCCGACTTCGGGGCGGACGGTCGTGGCCTTCGTTTCGTCGGCGCGCGCGGTTGAAACGAAGCCTTGGTCGGCGACGCTGAACGCCGCAGCCAGCGCCAGACAGGTCCCGGCGACGGCAAAGCGGCGTGCCGCCGCGGATGTGATGATGCGCACGTAGGACACCATGTGCCTTCCTCGAATGCGGGTGGTGCGGACGTCAGTCCGCGAACTGTTCGTTGCCGATGACGCCGAGCTTCTTGACGTTCTGCCGTTGTGCAGCGGACATCACCATCGCCACATGCTCGTACTTGACCAGCTTGTTGGGGCGCAGATGGATTTCCGGCTGGTCGGCTTGCGCGGCGACATCGCGGAAGCGATCCTCGAGCGAATCCTTCGGCACGGCTTCGCCGTTCCAGAGGATCGTGCCGTCGAAATCGACATCGACCCGGATCACCACTGGCGGGGTCGGCGGCGGCGCGTTGGTCGACGGGATCGGCATGTTGAGCTTGACGGCGTGCGTCTGGATCGGAATCGTGATGATGAGCATGACGAGCAGCACCAGCATCACGTCGATGAGCGGCGTGGTGTTCATCTCGACCATCACTTCGGCGTCGCCGCCCGACCCGCTGCCTACGTTCATTCCCATGTTTCGTGCTCCTAGCGGGTCGCGTTCAGCGAACGACGTTGTTCGGTGGCGGCTCGGTAACGAAGCCGACCTTCAGGATGCCCGCCCGCTGGCAGGCGAAGACAATGCGCCCGACCGACTCGTAGCGCGCACCCTTGTCGCCGCGGATGTGGATTTCCGGCTGCGGTTTCAGCACGGCAACTTCCTTGAGCTTGGTCACCAACTCGGCGTTGTTCTTCACCGGCTGCAGGTTCCAGAAGATGTCGCCATCGCCATCCACCGCCAGCACGATGTTCTCGGGCTTGGTCTGGTTGGGCAGGCTGCGCTCGTTGGGCAGTTCGACGGGGATCGCCTGGATCGCGACCGGAATGGTGATCAGGAAGATGATCAGCAGCACCAGCATCACGTCCACGAGGGGCGTGGTGTTGATCGCCGATACGACTTCGTCTTCGGCGGAATCGCCGCCGACCTGCATGCCCATGGTCAGCCCCGAACGCCGGTCTTGCCGCCAGCGAGCAGCACCATGTGCAGTTCGCTGCTGAAGTGACGCACTTGCGACATCGCGACCTTGTTGCGGCGAACCAGCCAGTTGTAACCCAGCACGGCCGGCACGGCGACGGCGAGGCCGATGGCAGTCATGATCAGCGCTTCGCCGACGGGGCCGGCGACCTTGTCGATCGAAGCCTGTCCGGAAATGCCGATCTCGGTCAGCGCGTGATAGATGCCCCACACCGTGCCGAACAGGCCGACGAACGGCGCTGTCGAACCGACCGTGGCGAGGAAGGCAAGGCCGCCCTGGATGCGGTCGTTGATCTCATCCACCGCGCGCTGGATCGACATGCCGACCCACGACGACATGTCGATGGCATCCTGCATCGTGCCGTCGTGATGGCCGGCGGACTTGATGCCCTCGTCGGCCATGTAGCGGAAGGCGCTGTCTTCGTCGAGCGTACGCGCGCCTTCGACGATCGAACCGGCGTTCCAAAAGGTCGCGCGGGCGGCCTTGGCTTCCTTCATCAGGCGGTTCTGCTCCAGCGCCTTGACGATGCCGATGTACCACGAGCCCATCGACATGATGGCCAGCGTCAGCAGCGTGCCCTTCGACACCCAGTCGCCCTGCGCCCACAGTGCTTCGATACCGTAGGGATTCTCGATCACTTTGGCTGCCTCGGCGGCTTCCTGGGCGAACGCCGGTGCGGCGAAAATCGCCGCCAGCAGGCCGAAGGCGGTGAGCGAATGCTTGCCGATCAGGCCGGCGAGGGATTTGGCGAATTGCATGGAGGTTCCTTCCAGTAACGCGTTGTTCAGATGGGTTGGGTGGAGTAGAGCGACGACGATCTGCCGATGATGTTGGGGGTCGGTGACGTGGTCGTCACTCTTCGATCTTCCAGAGATACTCGAGGCGCGCCCAACTCTGCACGGGCTTGCCGTTTTCGGTACCGGGCTTGAAGCGGCACAACACGAGGGCCTTGCGCGCCGCCTCGTCGAGGCGGCGATAGCCGGAGCTCTTGTCGACCTTGCTGTCGAGCGGCACGCCGTCTTCGCCGATGAGGAACTGCAGCACGACGAGGCCCTCTTCCTGCGCACGCAACGACTGCGACGGGTACTCGGGCTTCTGGCAGTTGCGCGAATCGACGACCGCGGACGTGCGCGCCGGGCCTGCCGGCGCGGTAACCGGCGCGGCGGGACGCGGCACCGCGGCCTCGACGGGCGGCCGGACGGCGCTGACGGCGGTGATGGTGTTTTGCGTCGGCACCGGATTCTGGATGCTTATCTCCGGCGGCGGGATGAAGGGCGGCGGCGGAGCAGCCAGCTTGGGCGGTGGCGGTGGCGGCGGCTTGTCCGGTGGTGGCGGCTTCACCTCTTCGATGATCTTGGTTTCCAGCGGCGCCTGCACGACCTCGACAATCTTGCGTGCGAGCCCGTTGACCAGGGCATACACCAGCAGGATGTGAAGGACGACAACGAAGGCGAATCCGGTAAACCGCCGGCTTGAGTCATGGGGTTCAGCGTAGCTCATGGGCTCGTTCTTCTGGGAGTCTGGTTCTCGATCGCGATGACGGTGCCTCCTCGCACGTTGTCATCGCCGGAAGTTCGTGGGCGCGAATTATTGCACGGCCGTGCAAACGGTTTCAACAGAAGCTTACACATTTCTTGCGCCGGAATGAAAAAACCCGCCCTCGACGAGGGCGGGTTTCAAGACTACATCAACACTACAGGCAATGAAGCTGCCTGCGATGCCGATCAGAACTTCAGCGAGCCGCTCATGTAGAACGTACGGCCCATGATGTCGGCGTAGCGCGGGTCGTAACCCAGCTGGTGACCGGCGCCATTGACGCGCAGCGAACGCGGCGGCTCCTTGTCCTGCACGTTGTTGATGCCTAGCGTGACCGAGATGTTCTTGCGAACCGCCCAGGTGGTCTGCCAGTCGAACGTGTAGTAGGCCGGCACATTGAGTTGCGTATCGACGCAATCGACGGCGCTGAACACCACGCAGTCGTCGTACGAGTAGTGCTGGTCCTTGTAGCCGTTGCGGTACTTGCCGGTCAAGGTGTGCGTGAAGGCGCCCATCTCGACCGAGGCAATCGCGGTGATGATGTTCTTGAAGCTCACCGCATCGTTGCTGCCGAACTCGTTCAGGCTGGTTTCCCACTGGTCGCTCGTGCCCGGCGTCGTGTACTGCGACTTGAGCAGGTGCGTGCCGGCCAGCTTGGCGGTCAGGCGTCCCCAGTCCATCTTGGTCTTGTACGTGAAGTCCCAGTCGATACCGCGGTTATGCAACTGCCCGATGTTGATCGGGGCCAGGTTGATGGCGACGTAGGTCAGGCCGTTGGAGGCCTTGAACTTGGTCGTGTAAAGATCCAAGTAGGTTGCCGCGTCGCCAAGAATCAGCGCCTCGCTGACGGACGTCACCGCATCCTTGACCTTGACTTCCCACAAATCCAGCGCAACGCTCAGGCCGTTGAACGGCTCGAACACCGCACCGATGCTCCACTGCTTTGAGGTCTCCGGCTCGAGGTTCGGGTTGCCCGAGGTGAACACTTCGTATTGCAGGTTGTCTTCACAGACGTAGCCGGCAGCGGCATAGCCCAGCGGATCATAGGTGCCAGTGAAGGGGCAGTTGTAGGTGCCGCTGGTCACGCCGAAGTCAACCTTCGGCTGAGCGATTTCGAGCATGGTGCCGGTGCGGAAACCCGTGCCATAGGAACCGCGGAACAACATGTTCTTGGTCGGCTGGTAGCGGCCAGAAATCTTGTACGTGGTTTCGTTCTGGTCCTTGCCCGCCTTGACATTGTTCATGTCGTCGGTCACGCCGCTGACAGAGTCATAACGCAGCGCGGTGGTGATTTCGAGTTCCTTCGTCACCGGGAAGACGACTTCGGCATACGCACCATACGACTTGCGCGACAAATCGTATTCGGCCTGCGGATCGTCGAAGAGGATTTCGGCGTTGGCGACTTCCGGATTGGCTGTCAGCTTGTAGCCCGACTTGCGGTAATCCACGCCGATACCCAGCTTGGAAGCGCCACCGGCCATCGAGAACAGGTCGCGCGAACCGCGCAGGTCGGCGCCCGACATGGTGATTTCGGTCTTGTTGTAAACGCCGCTCCATGTCGTCGCTTCCATTGCCTGGCGCATCGACGCCGGCAGCGTGCCGCGGACATACGGGAACGGGTTGATGGCACCGGAATTCAATGCAGCAATGAACGGCTCGGCCAGCGGGAAGCCGGCGACGTATTCCTGATCCTGATCCTGGTTCGACGACGTGATCGCGCCGTTGATGTCCCAGCCGGCAATATTGCCATCAATGCCCACGACGATATGGTCGGCAGTCGTACGGTAGTCGTACGTGCGGTTCGCCAAATCGTACAGGCGATACTTGACGTTTGTCGACACGGCGTTTGCGGCCTGGAACGGCGTCAGGTAGGGCAGCATGTATTGGTTGTACAGCGGGCTGCCAATCGCCACGGCAAATTCCGCCGGATACGGCGCAATGCGGGCCAGCACGTTGGCTTCGGTGTGCGCGACATCGGCAAACAGCTTGAACGACTGGCCGAGCTTCATTTCGCCGCTGAAGTACAGGCCGGTACGCTCATTCTCCGGCGAGATCAGCACGGACGACGCATAGTCGAACCAGCACTGGTTGCCAAGGTTCGCGACGTCATAGAAATGCTGTGCCGGGCAGGAGCCATTGGCTTCGCGATACGGGTTGAAGCTGACCGTGCTGACGCGGTTGGGGTTGGTCGCGCTGGGATTGCGATAGCGGACATCGACGTTGGGCGGGACAGAACGCGACGAACCGTTGAAGAAGATGACGTCTTCGCCCTTGTAATTGAACTGCAGGATGCCCGATTGCGACATCTTGCGGTCCAGCGCGCGCAGTTCATTCGACTTGTCGAAGCTCAGCGACGTAAAGAACGAGTAGCCATCGCGCTCGAGGTTGCCGAAGCCCTTCGAAATCGAGAAGTTCTCGGTGCCGCCACCCGGATGCTGCGGCTTGGTGGAGCGGATATCGATCTGGAACGGCGCCTCACCCTTCTTGAGGATGAAGTTGATGACGCCCGCGATCGCATCGGCGCCGTACAGCGCGGAGGCACCGTCAGTCAGCACTTCGACACGCTCGACAGCCGCCAGCGGAATCGAATTGAGGTCGATCGTGGTGCCGGAACCATTCGGCGCAACGCGACGGCCATTGAGCAGGACCAGCGTGTACTGCTCGCCGACGTCGTGGATGGACGCCGTGGTCGAGCCGCCGCCGCCGCCGCCGACGGAATCGGCGATCGCGGTGAAGCCCTGCATCACCGGGAGTTGCTGGATGAACTCGGTGACGGTCGTCACGCCAGACTTCTTGATGTCCTCCTGATTGAACGTCTGCACCGGCAGCGCGGACTCTGCCGCAACGCGCTTGATGCTGGTTCCCGTGACCTCGACGCGCTGCGACGAGGTGTCCTGTGCGTAGGCCTGTCCGGCAGCGGCCAGCGCGAAGGCGCCGACTGCATGTGCAACCGCCAGGGCCACTTGTGTCTTCTTCAGTGCCATGTATCTATCCTTTTGAAATTAGGACGTTTTCCAATCTGAAACGAAAAAACGGAACTGTTTGCGTTCCGTCGAATCGTCCCTCGTGTGGTGTGCCTCTCCTTGGACAGGCGTGCAGGGATTGTATCTGCCACGTAGTCCAAATGTAAAAAAAGGTCACCTGTTACACGCCCGTGACGCATTCGTTGCACGCGTGCAACAGGCCGCCGATCGCCAAGCAACGATGCCCTGAGAGCCATCAAGGCTATTGACGCTTTCGCATGCCGCTCCTGCTGCGGCGCACCAAGTGACCCGCTTTCGCGCCGCGGCTTCCGTGACTAGAATGCGCGCCTCGCCGCGTTCGCCGGCACCCGGTCCGACTCGACCGTTCCCCGCCGTCTTTCTTTCTGCTCGCCGATGACATTCACGCGCCTTTGCAGCCGGGTTCTTGCCGCATTCCTCTTCTTGGCCAGTTGTGCAAGTTTCCCCACCCATGCGGCGCCGGACCCCAAGAAGGTGCTGCGCGTCGCCATCGAGGCACAGGACGCCGGCTTCGATCCGGTGCTTTCCAGCAATTACTACTCCGGGATGATCCTCGAGGCGGTCGGCGAGCAATTGCTGACCTACGATTACCTCGCCCGCCCGTCGAAGCTCGTGCCGCTGGTGGCCGAAGCCCTGCCGACCATCGAGGAAAACGGCCGCATCTACACCTTCAAGATCCGCAAGGGCGTGCACTTCGCGCCGGACGAAGCCTTCGGCGGCAAGAAGCGCGAACTGACGGCCGACGACTTCATTTTCAGTTTCAAGCGCTATCTCGACCCCAACCTGCGCTCGCAATGGCGTTTCCTGTTTGCCGGCAAGATCGAGGGCCTGGATGCCGTGGCCGAAGCGGCCGAGAAGTCCGGCAAGTTCGACTACGCGGCGCCGGTGGCCGGCCTGCAGGCGATCGACCGATACACGCTGCGCATCAAGCTGACCAAGCCGGACTACAACTTCGCCTACATCCTCGCCATGTCGGCCACCGTACCGGTGGCGCGCGAAGTCGCCGAGAAATACGGCACGGACCTCGCGGCGCATCTGGTCGGCACCAATGCCTACATGATCAAGGCTTACGAACGCGGCCGTCGCATCGTGCTTGAAGCCAACCCGCATTACCGCGGCTACACATGGGATTTCGCCGCCGGCAGCGATCCGGTCGACAAGGAAATCGTCGCCGCACTGAAGGGCAAATCGATGCCGCAAGTGGGCCGCGTCGAGGTCAATATCATCGAAGAGGAGCAGAGCAAGTACCTCGCCTTCGTCAATGGACAGCTCGACTACGTCTATCGCGTCGGCAACATCGCCGAATCCTGGCGCGACGGCGACGATGTCAAGCCCGAGCTCAAGGCACGCGGCATCCGCCGCTTCGACAGCGTCGACGCCGAAACGACGTTCCACTTCTTCAACTTCCGCGACAAGATGACCGGCGGCTTCGGCAAGGATCGCATCGCGCTGCGCCGCGCGATGATCATGGCCTACCCGACGCACGTCGAAATCGAAACCATCCGCCGCAGCCAGGCCATCGAGAACGAGATGGTTATCCCGCGCGGCGTCGTCGGCTACAACCCGGACTACCGCTCGGTGAATCCGTACAACCCGGAGGCCGCCAACAAGCTGCTCGACAAATTCGGCTTCAAGCGCGGCGCCGACGGCTGGCGCACCAATCCAGACGGCTCGCCGCTGGAGATC
Organism: Rhodocyclaceae bacterium; assembly: GCA_044230495.1. Lineage (GTDB taxonomy): Bacteria > Pseudomonadota > Gammaproteobacteria > Burkholderiales > Rhodocyclaceae > JADJEF01. The sequence goes on from JBGARB010000007.1 coordinate 42,674, forward strand.
CGCCTGAACTCGGAAGCACAGCAGGTTTCCAACGAGTACGACAAGCTGTGGAGCAAATCGCTCGAAGCCATCGGCATCAAGCTCACCGTTCAAAAGGGCACGTTTGCCGAGAACCAGAAGGCCGCGCACCAGTGCCAGTTGATGATGTGGGGCTCGGCGTGGGCGGCGGACTACCCGGACGGCGAGAACTTCCTGCAATTGCTTTACGGCCCGAACTCGCTGCAGTCGAACAATGGCTGCTACGACTCGCCGATCTTCAACCGGCTTTACGAGGCGGCCGCCAAGCTGCCCGATTCGCCGCAGCGCACGGCGCTTTACGAACTGATGGTGCGCCAGGCCGAATATGACGGCGCCTGGCGTTTCGGTGTTTCGCGCAAGCGCGCGACGCTGGTTCACAAGGGCATCATTGGCTTCAAGAAACACCCGATGATGCACACGGAATGGAAGTTCATGGACATCGACCTGCCGACCCGCAACGCCTACAAGGCGACGGACAAATGAGTGCATTGACCCGTACCCTGACGGCTGTCGCGGCCTGCGCATTGTTGTCCGCGACGGCATTCGCCAAGCCGACACCCGATCCGGCGAAGGTGCTGCGCACGCAGTTTCCCGTTGCCGAAACCGGCTTCGACCCGGCGCAGGTGCACGACCTGTATTCGAACACAGTCATCGAGGCGATGTTCGAGCCGCTGCTGACCTACGACTATCTCGCCCGACCGTCGAAGCTGATGCCGCGCAGCGCCGAATCGCTGCCGGAGATGCACGAGGGCGGCAAGGTGTATCTGTTCAAGCTCAAGAAGGGCATCCTCTACGCCGACCACCCGGTGTTCGGCGGCAAGCCGCGCGAATTGACGATCGAGGATTACGTCTTCTCGATCAAGCGCATCGCCGATCCGAAAATCCGCTCGCCGTGGCGCTATCTGGTCGAGAACAAGATTCTCGGCCTCACCGAGTTGATCCGCGCCGCCGAAAAGTCCGGCAAGTTCGACTATGCAGCCAAGGTGCCGGGCCTGGAGGTCATCGACCCCTACACGCTCAGGCTGACGCTCGAGGCGCCCGACTTCAACTATCCGTACATCCTCGCCATGCCGACCTTCGGCGCCGTGGCGCGCGAAGTCGTCGAAAAGTTCCCCAACGACGTCAATGCGCATCCGGTCGGCACCGGGCCGTACCGTCTGGACAAGTGGGCGCGGTCCTCGCTCATCACGCTGGTGCCGAACGAGAACTACCGCGGCCAGACGTGGGATTTTGCTCCCGGGGGCCCGGAGGACGAGGCACTGGTGAAGGCCATGAAGGGGCGCAGCCTGCCCTCCTTCGCGCGCATCGAAATCGCCATCATGGAAGAAGACCAGGCCCGCCTGCTGGCCTTCCAGAATGGCGAGCTCGACCTCTTCCAGCTCGAAGGCCCGTTGGCGCCGCGGGTCATGGACGGCGGCAAACTCAATGCCGAATTCGTCGCCATGGGCGCCACGCTCTCGCGCATCACCGACCCGGAAATCCAGTACCCCTATCTGTCGATGCGCCATCCGGCCACCGCGGGTCTGTCGAAGGAACGCATCGCGCTGCGCCGCGCGATCCTGATGGCCTACGACGACGAAGAGGAGATCCGCGTCGTGCACAACGGCCAGGCCGAGATCATCGACTACCCCGTGCCGCCGGGCGTCGTCGGCTACCTGCCGAAATATCGCACGTCGAATCCGACCAACGTGCCGCTGGCCAACGCGCTGCTCGACAAGTTCGGCTACAAGGTCGGCAGCGACGGTTTCCGCACCTATCCCGATGGCAAGCCGCTGGTAATCGCCTACACCAGCCGCCCCGACTCGCTGGGCCGCCAGCAGGAAGAAATGTGGGCCAAGACCTTCAATGCGATCAAGATCCGCATGGAGTCGGACAAGAAGAAGTTTCCCGAGATCCTCAAGGCGGAAAAGGCTTGCCAGCTGGTGATGCGTACCGATCGCTGGATCGCCGACTTTCCCGACGGCGAGAACTTCATGCAGCTTTTCTACAGCAAGAACATCGGCCAGAGCAATACCAGCTGCACCGACATTCCGGCGTTCGACGCGCTGTACGAGAATGCCACCAAGCTGCCGCATAGTCCCGAACGCGATGCACTTTGGGTCGACATGGCGCGGCTGCTCGAATACTACGGCGCATACCACATGTCGATGGCACGTGCCCGCAACATGGTCATGCACAAGCATGTCATCGGCTACAAGAAGCACCCCATCCTGCTGGCCGACTGGATTTACGCGGATATCGATCTGGAGAAAATGAAATGACCCCCACCCGTTCGCACCGCGCGCTGACCGCGGCATTCGTCCTGCTGGCGATTTCAAACCACAGTCATGGCGCCACGGCGCTTGGCGGCGAACGCACGCTGCTGCCGGTCTTCGCCGACACTGCCGCCGTGAACGCCTACTGCGATGCAGGGCTGGCGAAGATCAAGGGCGCGGTCGACGGCCTCACCAGCCTGCCGCTTGAGACCGCTGTCGGACCGGCGACGCTGATCCGCTGGGATACCGTCAACATCGCCATCGAGGATGTCGGCGGACCGATCGCCATCACCTCGGCGACGTCGCCGCACAAGGAAGTCCGCGAAGCGGCCGAAGCTTGCGAGCTGAAGGTGTCGGCCGTACAGACCGACCTGTTCCAGAACGCCGAGGCCTATGAACGCGTGCGCCGCTTCGCCGCACAGGACGCGGTGGATGCGCAGATCGCCAAGGTCGCGCTCGAGGGCTTCGAGGACGCCGGCATCACGCTGTCTGCCGACAAGCGTGCGCGCGCCAAGGCCATCTTCGACAGACTCGATGCGCTAGGCATCGAGTTCGCCCGCAACAGCCGCGACAATCTGCCGACCGTCGCCATGACGCCGGCCGATCTCGAAGGCATGCCGCAAAGCTACCTCGACACCCACAAGCCCAACGACAAGGGCGTGATCGAGCTCAAGCTGAACTACCCGGATTACGTCCCCTTCGTCGACAACGCCATGTCGTCCGAAGCCCGCCGCCGCTACTACATGGCCTTCAACCAGATCGGCGGCGAACGCAATCTGGCCATCCTCAACGAAGCCAGCCAGTTGCGCAAGGAACTGGCCACGCTGTTCGGCAAGCCCTCGTTCGCGCATCAGATCATCTCCCGCCGCATGGCCGGCTCGCCCGAGCGCGTCACCGAGTTCCTCGCCACCGTGAAGCAGAAGGTGCAGGACGTCGAGCGCACCGACCTCGACATCCTGCGCGCCGCCAAGGCTGAACTGCTCGGCCGCAAGCCCGAAGAAGTCAGGCTGGAGCGCTGGGACACCGGCTTCTACACCGAGCGCGTGCGCAAGGCCAAATACGCGATCGACCAGAACGCCCTGCGCAGCTATTTCCCCACCGAGGCGTCGATCAGCTGGCTGTTCGATCTCGCGCAACGCATGTACGGCGTCAAGTTCGTCGCCGGCAAGGCGCCGGTGTGGCACGATGACGTGCGCTATTACGATGTCTTCGATGCCAATGGCCGCCAGATCGCCGGCGCCTATTTCGACCCCTTCCCGCGCGACGGCAAGTACAACCACGCTGCCGTCTGGCCGGTGCGCGGCGCCTCGACGCGCATCGGCCGGCTGCCGATTTCGGTGCTGGTCACCAACCTCGATCGCAAAGGCCTGGACCATCGCGAGCTGGAAACCCTGTTGCACGAATTCGGCCACCTGCTGCACGGCACGCTGTCGAACACCAAGTACACCTTCCTTGCCGGCACCGGCACGCGCCGCGATTTCGTCGAGGCGCCGTCGCAGATGTTCGAGGAATGGGCGCGCAACGTCGAATCGCTGGCGCTGATCCGCAACCACTGCAAGGACTGCCCGGTGGTCGACAAGAAGCTGCTTGACCGCCTGGTCGCCGCCAAGCGTTTCGGCGCCGGCATCCACTACAGCCGCCAGTACATCCTCGCCGCCTTCGACATGGCGATGGCCGGCCCCAACCCGGGGGACCCGATGGCAACCTACCGTGCCATCGAAGAAGCCTCGCCGCAGGGCCATACGCCGGGCACGATGTTCCCCGCCCGCTTCGGCCATCTGCTCGGCGGCTACGCGGCCGGCTATTACGGCTACATGTGGTCGGAAGTGCTCGCGCTCGACATGGCCTCGGCCTGGAAGGGCAAGCTGCTCGATCCGAAGATGGGCCGTCGCTATCTCGACAAGGTGCTCTCGCGCGGCGGCGAAGGCCCGGCCGACGCGCTGGTGCGCGATTTCCTCGGTCGCGAGCCCTCGCCCGAGCCGTTCTTCGCGCAGATCACCGGCAAGCGCTGAGACCATGGCTGCCTTCATCCTGCGCCGCCTGTGGCAGATGATCCCGACGCTGCTCGGAGTCATTCTGCTGGTTTTCGTGCTGTTCAACTTCGTCGGCGGCGATCCGGCCTATCTGCTCGCCGGCAAGATTTCCAACAAGGAGCAGATCGAGAACATCCGCACCCAACTGGGCATCAACCAGCCCTACTACGTGCAGTTGTGGATCTTCCTCAAGCAGGTGGTGACGGGCGATTTCGGCGTCTCCTGGGCGACCAACGAGCAGGTGTCGCAGATCGTCGCCACGCGCATCGGCCCGTCGCTGACCGTGCTGGTGCCCATCCTCATCATCGAGACCGTGCTTTCCGTGCTCATCGCCCTCGGCGTCGCCTACGTGCGCGGCTCGCTGACCGACCGCTCGATCATGATCGCCTGCACCGTCGCCATGTCGGTATCGCTGCTGGTGTACATCATCGTTGGCCAATACGTGCTGGCCTACCAGTTCGGCTGGTTCCCCGTGCAGGGCTGGGGCGAGAGCTTCACCGAGAACCTCGTCAAGTATTCCGCGCTGCCGATCCTGCTCGGCGTCGCCGTCGGCATCGCGCCGAACACGCGGCTCTACCGCACCTTCATCCTCGACGAGATCAATCAGGATTACGTGCGCACGGCGCGCGCCAAGGGCCTCGACGAAAACCGCGTGATGCTCAAGCATGTACTGCGCAATGCGCTGATTCCGATCATCACCAACCTGATGATCTACATCCCGGGCCTGTTGATCGGTCACTTCCTGATCGAGCGCTTCTTTTCCATTCCCGGCATCGGCCGCGAAGTGATCCTCGCCGTCGAACGCAGCGACTTCCCGGTCATCAAGGCGATCACCGTCTATGTCGCCATCGCCACCATGTTCGTGAATCTGCTCGCCGACGTGCTCTACAAGGCCGTCGATCCGCGCGTGCAGTTGCAGTGAAAGCGCCGTCATGACCACCATTACCCTCAGCAACGGCTCGCACGCGGCCACGCATCGCGCGTCCCCGGGCCAATGGACGCTGGCCTGGCGCCGCCTCATTGCCGACCGCGTCGCCATGATCTCGATGGCCGTCGTCTGCGCCTTCCTGCTGCTCATGGTCGCCTCCGGCAGCGGCCTCGTCGCCGCGAACTGGAACGACGAGGTCGCCGTCGGCTACGCGCCGCCGAGCTTCACCGTCGATGCTGCCGCCAAGGCCGGCAAAAAGGCACAGCAGGATGTCGCCGCCGAAGAGAAGAACCTCTATCCCGGCACGGTGACCGACCCGCTGGCCGCCGAGATCGCCGAACTCAAGGCACAGCTCGGCCAAGGCGCAAAACACAGTGGTGGCGGGACGGCGCAACCGCTCGGCGGCTCGCCGGTGAACCACGACAAGGTGCTCGCCGAACTGGGCCTGGCCGACATCAAGGTCGTCGACCCGATCGGCGCCGAAATGGCCGAAATCCTTGCCACCGGCAGCGTTGCCACCGTCGCCCGCGAGCGCGCCACGACCCTGACCTTCGGCGCCGACAAGTGGGGCCATGACGTGATCCTGAAGGTCATCAAGGGCTCCGAGACCTCCATCTTCGTCGGCCTCGCCGCGGCCTTCGTCGCCACGCTGATCGGCACGCTGGCCGGCGCCTTCGCCGGCTATTACGGCGGCTGGATCGACGACCTGTTCAACTGGTTCTACAGCATCTTCACCGCCATCCCCTACCTGCTGCTGATCCTCGCCATCGCGGCAGTGCTCAACCAGAAGGGCGTGATGACCATCGTGCTGATCCTCGGCCTCACCGGGTGGACCGGCATATTCCGGCTGGTGCGCGCCGAATACATGAAGCACCGCACGCGCGAGTACGTGCAGGCCGCCGACGCCATCGGCGCCTCGCACAACCGGCGGATGTTCGTGCACATCTTCCCCAACATCAGCCACGTCTCGCTGGTGCAGCTCTCGGTGCATGCCGTCGGCTTCATCAAGTCGGAAGTGATCCTCTCCTTCCTCGGCTTCGGCGTGCCGGTCGACAAGGTCTCGTGGGGCTCGATGCTCGGTGAAGCGCAGAACGAACTGATCCTCGGCTACTGGTGGCAATTGGCCGCCGCCACCATCGCGATGGCCTTTTTGGTCACTGCGTTCTCGATGTTCACCGATGCGCTGCGCGACGCGCTCGACCCCAAGATCAAATGAGCGCCCAGATGAACACCGCCGCCGCCATGAACACAGCCGACACCAGTTCCCACGACCTCCTCGTTTCCGTACGCGACCTGCGCGTGTCGTTCCGCCTCGACAAGCGGACGATCTTCGAGGCGCTCAAGGGCATCTCTTTCGACGTGCGCAAGGGCGAGACGCTGGCCATCGTCGGCGAATCGGGCTCGGGCAAGTCCGTTGCGTCGCTGGCGATCATGGGTCTGCTGCCCAAGGAGAACGCGCTGGTCGCGCCGGGCAGCCGCATCGAATACCTGGGGCGTGACCTGCTCAGCCTTGGCGCCGCCGACATGCGTCGTCTGCGCGGCGCCGAGATCGCGATGATCTTCCAGGATCCGATGACCTCGCTCAACCCGCTGTTCACCATCGGCGACCAGATCGCCGAATCGCTGATCCTGCATCAGGAGATGACTCGTGCGGCGGCACGCAAGCGCGCCATCGCGCTGCTCGACGAAGTCGGCATCCCCGAGCCGGACAAGCGCGCCGACGTGTATCCCTTCCAGTTGTCCGGCGGCCAGCAGCAACGCGTCATGATCGCCATGGCGATGTCCTGCGAGCCCAAGCTGCTGATCGCCGACGAGCCGACCACCGCGCTCGATGTGACGATCCAGCAGCAGATCATCGAGCTGGTCGACAACCTGCGCCGAAAGCGCGACATGGCGGTGATGTGGATCAGCCACGACCTGTCCGTCGTCGGCGAGATCGCCGACCGCGTGATCGTCATGCGCCATGGCGAGATCCGCGAACAGGGCACCACGCACGACATCTTCGAGACGCCGCAGGACCCGTACACCAAGGCGCTGCTCAAATGCCACCCGGCGCTGGACCGGCGTCCGCGGCGTCTAGCCGTCATCGACGATTACGTCGGCGGCAACGGCCCCTCGGCCGAGAACCAGGTCGACGTCGTGCGAGGTATCACCCCCGAGGACGTGCCGATCCTCGAAGTGCGCAAGCTGTGCAAGAACTTCGAATTCCGCGAAGGCTTCTTCGGCAAGCGCGTGCTCAAGGCCGTCAAGGACGTGAGCTTCTCGCTGCCGCGCGGCAAGACGCTCGGCATCGTCGGCGAATCGGGCTCGGGCAAGAGCACGGTCGGCCTCACGGTGATGCGCCTGCACAAGGCCAGCGGCGGTGAAGTGCTGTATGAGGGCAAGGACCTGCTGGCCATGTCGCAGGCCGAGCAGATGGCCTACAAGCGCAAGATCCAGATCATCTTCCAGAACCCGTATGCCTCGCTCAATCCGCGCTTCGTCGTCGGCGACATCCTTATGGAGCCGATGCGCATCCACGGCATGGGGGCGAACGAGGCCGAGCGCGAGAAGATGGCGCTGGCCCTGCTCGACCGCGTCGGCATGCCGACGCTGACCTTCCGCAAGTATCCGCACGAATTCTCCGGCGGCCAGCGTCAGCGCGTCGCCGTCGCCCGGGCATTGGCGATGCGCCCGGACATCGTCATCTGCGACGAATCGGTTTCCGCGCTCGATGTCTCGGTACAGGCGCAGGTGCTCAACCTGCTGCAGGACTTGCAGGACGAATACAAGATGTCCTACATCTTCATCTCGCACGACCTCGCGGTGGTGAAATACATCTCCGACCAGGTGATGGTGATGAGCCAGGGCGAAGTGGTCGAGACGGCCAATTCCGACGACATCTACCGCGCGCCGCAACACCCCTACACGCAGAAACTGCTGGGTTCCATTCCACGCGGCTACCAGCACCACTGACGATTCGACGGCGCGTGGCGCTAACATGGCGGCCGTCGAACCTTCGTCACGTCAGGGGAAGCACATGGGATTCTTGAACGGCAAGCGCATCCTCATCACGGGGCTGCTCTCCAACCGCTCCATCGCCTACGGCATTGCCAAGGCCTGCCATCGCGAAGGCGCCACGCTGGCCTTCACCTACCAGAACGAGCGCTTCAAGGAGCGCATCACGAAATTCGCTGCCGAGTTCGGCTCGACGCTGACTTACGAGTGCGATGTCGCCGACGACGCGCAGATCAGCGCCGTGTTCGATGGGCTGGGCCAGGTGTGGGACGGTCTGGACGGTCTCGTGCATGCCATCGCCTTCGCGCCCACCGAGGCCATCGAAGGCGATTTTCTCGACGGCACCTCGCGCGAGGCCTTCCGCATCGCGCACGATGTATCGTCCTACAGCTACGCCGCACTGGCCAAGGCGGCGCGGCCGCTGCTGCGCAAGGGTAACCAGCCGGCGCTGCTGTGCCTGTCCTATCTGGGTGCCGAACGCACCATGCCCAACTACAACACGATGGGCCTGGCCAAGGCCAGCCTCGAAGCGGCCACCCGCTACATGGCCTATTGCATGGGACCCGAAGGCATCCGCGTGAATGCCGTTTCGGCCGGGCCGATCAAGACGCTGGCGGCGTCCGGCATCGGCAATTTCGGCAAGCTGCTGGCCTACAACGCCCACCATGCGCCCTTGCGCCGCAACGTCACCATCGACGAAGTGGGCAACGCCGCAGCATTCCTGCTCTCGGATCTGGCCAGCGGCATCACCGCCGAAATCATGTATGTCGACGGCGGCATCAACACCACCGCGATGGGCAATCCCGAGCCGCTGCCGTCCTGACGCGGCGCTCGAAACTACAGTGGTGGCGGCACGGCGATCGCCACCGCGACGATGGCACAGCGACGCTTACTGCGTCGCCGTTTCCAGTGCCTTGTCGTTGATCTTCACTTCGTAACGACCGCGCAAATACGTCATGTAGGCGTCAAAGTCGGCTTCTGCCACGGCGCGCTGGTATTGCTCGATCAGCACCTTGATGCGCGGATCGTCGTCCTTGGCCGGTGCCACGCCGTCAATGCGGAATATGTCGTAACCGCTGTCGGGGCCGACCATCCCCACAAAGGCCGGCAGCTTGAATGCCGGCGCCTTGAAGATGGCGCGCGCGATGTCCTGCGGCACGCCCATCGGCGCCGCGCGCAACAGGGGCCGCGCCGGTGAAAACGCGGCGTCGACCTTCTCGCCGGCCTGCAGGCGGGCGAGCAGCTTCTCGCCTTCCGCCTTGGCCCTTTCGGCTCCTTGCTGACGCGAGAGCTTGGCCATGATCGCGCCGCGCACCTGCTCCAGCGGCAGCAGCGCAGCCGGTCGATGTTCGAGCACACGCGCGGCGGCGAGCCGGCCCGGCGCCACTTCGACGGCTTCGGTGTTGTGCTTGCGCTCGATGGCATCAGCCGCGAACAGCGCGGCGCCGAGTTTGGCGTTGTCGAACGGCGCCGGCAACTTGCCGCCCTTGCTCAACCAATCGGTCTTCTGTACTTTCAGCTTCCAGGTCTGGGCCGCCGGCTCCAGGCTGTCCGGTTGTTCGTACACGGCATTGCCGAAACCTTCGACCGCCTCGGCGAACTTGCGCTGCGCGGCCTCGCGCGTCAGTTCGGCGACGATCTCGCCGCGTGCATCGGCCAGCGGGCGAACCTGTTCGGGCTTGATGCCGGTGACGCGAATCCGGTGCAGGCCGAAATCCGAGCGCACCCAGCCGGACGTCTCGCCGTCCTTGAGCGAAAACACGGTGTCCTCGAACACCTTCACCATCGCGCCACGACCGAACCAGCCCAGATCGCCTCCCTGCGTCGCCGAGCCGGGGTCGCCCGAATGCTTCTTCGCCAGATCGGCAAACGACTTCGGGTCCTTGGCCAGCGCCGCGCTGATTTCCTTGCCCTTGGCCTGCGCCGCCTCAAACTCGGCTGCCGGCGCGTTGGCCGCCAGCTTGAGCAGGATGTGGCTGGCACGCCGTGTTTCGGCCTGCACGTAGCGTTTCTCATTGGCCTTGTAGCGCGCCTCGACCTCGGCGTCGGCGATCTGGATGCCGGCCTCGAGGTCGGCCCGATCGAGCACGAGAAACTCGGCTTTCACCTGCTCCTGCGTCTGGAAGTCCTTGCGGTTCGCCTCGTAGTGCGCGGCAATGGCAGCGTCATCGACCTTCGCCTCGCGCATGTAGCGCTCGGGCGCCAGGCGCAGCAAGGCCACGTCGCGCGATTCCAGCTGCTTTTTCGCCCAGTCCGTCGCGATCCTGCGATCGATGATGGCGGCACCGATCACCGGCTGCACGAGCTGCTGCTGCAGCAGGTCCTGGCGCACGCGGTACTCGAAGCCCTCGCGGCTCATGCCACGACCGGCCAGCAATGCGGCGTAACGCTCGGGAGAGAACTTGCCGTCCTCGTGGAACACGGTCTGGCGGGCGATGTAGTTCGCCAGATCGCGGTCGTCGACGACCAGATTGGCATCGCGCGCCGCCAGCATCAGCAGGCGCTGATTCACCAGGTTGTCGAGGATGGCCGTGCGGGCCTCCTTGGATTCGAGCAATTTAGGATCGAACTGCGCGCCCATCTGGGCCTGCATTCGGTCGGCCTGCTCGCGCAGCGCGTTGCTGAAATCCTGCTGCTGGATCTTCGAGTCGCCGACCGTCGCCAGCTCGGCGCCGCCGACGGAATCGCGCATGTAGGAATCGACACCCCACAACGCGAACGGAATCGTGATCAGCGCCAGAAAGCCTTGCGAGATGCGCTTGTTGTTGCGAACGAAATCGAACATTCTTTCAGCTTCCCGAAACAAAAAAAGCGCCGGCACGCAACCCGGACGCTTCACGGCGGACGATCCAAACTACAGTCGTGGCAGGACGGCGCACGACGCGCCAATCACGCTGCAACCGACCGTCCCCACCCGAATTCCGGTCCAGAACCGATGAGTGGTGGGCGCTGACGGGCTCGAACCGCCGACATTCGCCTTGTAAGGGCGACGCTCTACCAACTGAGCTAAGCGCCCACGCTCGCGGCACATAGCGGCGCGGAGGCCGCATTCTAGCAGCCCGCACGGCCGCGGGCAGGCGCGGAAAACGCCTGCCCGCAACGCGCGTTCAGTGCGTGATGACGGTTGTCGCGGCGGCGGCTGCGTCGGCCGCTGCTGCCGGCGCCGGGGCGATCTCGGGCAATGGCTCGGGGTAGCGTTCGAGGGCCAA
>JBGARB010000129.1:0-3528 GCA_044230495.1 Rhodocyclaceae bacterium
GTGCATCGCGTCGGCGTCGAGGGCGATGCGCCGTTCGTCAATGTCGGCCTCGAGTTCCTCGAGGCGCCGGCCGGGCAATGCGCACAGCATGCGCCGTGGCAGAGCGTCGAAGCCGCACCCGTCGCCCGCAACCGCCGCGGCTTCGCCTATCGCCTGTCGCTGCCGGCCGGCCATGCGGCGGCGCTGCCGGCGCAGGGCCGCGGCCTGCTGATCGTGCCGCTGCCGGCCAGCGGCGAGGTCGCCGATCTCGCGCTGGACGGCGCGCGCTGGCAGGCGGCGGCCGGCGACTTCCGCTTCTTCGATGCCACGCAGAACGCGACGCGCGCGCAGCGGCTGCACAACGCCGGTGCCACGGCGCAGGCCGTCACGCTGTTCGTCGTCTGTTGAGCCGCGCCCCCACCACGACCCGCCGGGCACGCCCATGAGCATCCGCATCGACCGCCCGCATCGCCGCAACGCCGTCGATCCGAAAACCGCCGACGCGCTGGTCGCCGCCTTCGAGGTCTTCGACGCGGATGACAGCGCGCATGTCGCCGTGCTGTGCGGCGCGGGCGGCACTTTCTGCGCCGGCGCCGACCTGCATGCGGTGGCGGATTCCTGGCAGCAATGGCAGCTCACCGCCGACGGCAAGCAGGGCCCGCTGGGACCCTCGCGCCTGCAGCTCAGCAAGCCGGTGATCGCCGCGGTGGATGGCCATGCGGTGGCCGGCGGGCTGGAGCTGGCGCTGTGGTGCGACCTGCGCGTGGTCGAGCGCTCGGCGGCCTTCGGCGTCTTCTGCCGGCGCTGGGGCGTGCCGCTGATCGATGGCGGTACGGTGCGCCTGCCGCGGCTGATCGGGCAATCGCGGGCCATGGACATGATCCTCACCGGCCGCGCCGTAGGCGCCGACGAGGCGCTGCAATGGGGCCTGGCCAACCGCGTGGTGGCCGACGGCACGGCGCGCGCCGAGGCCGAGGCGCTGGCGGCGCAGATTGCCGCCTTTCCGCAGCGCTGCCTGCGCGCCGACCGCACGTCGAGCCTGCAGCAGTGGGGCATGGACCAGGCGGCGGCAATCCGCAACGAATTCACCGGCGGGCTGGCCGTGATGCAAAGCGGCGAAACGCAGGCCGGCGCGCAACGATTCCACGAAGGCAAGGGACGCCATGGATCATTTGATTGAAACGCCGCCGGACGCCGTCGCGACCGACGAAGGCAACCGCCGCGGCGACATCCTGCGCGCGGCCGGACGGCTGTTCCGCGAGAAGGGCTACAACGGCACCACCATCCGCGACATTGCCGCCGCGGTGGGCATGCGCTCGGGCTCGCCGTTCTATCACTTCAAGACCAAGCACGACATGCTGCGCGCGGTGGTGCTCGACGGCATGGCGGCGATCCACGAGGCCGTCACGCGCGCGGCCGCGGACATCACGGCGCCGCGCGCGCGCTTTCGCGCCATGGTGCATGCGCATCTGCACGCGCTGCTCGGCCCGGCCGGGCGCGATTTCGCCGCCGCCGTGCTGCACGAATGCGGCGCGCTGGAGCCCGAGGCCGCCGCCGAGATGCGCGCGCGCAAGGACGATTACGAACGCCTCTGGGATGCGATGCTGGCCGACTTGCAAGCCGCCGGCATCGTCCGCGGCGACGTGCATCTGATGCGCCTGCTGATCCTCGGCGCGATGAACTGGACGACGCAGTGGTATTCGCCCGACGGCCCGGACGCGCCGGACGCGATTGCCGCGCAGATCTGCCAGCTGGTGCTCGGCGAGTGAGTACCGATCACGACACGCCGACCGACGCCGCCTTCGCGCCGCGCGCCGACGGCGGCTTCACTGCCGGGCATCTGACGCGCGGGCCGTGGCATCCGGGCCACCAGCACGCCGGCCCGCCGATCGCGCTGGTCTGCCGCGCCATCGAGCGCGCCGCCGCCGGGCACGGTCTCGACCACATCGCGCGGCTGACCGCCAACCTGATCCGGCCGGTGCCCATCGGCGTGCTGTCGGTCGAGGTGACGCCCGATTACGTCGGCCGCAATACCGCGCACTTTTCGGCGCGGCTGATCGGCGACGGCAAGGAGGTCGGCCGCTTCACGGCGCTGGCGCAGCGCGAACATGACGTTGCGCTGCCCGCCGACCTGCCCGGCCATCCGCTGCCGCTGGCGCCTGTGCCGCCCGAGGATTCGCCGGCCACCGTCTTCCCTTTCGACCACAGCGAAGTCGGCTACTTCGAGCTGGTGGAAACGCGGCTCGCGCAGGGACGCTTCTTCCAGGGCCCGAGCGCGGTGTGGTTCCGCCTGCGTCATCCGCTGGTGCAGGGCGAGGCGCCGAGCGTGTATCAGCGCGTGGCCGTCGCCGCCGATTCGGGCAACGGCATCAGCGCCGTGCTCGACATCCACCATTACACCTTCGTGAATACCGACCTCACCATCAACCTGCTGCGCCAGCCGCGCGGCGAATGGATGTGCCTCGATGCGCGCACGCTGCTCGGCGCCGACGGCAACGGGCTCGCCGAATCCGCGCTCTATGACACTGACGGCATGATCGGCCGCGCCACGCAATCGCTGATGGTGCGCGCGCGGTAACGCGCGAAACCACAGTGGTGGTGGCACGGCGGTTCGGTTCGGCGCTGTGCAGCGCGGCGCGCTAGGGCGGGACGACGCACGACGAGCGCAATTGAAGATCACCGCGGCGCGCTGCGGCGGGGGCTCCGCTCTGCTCGTGTCCTCCGCCGCCTCCGGCGGCTCCCCCTCTTACCTCGCTGCGCGGAGCACCCCGCCCGCGCTTTGATACGTCAGCGCGAAACGACAGTCGTGCCGGCACGGCGATGGTGACGAAGGGGCAAGGCGCTTGCCGTCTGCTGTCGGCCACCCAAACTCGACTGGCAGGTGCAAGTTCAGATCGATCCGATGCCATAGGGGTGGGAGCCGACACACGCACCCGTTTGACATGACTCGACGTGCTTCGTATGCTGTCGTCACCGCAGCGAATGCGCTCGTTCAAAGGTCAAACAGCCGACCGGAGCCCATGGGCGGGCAATCCGCGGGATTGCATGGTTTGGCCGTTTGTTTACTGCGGTTGATATCCACAGCCCAAGCTGCTACCGGCTGATTCAAAAGGAAAAACGCAAGTGCTTCAGCCAAGTTGTGCATCAGACCAGTCCAGATACGCTGCAGATTTGCGGTCTACATTACGTTATGCCTCACCGCCAAGCATCCTAATCAGTTCGCGCAGGGTGTTGGCGCATTCGCGTTTGGCCGATCGTTCGCCCTTGTACTCAGCGTTCGTCATTTGCGCCCGTTGGTCGCCGTCCTCGACCTGTGGCGGCTTCCCGTCGCGGTCCCACCGTGCTGCCAGTTCCAACAAAATTGCGTCTTTCATGTCATCTATCTCCAAAGTAATGAGGCATAACCCTACGTATATGGACTCCTCCTCAACGGCAAGAGACTGATCGATAGGGATGGCTGCGCGGAAGCGCATGCAGTCGTATATCCGGCATCTGAAGTGGACGCACAATGGTCCGTGCCGACATGGAATCTGCGCACGTCGTGCCAAT
>JBGARB010000129.1:3535-5658 GCA_044230495.1 Rhodocyclaceae bacterium
CGTGCGGGCCTCAAACCGCAATTGCAAACGCGGAACGGTTCAACTTGTGTGCCAGGCCGGGCGTGCCGTAGGGCTCGCCATCGCGCAAGGTCGCATAGCAAATGCGCGCCAGCTTGTTGGCCACGGCGCACGTCGCCTTGTTATGGTTTGTGCGCTCCTGCACCGCCAACCCCCAAGTGCGCAGCCCGTCCAGCGAGCGCCCGGCCCGACGGCCCACCGTCGCCGCCCGCAGCACCGAACGCGCCCCGTGCGTGAGCAACATGCGCAGGTAGCGATCCCCGCGCTTCGAGATGCGCCCCAGCGTACGATGGCTGCCCGAACTGTATTCCCTCGGCGTCAGCCCGAACCAGCTGGCGAAGTGTCGCGCATCCTTGAAATGGCTGACCGATCCCCCGGTTGCCGCCACCATCGCCGTCGCGGTGAGCAGACCGACCCCGGGCACCGACAGCAAGGTCGTGCAAGCCGGATTGTGCCTGGCCACCTCCGCCAGATCACGTTCGAGCTGCGCGAC
Source organism: Rhodocyclaceae bacterium (assembly GCA_044230495.1). Taxonomy (GTDB): domain Bacteria; phylum Pseudomonadota; class Gammaproteobacteria; order Burkholderiales; family Rhodocyclaceae; genus JADJEF01. The sequence goes on from JBGARB010000129.1 coordinate 4,047, forward strand.
GCGCAACTCCAGTAGGCGGATTTCCTCGACCAGGAACTGCATCGAACGCAACACCATGCCGGGGATAGGTGTCTGCGGATCAGCCAGCACCCGTGCGATCGCCTCGATGCCGGTGCGTGCGCCCTGCGGCACGGCCAGGCCGAACTCCCGGCAGAAGCCGCGCAGGGCGTTGATGCGGCTGGTACGCGTGCCCATCCACAGTGAGCGGGTGCGGTGCATGGCTTGCAGGGCCTGTTGTTCGACCGACTTCACGCGCACGGGCTGAATGTCCGAAGCACGGGCCGCTTCGAGCAGGGCAAGGGCGTCGGCGGCATCGGTCTTGTTGCGACGGACGTAGGCGCGGACATACGCGGCCGGCAGCAAACGCACCTCGATGCCCAGCCCATTGAGCCAGCGCGCCCAGTGGTGTGCCGAGCCGCAGGCCTCCATGACCACCAGACCCACGTCGCGATTGAGGAACCAGCGCGAGAACTGGCTACGGGTGAGGCGCTGAGTATCGACGACGCGCCAATCCGCGTCGGCGACGGCCAGTTGGAAGACGGACTTGGCCAGATCGATGGCAACGGTAGTAGCATGCATTTTGGATTCCTCCTCTGGATGTTGATGTGCTGATTCCCACGCCAAATGAGTACCAGCAGCGCACAATGTGCGCCAACAAGGAGGGGGAGTCCATCCCATCAGTCGACCCCGTTCGCTTCGCTCTCTGGACGCTGCGCGATGAAGCTGCGCAGCGCCGGTCACCTACACGTTGGGCATCATGAGCGAACCTCGTTCCCCACAATGCTCGCAAGACAGACTTGGCACGCCTGTCAAAGAAGGCACGCGCGTGCGTGTCATCGAAATTTCGCCATCGGTTCTTGAGCCGCTCGATCCGCCAGAGATGTCACGCGTTCAATCGATGCTTGGCGAAGTCTTCTCAGTCTATGAAGTTGACCTGTACGGTAGAGCATGGGTCGAAAAATGGTGGCATGAAGGAGAGGAGCACTCGACTTCTCATTCTTTAGCCCTTGAGCCCCAGGAGATGGAGGTCGTATCAGACAATGAATCCAATGTTTAGACCGCTCGCGGCTTCCTCTTGTTGCTCCGTCACCGTATCGCCAGCGCCGACTTCTTACCTCCGCTGCCCTTCTTGCTCGCCGTCGCCCAACCCGGCGGTCGAGAGGGACGCCTGCCGGCAAGCCGGCAGCCGCCCCTCACCTCTACGTTGAAGCTGTAGAAAAACTCCTTTTGCCCGCGTGCGGGCGCAAGAAATGGCGCGATCGCATCGCGCCATGTTCATGTCCGTCGCGTTTTGCGCCGTGTCACCACGACTGTAGTTTCAACATCCGCCGGGCTGATCCGGTCGCTTGCGGGCCTTTCGGCCCCGCCTACTGCGCGTAGCCGTGGTGTGCCAGCTTCTCGATGTTATGCACCAGGCAGAACAGCTTCCATTGCCCGTCAACCTTCTGCCGGCCGCGCAGCGTGAACCGATGCAAGCGTTTGTTGTGCCGGATGTTGCCGAACACCGGCTCCACCGTCGCGAAGCGCCCGCCATAAAGTTGCCTCCCCCGTTGCGAATCGATGGCCTGCTTCATCCGGTCACTGGCACGCATGGCCTGCGGGTCGGCCTTGC
>JBGARB010000068.1:0-14676 GCA_044230495.1 Rhodocyclaceae bacterium
ACCGGCTTCATCGCCGAGCACCGCGGCTGGATCCTCGAGTCCACCTTCCATGCGGAGAGCGTGCTCGCCGAAGGGCCGCCCCGAGGCGAGCACACGCCATCACCCGGAGCCGGCAACGCCGGCGAACAGACGTCACCCCCCGCCGCGGGCGGGGGGCGGGGGGGTGGCCGTTACTTCATGCGTGTCGAGGTGCGGGCCGATTCGCTGCCCTTCGATATCGACGAACTGCGCCGCCGCTTCGTGCCGCTCGCCCAGTCGCTGCAACTCGATTGGCGCATCAGCGATTCGGCGCAAAAGAAGCGCGTCGTCATTCTCGTCAGCCAGCAGGAACACTGCCTCTACGATCTGCTGGCGCGCTGGCAGTCAAGGGAACTGGACATCGAGATTCCGTGCGTGATCTCGAACCACGAAACCTTTCGCGGCTTCGTCGAATGGCACGGCATTCCGTTCCACCATGTGCCGGTGGCCGCGGAAGGCAAGGTGGCAGCCTTCGCCGAAGTGCGCCGGCTGTTCGACGCGGCGCAGGCCGATACCATGGTGCTGGCGCGCTACATGCAGATCCTGCCCGGCGACCTGTGTGCCGCGTATCCGGGGCGCATCCTCAACATCCACCACAGCTTCCTGCCCAGCTTCGTCGGCGCCAAGCCGTATCACCAGGCCTACCAGCGCGGCGTCAAGCTGATCGGCGCCACCTGCCACTACGTCACGGCGGAGCTCGACCAGGGCCCGATCGTCGAGCAGGACGTGATCCGCATCGATCATTCGGATGCCGTCGAAGACATGGTGCGCTACGGCAAGGACATCGAAAAGGCGGTGCTGGCGCGCGGCCTGCGCTATCACCTCGAAGACCGCGTGCTGATCCACGGCCACAAGACCGTGGTCTTCCGTTAGCGCCCGTTTCGGCAGGGCACCGGCAACGCATACCGCGCTCCCTGCGGAAGCAGGCGCTCAGGCGCGCAGCCGGTCATTCGCCTGCGGGCGCGCATGGCGGCGAATCTTGTCCACCAGGTCGGCGGGACTGATGGGCTTGGCGATGTGATCGACCATGCCGGCGGCAAAGCAGCGTTCGCGTTCTTCGACGAAGGCGTGCGCCGTCTGGCCGATGATCGGCAGCGTCGGGGCGCGTTCCCGCAGGCGCCGCGTCGCTTCGTAGCCGTCCATTTCCGGCATCTGCACGTCCATCAGCACGACGTCGAAGGCGGCTTCCGCTTCCTGCGCGACGCGGTCCAGCGCCGCCTGGCCGTTATCGACCATGACCACCTGCGCACCCAGCTCGACCAGATAGGCCTCAATCAAGTTGCTGTTGAGGTCGTCGTCCTCGGCCACGAGGATGCGGTAGCCGGCGAGCGGCGTGCCCTTTGGCACGTCGCCCGCCTGCGCGCCGGCCGCAGTCGGCGCGACGGCCACATAGGGCACGAGGAACTCGAAGCGGCTGCCGGAACCCGGCGTGCTGCTGACGCGGATGTCGCCGTTCATCAGCTCGGCGATGCGCTTGCTGATCGCCAGGCCCAGCCCGGTGCCGCCGAAGCGGCGGGGCGTCGAAGCGTCCGCCTGGTGGAAGGGGTTGAAGAGCTGTGCCAGGGCTTCCTCGCCGATGCCGATGCCGGTGTCCTCGACGACGAAGGTCAGATGACCGTCGTCGCGTGCGGCGCTGATCGAGACCTGGCCGCTTTCGGTGAACTTCACGGCATTGGACAGCAGGTTCAGCAATACCTGCTCGATGCGCTGGTCGTCGCCCAGGCAGGTGGCGGGCAACGAGGGGTCGAGGCGCAGATTGAGCGACAGCTGCTTCGCCGCCGCCCGTTCGCGGACCATATCGACGGCATCGGCGACCAGTTGTCTCAGATCGACGGGTTCCTTGCGCATCGACATCTTGCCGGCCTCGATGCGCGAGAAATCGAGAATCTCGTCCACCACGCCGAGCAACGTCTTGCCGGCGATGAGGATCTTGTCGAAGGCGTTGCGCGACTTCTGCGGGTCGCCGGCGTTGCGCTGGCCGATCTGCGCGAAGCCGAGCACGCCGTTCAGCGGCGTGCGGATCTCGTGGCTCATGTTGGCGAGGAATTCTACATGACCGGGATGGCCACGCCATTCGCATCAAAGAACACCTCATCGTCGACGCGCGCTTCAACGCCCCGGCGCATGGCGTGCAGCATCGGGCATTCGTCTTCCGGATAGGGCGTGCCGTCCTCGCGCGAATGGTGGAACAGCGGATGCGCGCGCGCGCCGACCATCGCTTCGGCAGGCCAGCCGAGCAGCGCGCAGGCGGCGCGATTGACCAGCGTGATGGTGCCGGTCAGGTCCAGTCCCAGCAAGCCGTCGGCCGACGATTGCAGGATCTGCAAGGCACGCTGCTCGGTTGCCAAAAGCTCCGCGGTGCGTTCCTCGACGAGCTGGGCGAGGTGTTCGCGATGGCGCACGAGCTCCGCTTCTGCCGCCTTGCGCACCGTGATGTCGATCGAGATGCCGCACAGCGCGTAGATCCTGCCGTCCGGGTCGCGCAGCGGCAGCTTGGTGGACAGGTAGGTCGCGGCCGGGCCGCCGGTCGCCAGCGTGTTGGTTTCTTCAGTCCGCAGCGTGCGTCCGTCGACAAGCACCTTGGCATCGTTGGCGCGGATCATCGCCGCCGTGGTGGCGTCGAAAAACCGCTCGTCGCCCTGGCCGACGACGGCTTCGAGCGGTGTGTTCCACAATTCGCGGACGCGCCGGTTGGCGAACAGGTAGCGGCCCTGCAGGTCCTTCAGGTAGATGAAGGCATCGACGCCATCGAGGATGGTCAAGAGTTTGCGTTCGCTTTCGCGCAGCGCGTTCTCGGAGCGGCGTTGCTCGGTGACGTCCTTGAAGCACCAGATGCGCGCCCCGGCGTGGTCGACCCGCAGCGACTGCGAGTAGCGCGTGAAGGTCCGGCCGTCCTTGAACGCCAGCGTGTCGCGGGATTCGGCATCCGAGCCGTAGAGGGATTGCACGCGCGCGATGAAAGCGGCCGGGTCGACCAGCTGGTCGAGGACATGGTCCAGCAGTGGCCGGTCCTCGCCAAGCGCCGCCAGATCGGGCGGGATGCGCCACAGGGTGAGGAAGCTCTGGTTGTAGGTGAGCACCTTGCCGTCGGCGCCGATGACGAGGATGCCTTCGTCGGTCGATTGCAGCGTGGCATGCAGCAGTGCCCGGCTGGCCTCGAGCGCAGTTTCCGCCTGTTTGCGTTCGGTGATGTCCATGGTGGTGCCGACGGCGTGCGTGGCCCGGCCCTCGGCACCCCATGCGGTGCTCTGGCTGCGCGAGTTCAGCCAGCGCAATGTGCCATCGCCGGCATCGAAGCGGTATTCGGCGTCCAGGATGGTGTCGCGCCGGGTGACGATGTCGTCGATCTGACGGCGCAATTCGTCGCGATCCTCCGGATGGACGCGTTGCAGCCAGGCGTCGATCGTTCGCGGCCCGCTCTCGGCGTCGAGGCCGAGGACTTTCAGTTGGGCGCCGACGTATTCGAGCGTGCCGGTCGTGAGATTGGCTTCCCAGCAGATCAGGCGGGTGGCTTCCAGCGCGGCGGCCAACCGTGACTGCGCAACGTCGGCACGCGCTGCCAGTGCCGCTTGGTCGCGCAGGCGGGCCTCACTGAGCAGATCGTTGAGGACCACCATGAAGACCGGCGCAATGGCAGCTGTGACCACGCCGCCAACCAGCATGTCGAGCAGGAAGATCTGACCCTTGATGCCCAGGTCGGCGAGCGCGACGATGCCGATGACGGCGACGACGCAGACCAGCGTCGCGACCAGCCACAGCCGCCAGCCGCGATGGCGATGCATCACATTGACGACGCGCGTACGCAGTGTCATGGGTCGGCGTGCCAGCCGCCCCCGCGGCTGCAGGGGGATATCAACGTGCCGCGGGAATGCATCGAGAATGGCTGCGTCAGTAAGCGGGAATTCCCACTCTATCACTTTGGACAGAGGCCTGGCGCGCTCCCCCGCCCTGTGCGCCGTGCCGCCACCACTGTCGTTTGCGCGGCCGGCGCGCTGCGCCTACTTCCAGCCGGCGCGGTCGAAGACTTTCTGCGCGCTCGCCGCGTGTCTGGCCAGTGCCTCGATGTTCAGCGCATCGGGATTGAAGCTTCCCATCGCCTTGAGGGCCGCGTTGTCGACCTTGACGCCGGGCACCGTCGGCCACTCGTTGTTGCCGTCGGCGAAGTAGCGTTGCGCATCGTCCGAGGCCAGGTATTCGAGGAACTTCACTGCCGCTGCCTTGTGCGGCGCGGTCTTGAGCATGCCGCCGCCCGAGATGTTGATGTGCGTGCCCACGCCCGACGCCTGCTCGGGCCACACCACTTGAACCGCTTCGGCGACCTTTCGCTCCTCGGGCTTGGTCGAACGCAGCAGGCGCGCGAAGTAGTAAGAGTTGCTGATCGCGACACCGCATTCGCCGGCGGCGACGGCCTTGATCTGGTCCGTGTCGCCGCCCTTCGGCGGGCGGGCGAAATTCTGCACCACGCCGCGCGCCCAGGCTTCGGCATGGGCTTCGCCGTGGCGGGCGATCATCGACGCCAACAGCGAGAGGTTGTACGGATGGCTGCCCGAGCGCGCGCACACCTTGCCGGCAAGCCGCGGGTGCGCGAGATCGCCGTAGCTTTGCACGTCGGCCGGCTTGACCAGCGCCGGATTGACCAGCAACAGGCGCGCGCGCGTGGAATAGGCGAACCAGCGCTCGGTGCGCAGATGCGCCGGGATGCGCGATTCGAGCGTTGCCGATTTCACCGGCGCGAACAAGCCCAGCTCGTCGGCCTTGGCCAGCCGCGCCGCGTCCACCGTGATGAACACGTCCGCCGGGCTGGCCGCGCCTTCGTTGCGGATGCGCTCGAGCAGCTCGTCTTCCTTGGCCTCGATGCGGTTGATGCGGATGCCGGTCTTCTTGGTGAAGTTGGCATAAAGCGCCTCATCCGTCTGGTAGTGGCGCGCCGAGTAGAGGTTCAGCACGTTCTCTTCTGCGCTCGCGGCGCCAAAGAGGAAGGCAGCGGCAAGCGGCGCGAGCCGCAACAGGCGATTGAGCGACATGGAGAAACCCTTTCGTGAAGCGACGCGTTGGATGGAATGTGCAGATTGTAATGCGAACGATTCGCAATACGGTTGACATAGATCAAACTGTAGATGAGAATCATTCGCAACAATACGCTTCGAGTTCAACCAATCGACCGCCATGTTGCACCACGACAAACCCGCCGAAATCAATCCAGCGCACACGCCCTGCAATGGCCGCAAACGGGTCGTTGTGTGCACTTACTCCGACGGAAATCATTGCTGGGTAGATAGTGCCTCGCTGATCGGCGCATGCGGACAGCTGGAAATCCGCCACGCCGACGATCGCTACTGGCTGCGGCGCACGCAGTCGGGAAAGCTGATCCTGACCAAATAGCCATGTCCTGGCCCACGCAATCGCGCCTTTCGCCGACCGGTGGCATGGTCGTTGTCAGCGGCCACTTGCTGTTGGTCTGGGCGATGATCCAGGCCGGCACGATCGTGTTGCCGGCGATCCCGCAGGCATTCACGGCCTTTGTGATTGCCGAAACGCCGCCCAGGCCCATGCCACCCAAGCCGACGTTGCGCGCCGTGGCGCCGAAGGCGCCGCCGGTGTTCGTGCCGGAGCCCTTGGTGGTCCCTGTCGAGCCCGTCAATAGTCCGATCGCCGTCACCACGTCGAAGCCCGACGCTGCGCCCCCCGCGCCGCCGGCCCCTGTCGTGGTCGCCGACCCGGGCGAAGTGTCGGTGGCGCCGCCGCGCTTCGACGCCGACTATCTGGACAACCCGGCGCCGCTCTACCCGGCCGTCGCGCGCAAGCTCGGCGAACAAGGCCGCGTCATCCTGCGCGTGCGCGTTTCGCCGGCCGGCCATCCGCTCGACGTGCAGTTGCACAGCAGCAGCGGCTACGCACGGCTCGACCAGATCGCGCTCGATACCGTGCGCCGCTGGCGTTTCGTGCCGGCGCGTCGAGGCAGCGAAGCCGTCGAGGCCGCCGTGCTGGTGCCGATCCAGTTCTCGCTGAAAACCTAGTCGCCGAACAGTCGACCCCACTTCATCGCCAGCCAGCGCGTCCTTGCGCAAGCCAGCCATTCGCCCAATCGCAAGGAGCCTTTCCATGTCATTCCGTTTCAAACGTCTGCCGCTCGCCCAATCCGTCTCCGTGGCGCTTGCGCTGCTCGCCCATCCGGCGTTCGCGCAAGAAAAAGTCCTGCCCACCGTCAAGGTCGAGGCCGCTGCCGAGCCCACGTCAAAGGACAGCTACCAGGCCACGACGACGCGTATCGGCAAGGGCAACCAGGAGCTGCGCGACATCCCGCAATCGGTCACGGTGGTCACCGAGCGGCTGATCGACGACCGCAACCTCGATACGCTGAAGGACACTTTGCACAACACCGCCGGCTTCAGCTTCCAGGCCGCCGAAGGCCAGGAAGAGGACATCCGCCTGCGCGGCTTCTCGCTGCTCTCCAGCGGCGACATCTTCGTCGATGGCATGCGCGACCCGGCCTTCTACGAGCGCGACAGCTTCAGCTGGGATCGCCTTGAAGTGCTGCGCGGGTCTGCTTCCATGCTGTTCGGCCGCGGCTCGACCGGCGGCGCCGTCAATCAGGTCAGCAAGGAGCCGATGCTGCTCGACCAGCACCAGATCGACGCCACCCTCGGCAGCGGCGACTACACGCGCCTGACCGGCGACTTCAACTTCAAGACCGGCGACAACGCCGCCTTGCGCGTCAATGCCATGTGGAATGCCTCGGACTCTTATGGCCTCTACGGCGACGGGCTCGACAAGCAGGGCATCGCTGCCGCCTACCGCTTCGGCATCGGCACCGCCAACGAGTTCCAGATCGCGTTGTTCCACCTCGACAACCACAACGGCATGCACTACGGCATGCCATGGGTGCGCCGGAGCGCCGCCGACGCCACGATGGTGATGGTCGACGTCGACCCGAAGAACTACTACGGCGCGGCCAGCGATGAAAACGGCGGTGTCGCCACCCATGGCACGCTGACCCATACGCATCGCTTCAAGGACGGCGGCGAACTGCGCACGGCGCTGCGCGCCGGGCAGTACGAGCGCGACCAGCGTGCCAGCGCGATCCGCTTCTGCACCCGCACCACCAACGCCACCACCGGCGCGGTCACCAATCCGGACTGCCCCGTGAGCGCCGACATCTCGGCGGCGACGATCAGCGCCGCGACGATCATGACGCGGGGGACCAACAACAAGATTCAGGATCTCGACAATCAGTTGCTGCAAAGCGACTACAGCAACAGCTTCAACTGGTTCGGCCTCAAGCACGCCGTGCTCACCGGCTTTGACTACGTCGATGACGACTTCATCGGCTATGCCGCCACGCTGCCCACCGGCGTCACCCTCACCAAGCCGCGCACGACGCTGGGCACGCCGAGCGACGGTGGCCGCGTCGACGAATCGCTGCGCGTGATCCTGAAGAATCGCGACTTCACATCCAGCGCGCTCGGCGCCTACGTTCAGGACATGATCCACCTGACGCCGGAATGGAAGCTGCTCGCCGGCTTGCGCTGGGATGACTTCGAAGGCACCTACCGCACCTTCTCGACGACGACGGCGACGCTCGGGCAGCTCACCGCCACGCGCAGCCGCAGCGATTCGCTGTGGAGCAAGCGGCTCGGCGTGCTCTACCAGCCGACGCCGCTGATGTCCTACCATTTCTCGTACGGCACGTCGTTCAATACCTCGGGCGATGCCTACCAGTACGACGCGCTCGGCTCGAATACGCCGCCCGAGTCCAGCCGCAACATCGAGCTCGGCGCCAGGATCGAGGCGGCCGGCGGCGATCTGAGCGCGCGCGTCGCGATCTTCCGCGCCGAGAAATACAACGAACGCAACCGCGACGAAACCTCGGTGACGCCGACCAACTACGTGCTCTCGGGCAAGCGCCATGCCGATGGTGTCGAGATCGACCTGGCCGGGCGCATCACGCCGCAGTGGGAGGTCTACGCTTCGTATGCGTGGATCGCCGATGCCGTCATCGACAAAGGTGGCTCCGACGGCACCACGCTGCTGCAAGGCGAACTCGTCGGCGCCTGGCCGGGCGTGACGCCCAAGCACTCGGGCACGGTATGGACAACGTACCAGATCGACCCGCGCTGGCGCGTCGGCGGCGGCCTCAACTGGCGCAGCAGCATGACGCCGCTGCTGGCGCCGACCATCAACGCGCCGGGCTACCTGACCACCGACCTGATGGTCGAGTATGTCGCCACCCAGGCCATTGCCCTCAAGCTCAACGTCACCAACGTCGGCAACGCGCTGTATGCCGATGCGCTGTATCGCGGCCACTACGTGCCCGGTGCGCCGCGCACGACGCAGCTCACCGCCAGCTACAAGTTCTGAACGCAAACGGCATCCACATGAATCGACGTGACTTCATGATGCGCATCACCGCCGGCGCGGCCGCGAGCCTGCTGCCGTTGGCGGCGTCGGCAGAATCCGCCGGGCGCGTGCGCGTCGGCGCCTCCTGGCGCGGCCCGCGTCCGGGCGACGCGGCATTTGCCGGTGTGCTCGAGGCCGACTGGGCGGCGCGCACGCTGGCGATCTGCTATGCGCTGCCGCTGCCGACCCGCCCGCACGGGCTCATCGCCGAGGCCGACGGCGGCCTGACCATCTGCGGCGTGCGGCCCGGCGAGTGGCTGCTGCGCTGCGACGGCGAAGGTCGCATCGTCCGTCAACTGCGGCTGGACGACGAAGGCGAATGCCGGCTCGCAGGCCATGCGCTGGTCGCCGCCGACGGCGAGCGCTTGTTCACCACCGAAACCGACTGGCGCAGCGGCCAGGGACGCATCGGCGTGCGCGATCGCGCGACCTTGAAGAAACTGGGCGAATGGGCGACCCATGGCGTCGATCCGCATCATCTGCTGCGCGATGGCGACGGGCATATGTTCGTCGCCAACGGGGGCGTGGCGCGCACCCGCGACGACAAGAAGCTCGCCCGCGACGGCATGGACTCGTCGCTGGTACGCATCGATGCGACGAGCGGCGAACGGCTCGGCCAATGGCGGCTGGACGACACACGGCTGTCATTGCGCCACATGGCGTGGAACCGTGATCCGGCCGAAGGTGATGCGCTGCTCGGCATCGCCATGCAGGCCGAACATGCCGACGCCGCCGCCCGGGCCGCCGCTCCGATCCTTGCCGTATTCGACGGCGAGCGGCTGGTCGTGCCGACACGCCGCAACGATGGCGTCGGCTACAGCGGCGACATCGCGCCGGCGCATCGCGGCGGCTTCGCGCTGTCCAGCCATCAGCCGGGCGTGGCGCAACTGTGGCACCCGGGCATCCCCGAGGCGCTGCAGCCCATCGTCAAGCTGGAGAACGCCTATGCGCTCGCCGGGTGGCACGGCCCCGGGCGCGGCGGCGGCGTGCTCGTCGCGGCCGCGCCGGGCCTGGGCCGCTGGCATCCCGACGCGCCGCCGGCGCTGCTGCCGTGGCCGCAGCCGATGGTGCTCGACAACCACTGGGTACTGGTCGGCGAAAGCTGAGCAGATCGACCCCTAACCCACCTTGCCATGAAAGCGACATCATGAATGCTTCCGCCCTTGCCCGGCTTGCCGTGCTGTTTCTTGCGCTCTACCTCGCGCTGGCCACGCTGGCGCCGGCACATGCCGAGGACAACGTGCTCAACCTCTATTCGGCGCGGCACTACCAGACCGATGAGGCGCTTTACGCCAATTTCACTCGGCAGACCGGCATTGCCATCAACCGCATCGAGGCCAGGGAAGACGAACTGATCGAGCGGCTGCGCAACGAAGGCGCGGCCAGTCCGGCGGATGTCTTCATCACCGTCGATGTCACGCGGCTGGCGCAGGCCGACGCGATGGGCTTGTTTGCGCCGGTCGCCTCGTCCGTGCTCGAAGCGCGCATCCCGGCGCACTTGCGGTCAAGGGACTGGTTCGCCTTTTCGACGCGCGCACGCGTGATCCTCTACAACAAGGCGCGCGTCTCGCCGGCGGACGTCGCCCGCTACGAAGACCTCGCCGATCCGAAACTCAAGGGCCAGTTGTGCAGCCGGTCCGGTGCGCATCCGTACAACCTGTCGCTGATCGCGTCGATGGTCGCCCATCATGGCGAAGCCGGGGCAGAGGCCTGGGCGCGCGGCGTGGTGGCCAACTTCGCGCGGGCGCCGAAGGGCGGCGACACCGACCAGATCAAGGCCGTGGCCGCCGGCGAATGCGGTGTCGCGATCAGCAACTCGTACTATTTCGCGCGCATGCTGCGCTCGACGCGACCCGACGATCGCAAGGTCGCCGAGTCGGTCGGCGTCGTCTGGCCCAACCAGCAGGGCGAACACGCGCGCGGCACGCACATCAACATCTCGGGCGGCGGCATGCTCAAGCACGCGCCGCACAAGGCGGCGGCGGCGAAGTTCCTCGAATATCTGGCGTCGGACGATGCGCAGCGCTACTTCGCCGACGGCAACAACGAATGGCCGGTGGTGCCCGGCGTGAAGACCGACAACCCCGCGCTCGCCGCGCTGGGCCGCTTCAGGCAGGACACCCTGCCGATCCCGCAGCTCGCCCGGCATGTGGCCACGGCGCAGAAAATCGCCGACCGAGCGGGCTGGCGCTGATGCGCCGTGTCACCACCACTGTAGTTTGGGCGTTGCCGACCGTCAGACCCGCCGGTTGAGCAGCGCGGTCTTGATCTCCATGACGTCCATCAGGCCGATCTTGTCGAACTTGCCGTACTTGAGGATCTGCTGGTATTCGACGACGAGATAGGCATCGTTGCGGCGGAACACCACGCCGCGGACGAACTGCGGCGCGCCGGTGCCGGCGTCGAACTGCACGCCGACTTCCTCGCCCTCGGCCAGTTCCGGCATCGTCGCGCCCGGCTCGGGCGTGGCCACGCGCAGCCAGCGCTCCGAAAAATCCTGCAGCACGCCATGGAAGGGCGGCTGTTCGATGCCCCATGACAGGATCGCCGGAATCGCCGCCTCGACGCGATGCCGCTTGCGCTTGTCGGCCATCACCAGCGTCGTCAGGTCGGCGGCGACGAGCAGCGTCGCGCTGCCCGAGAACGGCCCGTTGGTCATCGTCTGCCGACGCACCACGCGGGTGTCGAGCGTCGGGATGCCGCGCTCGTCGGTATCGACGAACAGCGTCACGCTGTTGCCCTTGCGGAACTGTCCGTCGCGGCCCAGTTCGGCGCGCGTGAAGTAGTCGAGCTGCTTTTCGAGGTCCGAGGTGTCGGGCAGCAGCAGTTCCAGTTTCTCCAGCGCGTCGGCACGGACGGTACCCGACTCGGTGCGGAACGCGATCGGCGTGCCGGCTTCGTCGAGCATGACATCGTCGTTGACGTAGAGGAACTTGTCGTTCAGCCGGTAGCCGATGACGATGGTCGGGAACACCACGTCGCGCTTGAACTCCGGCGTGTACTTGATCTTGCGGCCGATCGGGAAGCTCTCGACGAAGAGCTTGAGCAGCGCCGGGCTGCGCAGCGCGTCGTGCGCGCCGGCCTCCGCGGCTTCGGCGGGCTGCGCGGCTTTCTTGAAGAAGCTGAACATGGTCGGCGTGGGACTAGGGTCGGTTCGCGTCGATTATAGGTGGCGGGCGGGCGCGGCCGGGGCCGCTTGCAAAGTGCGCCCGACCATAGCATGCTGGCGCCATGTCCGCGCCGCCTGCCGACGTGCCCAAGGTCGCCATTCCCGCAACGTCGGGCAGCGGACCGCGCGTGCAGCTCGATCCGCAATCGGTGCGCGTGCTGACCATTGCGCTGGCGACCACCAGCTTGGCCTTCGCGGCGTTTGCCGCGGTGGTTCTGACCCGCTTCCCGGAGCATTCGTTTCGCTTGCCGGGGCTGGGCACGGCGCTCGCCGTGATGCTCTTCACGGCCGGGCCGCTGCACCGCCAGGAAGGTGCCCGCGCGATCCGCCGCCTGCTGGTCGGCGTGACGTGCTATTTCCTCGTCGCCGGCCTGTTCGAGGGCGGCTTGCGCCAGCCCCTGATGATGACGCTGCCGGTCGTCGTCGTCTTTGCCGGCTGGTTGCTCGGCCGGCGCATGGCGCGCACCTACTATTTCGTCACCGTTGCGCTCTGCGTGATGCTCGGTGCCGGCATGTCCATCGGCTGGATCGCCACGCGGCCGTCGTTGCCGTCCGCCGCGTATTTCGTGCTGGTGATCACCATTCAATCGATGGCGCTGGTCATGACGTTGTTCGCCCATGGCGCCCACGACCGCTTGCGTCGCGAGCTGGCGCAGGCGCGAGACGAATTGCGCGAGGTGGCGCTGAAGGACGGTTTGACCGGGCTGGCCAACCGCATCTGCGTCGATGACCGCATTGCCCACGCGCTTGCCAGCGCCCGGCGCAATGCTTCGCGGCTGGCGATCGTCGCCATCGATCTCGATGGCTTCAAGCCGATCAACGACACGCATGGACATGTCGCCGGCGACCACCTGCTGCGCCACGTCGCGCGGCAATTGCGCGGCGCCGTGCGCGAAGCCGACACGGTCGGCCGCGTCGGCGGCGACGAATTCGTCGTCATCGCCGAAGGCCTTGCCGACCGCGATCAGGCGGTGGCACTCGCCGGCAAGCTGCTCGCCGCCGTCACCGTCGCCACCGATTGGCAGGGCGCCGCGCTCGGCGTCGGCGCCAGCATCGGCGTGGCGCTGTTCCCCGATCACGGCGCCGACGCCAAGACGCTCTTCGTCGCCGCCGACACGGCGATGTATGCTGCCAAGCGCGCCGGCAGGCATCGCGTGTGCGTTGCCGGCGCGCCTTGACGCCGAAGCGCCGTGCCAGCACCACTGGAGTTTGGAGACGCGCATGATCACGCTCTACACCGCCGCCACGCCCAACGGCCACAAGGTCTCCATCGCGCTCGAGGAGCTCGGCCTGCCCTACGAGCTGCGCGCCATCGACCTGCCGGCCGGCGAACAGAAGCAGCCTTGGTTCCTCGCGCTCAATCCCAACGGGCGCATCCCGGTCATCGTCGACCACGACAACGCCGACTTCGCCGTCTTCGAGTCCGGCGCGATCCTGGTCTACCTCGCCGAGCAGACCGGTCGGCTGATGCCCGCCGACGTCAAGGGCCGCTCGCGCGTGATGCAATGGCTGATGTTCCAGATGGGCGGCGTCGGCCCGATGATGGGTCAGGCGAACGTGTTCTTCCGCTATTTCCCCGAGAAGATCCAGCCGGCCATCGACCGCTACCACGGCGAGGTCAAGCGCCTGTTCGGCGTCCTCGACGGCCACCTGGCGGACCACGAATACCTTGCCGGCGATTACTCGATCGCCGACATCGCCAACTGGGCGTGGGTGCGCACGCACCGCTGGTCGGGCGTGCCGATCGACGACATGCCGCACCTCAAGCGCTGGGTCGACCAGTTGCGCGCCCGCCCCGCCGTGCAGCGCGGCATCGAGCGGCCGCCGTCATCGCTCGAACTGCGCATGGGCGACGAAAAGGCCGCCGCGCAGTTCGCGCAGGAGGCGCGCAAGATGGTCGTCACCGGCGACGGCAAGAATGGCTGATCGGTCGCGTTACCCAAAGCTTCGGGATGGGGACAAGGGCTATGAGCGTCGATACCGTGAACTCGACAATCGAACTTCTCACGTTCTTGCTCGAATGTGGAGGCGATCCGCCCTTCATATATCGAGGACAGCCCGAGCACAAGACGCTGCTTCCACGAGGCTGGCGGGGCCCATTCGCTGGCAAGGACAAGGACTTGTTGCGCGGTTGGAAGCGCCAGGCCATCGCATTCTCCGATGCGTCAAAAATGCGCGATGATTGGGACTGGATGACTTTGGCTCAGCACCATGGACTCCCGACACGCTTGCTGGACTGGTCCCTTAATCCGCTCACGGCGGCCTATTTCGCGACAGCGTGCCTAGCCGATCGGAACTCGTCTTGCGAGCCTGATGGTGTCATCTACGCGGCCAAATTTGTTGCGACAGCCCTTGTCGACGACGAAATCTTGGAAGCTGGCCCATTCTCGGAAAAACTCGACGGAAAGGTTCGGGTGCTGTACCCCAATCGGGTCGCAGTGCGGGCGTCTGCGCAATCCGGCGTGTTTACCGTCCATGGGGGCAACATTGAAGTGAGCCGCGGGAATGACTTCGGTAGCCTCACGTTTTCCGAGACGAATACGGAGTTTCTCGACAACTTCCGGATTGCCGTCATTCCAGGAAAACAGAAGCAGAACGTTCGTCGGGATCTGGCCCGGCTCGGTGTCCATCCCCTGAGCTGCTTCCCGGATCTGGACGGCCTCTCCGCGTATTGGCGCTGGGGCGTTGAAGAAAATATCTTCCTGCAACCGGGCGAATTCTATTGGGGTGCCACATCGTGATATTGATGCCGTGACACCACGCGCGTGACGCGGTAGCGCCCCGAACCTCGGGGTGCCGGCGCAGCGAAGTAGAGAAGGAGCCGCCGGAGGCGGCGGGTGACATGAGCGCAGCCGGCCCCCGATGGTCGCGGGGCGCGGACAAGTGGCGTTGCTTCACCCCCAGCCACCACCGAACCACGGTGATGGCGACCCGGCGCAAGGGCTGGACATGCCCTTGCGCGGCGCGATCTACCGATGCCGCTGGCCGCTGTGATGCGACCCCGCATTGGCCTGGGCGGGCTTGCCGGCGGGCGTGCGCGGCTTGCCGCCGGCGCCTTGCGGGCGACGGCCGGGCGTGGCCGGCTTGTTGCG
>JBGARB010000130.1:0-3824 GCA_044230495.1 Rhodocyclaceae bacterium
GCTGCCTTGCGCCCGCCGACGAGGCGGCATTTCGTGATACGTTGCGCCTCATGGATCTGCGCGCAGGAGGCGAACATGGCTGACAAATCGCATTGGGATAACGTCTATGGTCGGCGGGCGATCGACGATGTGAGCTGGTATCAGGAACACGCCACGCGCTCGCGCGATCTCATCACCCGCCTGGGCGTCGGCCCCGACGATCCGATCATCGATGTCGGCGGTGGTGCCTCGGTGCTGGTCGACGACCTGCTGGACGTTGGCCATCGCGATCTGACGGTGCTCGATCTCTCCGCCGCCGCGCTCGCCGCCGCGCGCACGCGGCTCGGCCGGCGTGCCGACGCCGTGCGCTGGATCGAGGGCGATGCGACGTGCGCGCCGCTGCCGGCCGGCCGCTATGCCCTCTGGCACGACCGCGCCGTGTTCCACTTTCTCACCGGCGCCGAGGAACGCGCGGCCTATGTGCGGCAAGTGCTGCACGCCGTGCGCCCAGGCGGCCACGTCATCGTCGCCACCTTCGCCGAGGACGGCCCGACCGAATGCAGCGGCCTGCCGGTCTTGCGCTACGACGCGGCGCACCTGCATGCCGAATTCGGCGCGTCCTTCGCGTTGCTCGGCCATGAGCGCGAAGTGCACATCACGCCGGGCGGACGCGACCAGGCTTTCGTGTACTGCTTCTGCCGGCGCCTGCCTTGCTGATCGGCACCGCGGGCCATATCGATCACGGCAAGACGACGCTGGTCAAGGCGCTCACCGGCGTCGACGCCGACCGGCTGCCGGAAGAAAAGGCCCGCGGCATCACCGTCGATCTGGGCTACGCCTACGCCGCCGCCGGCGCTGCGCGCATCGGTTACGTCGATGTGCCGGGCCACGAAAAGCTGGTGCACAACATGCTCGCCGGCGCCACCGGCATCGACGTGCTGCTGCTCGTCGTTGCCGCCGACGACGGACCGATGCCGCAAACCCGCGAGCACCTCGAGCTGGCGCTGTTGCTCGGCATCACGCGCGGCGTCGTGGCGCTGACCAAATGCGATCGCATCGACGCCGCGCGCCTCGACGCCGCGCGCGGTGAAGTCGATGCGCTGCTCGCCGGCACGCCGCTGGCGGGGTGCCCCGGCGCTCAAGGCGCATCTGGAAGCGCTGGCAGCGTCGGCACGCGCCCGGCCGGCCGACGGTGGCTTCCGTCTGGCCATCGACCGCAGCTTCACGCTCGGCGGCATCGGCACCGTGGTCACCGGCACGGCCCATGCCGGCCGCGTGGCGGCAGGCGATGCGCTGGTCGTCTCGCCCGCTGGCCATGTCGTGCGGGTGCGCAGCCTGCATGTGCAGGATCGGCCGGCGAGCGTCGGGCAGGCCGGCGAGCGCATTGCGCTGGCCATCGCCGGCGATTTCGTCCGCGACGACATCACCCGCGGCCAATGGCTGGTCTCGCCCGATCTGCATCGTCCTCTGATGCGATGGCATGCGCGCCTGCATGTGCCGCGCGGGCACGGCGCGCTCGCCCATTGGACCGCCGTGCACGTGCATCTGGGTGCCGAAGACATCACCGGACGCGTCGCCTTGCTCGATGTCGCGGCGATCGGGGAGGGCGGCGCCGGGCTGGTCGAGATCGTGCTCGATCGCGCCACGCACGCCGTGCGCGGCGATTGCTTCATCCTGCGTGATGCCAGCGCGCGGCACACGCTGGCCGGCGGGCGCGTGCTCGACACCCATCCGCCGACGCGGCACAAGCGGTCGCCCGAGCGACTGGCGATCCTCGCCGCGCTCGACGACGACGATCCGGCGGTTGCGTTGGCGCTGCTGGCGGCGCGCTCGCCGGCCGGCGTCGACCTGACCCGCTACGCGGCGAACTGGAATCTCGCCGATGGCGCCGCGAATGCCTTGTGGGCGCGTGCCGGACTGCATGTCGTGGTCACGGCAGCGGGCACCCTCGGCTTTGCACAGGCGGCGTGGCTCGCGCTGGGCGAGCGGCTGCTCGACGTGCTGGCTGCGGAGCACCAGCGCGCGCCCGACATGGCAGGCGTCGAGCGCGAAAGGCTGCGGCGCATGACGCAGGCCGCGCTGCCGCGCGCGGCGTTCGACGCGTGCATCGAGGCGCTGCTCGCCGCCGGCAGCGTGGCGCAGACGCGCGCCTGGCTGCATCTGCCCGCGCATCGCGCCAGCGTCTCGAGCGCCGACGCCGATCTGTTCGCCACCTTGCAACCGTTGCTCGACGCCGCGCCCTTCAACCCGCCGCGCGTGCGCGATGTGGCGCGCGCCACGGGCATGGCGGAAGATCTCGTGCGCCAGCTGTTTCGCCGCATGGCAAGGGCCGGCGCGCTGTATCCGGTGGCGCATGACCATTACTTCACCGCGCGCGCCGTGGCCGAACTCGCCGGCATCGTCGCCGGACTGTCGGCAGCGCACGGTGGCGCATGCGCCGCCGACCTGCGCGACCGCATCTACGGGGAGGGCGGCGGCGGGCGCAAGGTCGCCATCCACATCCTCGAATTCTTCGATCGCGTCGGCTACACTCGCCGCGCTCGCGACGCGCATGTCGTGCGCGGCGACGCGACGACGCAATGGATCGATTCATGACAACGGAAGAGAACGTTCCCCGGTGGGGCGGCCGGTCTTCAAAACCGGCAGGGGCCGCCATGCGGTCCCTGGTAGGTTCGACTCCTGCTCTCTTCCGCCATCCGCCCGTCCGCCGGGCCGCGCCGCGTTGTCGACGTCGCCTTGCCTTGCACGGCGCAATGTCTGCGGCTCGTCTTCGCGCTGCGCAACCCGGTGGTCGGGCTTGCACGGGCGTCCGCCGGGCCGCGCCGCGTTGTGGATGCCGGCATGCCTGAGCCTTTCATCGGCGCTGTGCCGGACGACCGCCTGTACGACCCGGAACATGACATGTGGGTCATGCGCGAAGGCGACGCTGTTGTTGTCGGCGCCACGGCATTCGGCGTGCACCTGGCCGGCCGCATCATCGCCTTCACCGGCAAGCCGCGCGGTGCGCAGGTGGCGCGCGGTCGTGGCTTGGGCACCGTCGAGTGCGCCAAGACCGTGCTGGCCGTGCATGCGCCACTGAGCTTCACCATCGACGCCATCAACGAGGCGCTGGAAGCGCAGCCGGATGCGCTCAACGCGGACGCCTGGTCGGCCTGGATGGCGCGCGGCATGCCGACGGATTGGGCCGGCGAGGCGCCGCAGCTCGTGGATGCCGCCGCCTATCGGGCGCACATCCGGCGCATCGACCCGCAGGCGCGCGTGCAATGACCACCGCTACGCCCGTTTCGATTCCTGCCCGCAGCGCGGTCGTTTCAGCCGCTGCGTTCGGCCGGACGCCGGTGTCATGAAGACGCGGCTGGCGATCCTGCTGTGGGCGGCGAGCCCGGAGCGGCCGGCACTGTGCGCGACGCCCTTCGTGCACGCCGCTGCGGCGGCGGCGCTGGACGCTGAGGTGGAAATCCATTTCGCCGGGCCGTCGGTGCGCCTGCTGGTCGAAGGCGTGGCCGCCGAGCTGCGGCCATGGCCCGGCCTCGAAGCCAACCTCTACGCGATGATGCGCCAGGCCGCGGCGCTCGACGTGAAGTTCCTCGCCTGCGCGATGGCGCGCGAGGCGCTGATCGGCGCGGACGAGGCGCTCATCGCCGAGTTTGCCGGTACCGCCGGCGCCGCCGCCTTCGTGCAGCGTGCGCTCGATCCGGACTGGGCGACGCTGGTCTTCTGACACCGCACGGGACCCATGCGCCGTGTCGCCGTCACTGTAGTTTGGTGGCTCCTGCGACGCGTTGATCGAACCAGCCGGCGAAGGCATCGGCGGCCAGCGGCCGTGCGATGAAATAGCCCTGTCC
>JBGARB010000069.1:0-12144 GCA_044230495.1 Rhodocyclaceae bacterium
ACGATGATCGTCACCAGCGCCGCGCCGAGGCCGATGCCGACGATCAGTTCCAGAAGTGCGGGCCGCAAGGCAAGCTCATCCGGTACACGGCGCTCGACGCAGCGCGCATGCAGCAGGTAGGCGCCGACGAGCGTCAGCAGCTTGATCGCGTTGCGCGCGTCACGCCATTCGTCGCCCGGCATCAGCAGACGCGTGGCGACGTGCGCGATGACCAGCGGGCCGACCACCACCAGCAGGGCAAGGAGCCATTCGGCAACGGCCGAGTCGCGCCAGCCAGCAACAAGGGAATGGTTGCTGCGCGATGAGTGCGTAGGCATGGTGGATGTGTGGGTTGCGGGATGGCCGCACAGTGTCGTCGCCTGCGGCATCGGTGCCCAGCGCCGCGGGACGAAGTGCCGGAATGTCGCCGCCGGCCGTCAATCGTGCGGCATGAGCTGCCGGCTGCGCGCAAGGCGCCGTGCCGCCACCACTGTAGTTTGGTGGTGCGGCGTACACTGCCGCCCCATGCCCGCGCCCGCCGCCACCCGCAGCTACCGCTACTACGACTTCGTCATGGCGGCGTTCGTCTGCGTGCTGCTGTGCTCGAACCTCATCGGCGCGGCGAAGGCGGCGACGGTGACGCTGCCCGCCCTTGGTCCGGTGACGTTTTCCGCCGGCGTGCTGTTCTTCCCCATCAGCTACATCTTCGGCGACATCCTCACCGAGGTGTATGGCTACGGCCGCGACCGCCGCGTGGTCTGGGCGGGCTTCGCGGCGCTGGCCTTCGCCAGCTTCATGGCCTGGGTGGCGCTGTCGTTGCCGGCCGCGACCGGCGATTTCAATCAGGCCTACCAGACGCACATGGAAGGCGTCTTCGGCAACACCTGGCGCATCGTCGCCGGCTCGATGATCGCCTTCTGGTGCGGCAGTTTCGCCAACAGCTTCGTCATGGCGAAGATGAAGGTGTGGATGGCGGGCCGCCGGCTGTGGATGCGCACCATCGGCTCGACGCTGGTCGGCGAGGCGGTCGATTCCGGGCTGTTCTACGTCATCGCCTTCTACGGCATCTGGCCCGATGCGCAGGTGGCCGCCATCGCGCTGACGCAATACCTGCTCAAGACCGGCTGGGAGGTCGTCATGACGCCCGTGACCTATCGCGTCGTCGCCTTCCTCAAGCATGCCGAGCGCGAGGACTACTACGATCGCGACACCGATTTCAGCCCCTTCCACATCCGTGTCTGACGGCCGCGTCATCGCGCGGCTGGTGTTCGCCCAGATCTGCCTGCACGGCTGCCTCACCGGCCTGCGCATGGCCGCGCCGCTGTGGGCCTTGCGCCGCTTCGACGACGCCCTGCTGGCCGGCGCGCTGGTGGCCTTTTTCGCCGTCTCGCAGGTCTTCCTCGCGCTGCCGGCCGGACGCTTCGTCGAGCGTCAGGGCTTGCGCCGCAGCCTCGCCGCCAGCGTGCTGCTGACCTCGGGTGGCGCACTGGCGGCGACCTTGTGGCCATCGGTGCCGACTCTGGCCCTGGCCGCGCTGCTCGCCGGTGCCGGCAGCGGCACGACCATCATCGCGTTGCAGCGCCACGTCGGCCGCGCTGCCGCCGACGCCACCGCGCGGCGCAGCCTGTTCAGCTGGCTGGCGATCGGGCCGTCGCTGTCCAACTTCCTCGGGCCGCTGGTGGCCGGCGTGATGATCGACCTGACCGGCTTTCGCGGCGCCTTCGCCGCGCTGGCCCTGTTGCCGGCCATCGGTTGGCTCGTCGCGCACGGGGCCACCGACGAATCGTCGCTGCCGCCGGTGCCGGCGCCCACGCGCGAGCGGGCCTTCACGCTGCTTTTCGATCCGGGCTTCGCGCGTTTGATGTTCGTGAACTGGACGCTGTCGACCTGCTGGGACGTGCACGCCTTCATGGTGCCGCTGATCGGCCACGAACATGGGTTCGCGGCATCCGCCATCGGCGCCATCCTCGCCGCCTTCGCGCTCGCTGCCACCGCCGTGCGGCTGGCGATTCCGCTGATGGCGCGCCATCTGCCCGAGCGCGCGGTGATCGTCGGCGCGCAGATCGGCACCGCGCTGCTGTTCGTCGTCTATCCGCTGCTGGATTCCGCGTGGACGATGGCGGCCTGCTCGATGCTGCTCGGCACGACCCTCGGCGCGGTGCAGCCGATGATCATGAGCACGCTGCATCACCTCGTGCCTGCCGATCGCGTCGGCCAGGCCATCGCTTTGCGCCTGATGGTGGTGTACGGCTCCAGCGTGGTGATGCCGCTGTTCTTCGGCGCGGCCGGCGCCAGCTTCGGGGCGCTGGCGGTGTTCTGGATCTTCGGCGCTGCCGTCGGCGGCGGCGCGTGGGTGGCGCGGCGCTTGCCCTAGGACCAGACCCTAGCGCGCGTGACCGAGCGCCTGCGCCAGTTCGTCGGCCAGCGCGGCCAGCGCCGTGCGATGCGCGGCGACCAGCGCGGCGACTTCACCGGCCGGCGAGTCGGTTGCCGCGGCCGGCGCCTGGTGGCTGCTGCTGCCCTTCCGCAGCAGCGTGCCGTCGGCGCGGAGGAGCGTCCACTCGGCGGCCAGGCGCACGCCTTGTCGGGGCGTCGAATCGAAGCGCGTGATGGACACTGTGATGCGATAGTCCGGTGTCGTGCCGCCCGGCGCCCAGCGCGCCGCCAGCGCGCGCGCGATTTCCTGCCGCAGCGGTGTGGCCCAGCCGTTGGCATCGTCGATCAGCGTTTCGCCCGGTGCCGGCGCCAGCACCAGTTGCCGGCGATCGACGGCCGGCGGCACGTTGACGACATCGACCGCAACGCGCGGCGCGGCGCCGGCTACGGGCGCGCCGTCCGGCGGCTGCAGCGTGTGCTGGCGCATCGCCGGCAGCGCGCCGAAACAGCCGCCGAGCAACATGGCCGTTGTCGCCGCGACGTATGCGCGCCTCATCGCGGCGCCTCGTCGCGACGCCCGCGCAGCAAGGCATCCGGGTGGCGTTCGAGGTAGTCGGCCAGATTGCGCAGCGCCTCGGCCGCACGCGCGACTTCGCGCAACGCGTCGCGCACGTCGCCCTGCAGCGGCGCTTCCTGCGCCAGCAGCGCATCGGCCTTGGCCAGCGTGCGGCTGACATCGGCCAGCGTGCGCGTGGCCTGTGGCAGCGTCTCGGCATCGAGCCGCTGCATGGCCTTGTCGCCGCTGCCCAGCGTGCGCTGCATCGCCTGCAGCGCGGTGCGCGCATCGCCTACCAGCGCCTCCAGCGGCAGCTTGTCGATCTTGCGCGACACCGCCAGCAGGTTGTCCTGCAATTCGTCGAGGCGCCCGGCGACGGCCGGAATCTCGCGCCGGCCGCCGCGGGTCCGCACCGTGCCCGCCGGCGCCTCGGGGAAGTAGTCCAGCGCGACGAACAGCTGCCCGGTGAGCAGGCTGCCCATGCGCAACTGCGCGCGCAGCCCGCGCTCGACCAGCCGCTCGACCAGCGGGTCGCCGCTGCCCTTGCCCGCCTTGGCGGCCTTCGCCTTGCCGCGCAGGCGGTCGGGATACAGGCGCAAGGTCACGGGAATGCGCACCTCGGGCACGCCGGCGTCGAAATCGACGCCGATGGCGCTGACTTCGCCGACGACAACACCGCGGAAGTCGATCGGCGCACCGACCGACAGGCCGCGCACCGATTCGTCGAAGACGACGTGATAGATCGCCTCCGCCGTGTCCGGCAGGCGCATCGCCTTGCCCTCGTTGGCGAACAGCGCGAATTCCTGTCCCATCGGCGCCGGGCTGGCCTGCGCCGATTCGTCGGGCGTCATGAAGGCGACGCCGCCGATCAGCACCGCGCCGAGCGATTGCGCCTCCATGCGCAGGCCGTTGGCATCGAGCGTGACGTCGAAGCCGCTGGCCTGCCAGAAGCGCGTGTCGACCTTGACGTGGCGGTCGTGCGGCGAATTGACGAACACCTGCACCTTGACGCCGGCGCCGTCGACATCGAGCTCGTGCGCGATCACCGTGCCCACCTGCACGCGACGGAAATACACCGGCGAGCCGATCTCCAGCGAGCCGAGGTCCGCGGCGTGCAGCGTGAAACGCCGGCCGGGCCGGTCGCCGGTGATCGCCGGCGGCGTATCGGTGCCTTCGAATTCGCGCGCCGCATCGTCGCCCTGCCCCGCCTCCATGCCGATGTAGGCGCCGGAGAACAGCGTGCCCAGGCCCGATACCTGCGTCGCCGAAATGCGCGGGCGGACGATCCAGAAACGCGTGTCGGAGACCAGCAGCGGCTGCGCCTGCCGGCTCATCTCGACGGTCGCGACGACACGCTGGCGGTCTTCGGACAGGTTCACTTCGGTGACGCGGCCGATGTCCATGTTGCGGAACTTCACGCGCGTCTTCTGCGCCTCGATGCCTTCGGCCGAAGTAAAGGCGATGCGCACCGTCGGGCCGCGCTCGCGCAGTGCCTTGATGCCCAAACCGACGCCGATCAGCGCCGCCGCCAGCGGCACCAGCCAGACCAGCCGCAGCGACCAGCGCTTGTGCGGCACTACGCGGGCTTCGGGGATGGCGTTCGGATCAGGCAGGTCGGGGGGCGGCATGCGCGGGGGTCTCCTTGTCGGCGGCATCCCAGTTCAGCCGCGGATCGAAGCTCGAAGCGGCGAGGATGGTCAGCACGACCACGGCGCCGAAGGCGATCGCCCCCGGCCCGGCGTGTACTTCGGCGAGCGAATTCGCGCTCAGCAAGGCCACCAGGATGGTGACGACATAGATGTCCAGCATCGACCAGCGGCCGATGAATTCGATCGAACGGTAAAGGCGCGCACGCACCTCGCGGCCGCGCCGCTCGCCGCGTTGCGCCGCGTAGGCGAGGTAGCCGAGCACGAACAGCTTGACCAGCGGCACCAGCACGCTGGCAAAGAACACCAGCAGCGCCAGCCCTTGCGAGCCGGTGGCCCACAGGTGCGCGATGCCGGAGAGGATGGTGTCGTGCTTGGCGCCGAACAGCGAGCGCGTGTCCATGATCGGCAGCATGTTGGCCGGCACGTAGAGCAGTACGGCGGCAACGAGCAGCGCCCAGGTTCGCGCCAGGCTCGCCGGCTTGCGCGCGTGCAGCCGCGCGGCGCAGCGCGGGCAATGGGCGGCCTGCCCGGCCGCCGGCGCGCGGCTGACCAGCCGGCAGACGGGGCAGGCGAGCAGCCCGGCTTCGCGCGCGGTCATCGTATGGGTGGTCATTGGCCCACCTCCCATCCCCCGCCCCCGGGGCGGGGGCGACCACGGTTCAACCCGGCGCTGCCGGGCCTCCGGGTTGTACGCGGCGCCCGCCTAGGGGGCCGCGCGGGAGCGTCGCGCCTTGCAACGTGCGCAGCGGAGCGCGGCAACAATTCGGCTCCACTGCGCAGCTTCGCAGGCGCGGGCGTTTCGCCGAATTCCCGTCGGCGGGCGCTCATGCCGCGCTCTCGATGCGCAGCCACGCCGCGTCGGTGTCGAAGCTGGCGGCGGCAGCGGCGATGAACAGCATCAGCGCGCCGAACGAAAACAAGGCGACGCCCGGTTCGACGATGGCCACCTGCGTGAGCTTCACCAGCGACACCAGCACGCCGAGCACGAAAACCTCGACCATGCTCCAGGGCTTGATGCGCTCGACGAAATGCAGTGCCGCCACGGCGCCGGGCGTGCGTCCCGGCCGGCGCAGCACCAGCAGGATCCAGGTCAGCCCGGCCAGCTCGGCGGCCGGCACCAGCCACGCGGTGATGAAGACCAGTGCGGCGACGCCGCGCGCTTCGTCGTTCCACAGCGCCTGCACGGTGCCCAGCAGCGTTGCGCTGCTCTGGTTGCCGCGCATTTCGAGGCCGACGAGCGGGAACACGTTGGCGATGACGAACAGCACGCAGGCCGTCAGCGCCAGCGCCAGCGCGCGGTCGTCGGCGCCCGCCGCGCCGCGACGGCACAGATCGGCGCCGCAGCGCGTGCAGCGCGCCTCGCCGCCCGGCGGCAGCGGCGCGAGCCGGTGCAGCAGATCACATTCGCGGCAGGCGACGAGGAGGGTCATGGTGCGCGTGGCGGTCGGAGCGGGCGGTCGTGACGAGCCATTCTGCATGCGAACCGGCGCCGGCGTCTACCGGCGCATCCGCCTCGGTGGCATGCGCGGGCGAGTTTGGCCCCAAAATTGCGGCATGAAAGCCGCCAGACACCTCAAGGTCGCGACGTGGAACATCCACAAGGGCTTTTCCTCGTTCGGCGGTCGCGTCGTCGTGCACGACCTGCGCGAACGCCTTCAGGCGCTGGGCGCCGACATCGTCTTCCTGCAGGAAGTCCAGGGCCACCACCGCCAACATGGCGAGCGCCACGACAACTGGCCCGACGCGCCGCAGCATGAATTCCTGGCCGCCGAGCTGTGGCGGCATACGGCCTACGGCCGCAACGTCGTCCATGACCACGGCCACCACGGCAACGCCATCCTGTCGCGCTTCCCGATCGTGCGCGAGCACAACCAGGATGTCACGCATCTCGCGTTCGAGCGGCGCGGGTTGCTGCATTGCGCGCTCGACGTGCCGTCGCTGGCGGAACCGCTGCATTGCGTGTGCGTGCATCTGTCGCTGCTGGCGCGCTCGCGGCGCTTCCAGATCGATGCGCTCGCCGACGACCTGACCGCGCGCATCGGTGACGATGCGCCATTGGTCATCGCCGGCGATTTCAACGACTGGGGCAACAAGGCCGGGCCGCGCCTGGCCGCGCGCCTCGGGCTGGACGAAGCGCACACCGTGTTGCATCGCCGTCCGGCGTTCAGCTTTCCGGCGCGGCTGCCGGTGCTGCCGCTCGACCGCATCTACGTGCGCGGCCTGCAGGTGGCCGACTGCGCCGTGCAGCGCGGGCCGGCGTGGGCGCGGCTGTCCGACCACGCGGCGCTGGCCGCGCAATTGATCGCCGCCCGATGAGCGGCTGCCGCCGGGAATTCGGCGTAACGCCCGCGCCTGCGAAGCTGCGCAGTGGAGCCGAATTGTTGCCGCGCTCTGCTGCCGACGTTCCGAGGGGCTACGCGCCCGCGCGGCCCCCAAGGCGGGCGCAGCCAGGAAGCCGGAGCCGCGCAGCGGCGAACCGAGGCCGCCCCCTTGCACGGCAAGGGGGCTGGGGGGAATGCCCGTGACGGAACCCGCGGACAGCGCCTGGACGCTGCCGCATCCGGCGGCCGCATTCTGGCGTCGGCTGACGCAGGCCGAGTTGCAGCCGGGCAATCGCCTGCGGCTGCTCGAATCCGGCGTCGAATATTTCCCGGCGCTGATCGAAGCCATCGCCGCCGCGCGCGACGAGGTGCATCTCGAAACCTACATCTTCGCCGACGACGCCGCGGGCCGCGCGGTGCTCGATGCGCTGTGCGCGGCGTCCCGGCGCGGCGTTGCCGTGCGCGTGCTGGTCGACGGCTTCGGCGCACGCGATTTCCACGACACGCTGGGCGTGACGCTGCGTCGTGCGCGCGGCGAGGTGCTGGTGTATCGCCCGGACATCGCGCGCCTGAACTTCTCGCGCCGCCGCTTGCGCCGGCTGCATCGCAAGCTGGCGGTGATCGACGGCCGCGTCGGCTTCGTTGGCGGCATCAACATCATCGACGACTACGACATGGGCACCACGCCGACGCAGACGCCACCGCGCTTCGACTACGCGCTGCGCGTCGAAGGGCCGGTGGTCGATGCCATCCACGCCTCGGTGCGACAGACCTGGCAGCTCGTGCGTTGGGCCACCTTCGGCATGCGCCCGCCGCCACCGACGCCGTTGACGCGCTGGCAGAACGTCGCCTCGGCGGCGGCGCCGGCGGCCGGCGGCGGTGGCGTCGCCGCCGCCTTCGTGCATCGCGACAACCTGCGCAACCGCCATGCCATCGAGGCGGCCTATCTCGAGGCGATCCGCGCCGCGCGCGTCGAGGTGCTGATCGCCAATGCCTATTTCATGCCCGGCCGCCACTTCCGTCGCGCGCTCGAAGACGCCGCCCAGCGCGGCGTGCGTGTGGTGCTGCTGCTGCAGGGGCGCGTCGAATACGCGCTGATGCATTACGCCACGCTCGGGCTCTATCGGCTGCTGCTGCGGCGGGGCATCGAGATCGTCGAGTACCGCGCCAGCTTCCTGCATGCCAAGGTGGCGGTCATCGATTCGCACTGGGCGACCGTCGGCTCGTCGAACATCGATCCCTTCAGCCTGCTGCTGGCGCGCGAGGCCAACCTCGTCGTCCGCGACGACGTCTTTGCCGGCCAGTTGCGCACCAGCCTGCTGCGCGCCATCGCGCGCGGCGGCACGTTGGTGCAGCACGCCGACCTGCGCCGCTGGCCGTGGTGGCAGCATGCCGCCTCGCGCATCGCGTATGTCGTGGCGCGCGCGCTGACGCGCGTCGGCGGGCTCGATCCCGACCGCCCCTTTTCATCGTGAACGGCACCGCCGTTCGCGCGCTGCTCGCCGTGTTCGCGGCGCTGTTGCTGGCCGGTTGCGGCACGCTGCCAAAACACAGCGGTGGCGGCACGGCGCTGGTCGCCGCGCGCAGCGCCGAGGGCGAGGCGAAGGCGCGCGAAGTGGTGCTCGCGGCGCTGGCGCTGCTCGACACCGGCTACCGCTTCGGCGGCAAGAACCCGGAGGCCGGGCTCGATTGCTCGGGCATGGTCAGCCATGTCTTCGCCGGCGCGCTCGGCCTGCGCCTCAACGGCTCGGCGGCGGACATCGCCCGCCGCGGTCGCGTGGTGCCCGCCGGGCAGGCGCGGCCGGGCGACCTGGTGTTCTTCGATACCGGCGCCGGCGCCTATTCGCATGTCGGCATCTACATCGGCGACGGCCGCTTCATCCATGCGCCGTCGAGCAAGGGCAAGGTGCGCCTCGAGCGGCTGGACAGCGGCTGGTTCGCGCCGCGCCTGCACGAGGCGCGCAGCTACTTCGACTAGAACAGGCCCTTCAGCCAGCCCAGGGTGGTGCCGACGAAGACCATCGCGCGCAGCTTCCACAACGTCGCGCGGTCGCCGTCCTGCAGGGCCGGTTCGCCGCAGCGCGGGTCGGCGCGCTGCAGCGCGCCGGTCATCTTGTGGTCGATGGGAATCGGCTCGCAGCCGTGGCTGGTTTCGCAGATGAAGTCCCACGGCTCGCGCGCCGGCACATGGCAGGCGAAACAGTTCTTGCCGAAGCGGTTGTTCACTTCGGCAAAACCCCGCGTCTTGATCGTGCTGCCCCTGGCGTCGACCTCCAGCTCGAAGAACTCCCAGTCGCCGGTGGCCGGCGAGAAGCCCGTCTCGCGCTTGACCATGACTTCGGTGGGCACCAGCTGCACCACCGAGCCCGGCGGGTAGATCGCGCCCTTGGGCGCGTTGGCGGCGGCCAGCGTGCCGGCGACGTTGCCCAGCAGGTTATCGACGTAGAAGTGGCGCACGGGCGTCATCTGGCGCATGCAGCGGAAGCTCGCCGCATCCACCTTCAGGGCGTCGGCGGCGTGCGCCGGCAGCGTGGCGATCAGCAGGGCGAGGACGGCATGGCGCATGGCGGGCTCCGGGAACGAGTCAGGCGGGTCGGGCGCATTGTGCGCGCATTGCGGGTCGGCGGCGCGGCCCGCGCGTGCCACAATCCGCGCCATGAATTGGCCGCTGCATATCGTCGATGTCTTCGCCGCCGAACGCTACGCCGGCAATCCGCTGGCCGTGGTGTTCGCGACCGAGGGTGCGCTCGATGCCGCCACCATGCAGCGCATCGCGCTGGAGACCAATTACTCGGAGACCACCTTCGTCGCGCCGCAGGCGCTGGCCGATGGCGCCTGGCGCGTGCGCATGTTCACACCGGCGCGCGAGATCGCCTTCGCCGGCCACCCGATCCTCGGCACCGCGTGGGCGATCCGCCGGCATCTGGCGCCCGCGGCGCAGGCGCTGACGCTGCGGCTGATGCAGGACGACGTGCACGTGCGCTTCGCCCGCGAGGCCGACGGCGCCGACGTGGCGTGGTTCCGCGCGCCGCCGGTGACGCTTGGCCGCCGCGTCGATGCCGCGCGCGTCGCCGCCGCGCTGGGGCTGGACGCGGCCGACATCGACCCGCGCGCACCGGTCCGGCAATGCGCCGCCGGCACCGCCGCGCTGGTGGTGCCGCTGGCATCCGCCGCCGCGCTGGCGCGCGCCCGGCTGGATCTGGCCGCCTTCGCGCCGCTGGCCGCCGAGGGCCTCGCGCCGCTGACCTACCTCGTCTGCCGCGAGGCGCGCGCGCCGCAAAACCAGCTGCGCGCGCTTCTTCTTCGAGGCGCATGGCGTACGCGAAGACCCGGCCACCGGCAACGGCGCTGCCTTCCTCGGCCACTGGCTGCTCGAACACGGCTGGCTCGGCGCGGGCGACCTCGACTTGCGCATCGAGCAGGGCGAGGAAGTCCAGCGGCCCTCGTGCGTGCGCCTGCGTGCGCATGCCGCGACGCGGGAGGTGTCGGTCGGCGGGCAGGTCGTGGCGACCGTGTCGGGCGTGCTGGTGTGATCGCGGCCACGGCAAGCGCCGTATCGCCACCACTGTAGTTTCAAACCATCGCGGCGATTCCGCGCGGCTTGCCAGCGGCATTCCCGCTCCGTTCAACCAGTTCATTCACTCCGCGGGGAACACCGCTGCGTTGGCGCGGATGGCGCGGGCGATGAATCCGGCTACCGCATGGCGGCCCGCGCCGCATCGGCGAGGAAACCGGAACGAGTTTCGCCGTGCGCTTTGGCGTAGCTGTCGATCTTCGCCAGCAAGCGGCGCGGCAAGGTGATGTTGATCTTCTCGGCGCGACCATCAAAGCGCGACACGTCCACCTCGACGGCGGCCCAGACGCCATCCGCGAAATCGGCGTTGGCGCGATGTTCGGCGATGGCGCGCGGCACGGGAATGTCGCCGCCATCCTCCGCCAGCCCCTCCAGATGCAGCTCGATGGCCTCGACCACCGAATCGAGCGCCTCGTCGAACGTATCGCCAGCCGAAAAGCAGCCGGGCAGATCGGGCACCGTGACGCCGAAGCGGATGCCATCGTCGGTATGCAACACCACGGGGAAACGCATGATCGCCTCCTATTTCCAACCCGCCTGCTTGCGAATGCTGTTCAGCGTACCGGCGGGGATTTCGCTGTCGGGATGCTTCACCGTCACCAAGCCCGGCTTGGCGGGATGCTTGAACTGATGGTGCGAGCCTTTGACTCGCGCCAGAAACCAGCCATCCGCTTCCAGTTGCTTGATGACTTGTTTGCTGTTCATGGTGGTTATTATAACCACCTAGAATCTGCCATGCGACCTTGCGTCAAGGCGAGACGCATTCGTGCAGCGCCTCACGCCGCCGGCGGACGCCCCCACGCGTATTTCACGTCGGCAAGCTGCCAGTTCGGCTCGAAGCCATGTGCCACGGCGACGAAGCCATTCCGCTCGTAGAAGCGGCGGGCGCGCGCATTGCGCTCGAACGTGAAAAGCCACAGGCCGCCGGACGATTCGGCTTTCGCCAGATCGAGAAGGCGGGTGCCGATGCCCTCGCCGATGCGCGAAACGCGGACGTAAAGCTGCGAGATCGAGTCCGGCGTGTAGGCGATGAAGCCGACGCGTTCGTCGCCGTCCCATGCGAGGCGCACGCGATGATTCGGCACCAGCGTCTCGCGCAGGTAGGCCAGTTGTTCTTCGACGGGATGGAAATCGACGACGCCGACGCCATGCTCGAAGCTCTCGCGCCACAGCGTGACCAGCGGCGAGGCGTCGTCCGGCTGGTAGTCACGAATGTCGATGGCCATAGCGGGCTCGCGCGTGTGGGGTCATTGCCGCCGAGACGGTAGCACGGGCGCGGAGGGCGTGGCGTGCGTCACGATCTTGCAGCCGCCCGGCTGTGGGAGCGGGACAGAGAAGTCCATGAAAAGCCAAACGTAGCGTTTAGGTTTTCATGGTCGACGCAATTCATCATCGGCCTCGTCGCCTGCTGCTCGTGTGGTGCTCGAAAGTGCGAGCGCAAGCGCCGTGTCACCACCACTGTAGTTTGGGTTTGCGAGCCGTCAAACCAAAGCGGCTGATTCGCGCGACTTGCCAGCGGCATTCCCCGCTCCGTTCAGGGTGTTCATTCACTCGCGGGGAACACCGCTGCGCCGCGCTGCGTGGGGAGTGATGCGAGCGCTGTGCGGCTGCTATCGACCCCTTGCTGCCGGTCGCCACATAGGAAGCAGCCGTTCCTTGGGGATTGTGAGCTTGGCCCCTTCGATCGCT
>JBGARB010000070.1:0-3498 GCA_044230495.1 Rhodocyclaceae bacterium
ATCGGCTCGATCGGCGCGGAACCGGTGGTCGGCACGAAGCTGGCGCAACATCTCGCGCAAGGCAACCTGCAGCGCGAAATCCGCTTGCGCAGCGGTGATGCGGACAGCCTGCTGGCGCAGTTGCAGGCGATGCAGAAGCGCTGGCGCGATGTCGTCGGCAGCCTGCGCGGGCAATCGTCGATCATGCTGGCAGCGTCGGCCGAACTGAGTGCGGCGTCGCGCCATCTGGTGGACAACAGCGGTCGCACGAACGAGGCGGCGCAACGCATTGCCGCGAGCATCGAACAGCTCTCGTCGAGCATCGACGTCGTCGCCGACCAGTCGGTCGAAGCGGCGAGCGGTGCGCAGGCCACGGGGGCCGCCACCGCAGTCGCCTCGACGGCCATCGAGCGCGTCGCCGCGGAAGTCAATCTGGCTGCCGACGCCGTGCGCGGCACCGCGGAACGCGTCAGCGCGCTCGATCAGACCGCCGCGCAGATATCCACGGCAGCGGAGTTGATTCGCGAGGTCGCCGACCAGACCAACCTGATCGCCCTGAATGCTGCCATCGAGGCGGCCCGCGCCGGTGAGCAGGGGCGGGGATTCGCGGTCGTCGCCGATGAAGTGCGCAAGCTCGCCGAGCGCACCGGGGCGGCGACCCGTGACATCGCAGAGCGCATCGACAGCATCCGCCGCGGTACCAGCGACATTCGCGACGTCATGGCGCAAAGCGTCGCACGGGTGGAGTCGGGTGTTGCGCTGACGTCCGATGCGCTGCGCGACATCCGCGGCGTGCGCGAGCATGCCGCGACGTCGGCCAGCCTGGTCGCCGAGATCGATGCGGCCTTGCGCGAGCAGCGCAGCACGGCGCGCGAAATCGCCCAGGCCACCGAGGCCGTGGCCAACGACGCGCGCGCCAACGCGACGGTGGCGACGCAGGTTTCCGGCCACAGCGAGAACATCAGCGCCGTCGCCGCCGCGCTGAACGCCGACGTGGCCTACTTCAAGGTCGGCGCCGCGACGGGCGCCGACGTCGATTTTTTTTAGGCCAGTACTGAGCGCAGCAGGATGATTCGCCGCTCAGCGGCTGATCGGCTTGTAGCGGATCCGGTGCGGCTTGGCACCTTCCTCGCCCAGGCGCTTCTTCTTGTCCTCTTCGTATTCTTGGTAGTTGCCGGCAAAAAAGCTCCACTGCGAATTGCCTTCGCAGGCCAGGATGTGCGTGCAGATGCGGTCGAGGAACCAGCGGTCGTGGCTGATGATCATGGCGCAGCCGGCGTATTCGGTCAGCGCGTCCTCGAGCGCGCGCAGCGTCTCGACATCCAGATCGTTCGACGGTTCGTCGAGCAGCAGCACGTTGCCGCCGGCGATCAGCGTCGTCGCCAGGTGCAGCCGGCCGCGTTCGCCGCCCGACAGGTTGCCGACGATCTTCTGCTGGTCGCCGCCCTTGAAGTTGAAGCGGCCGATGTAGGCGCGCGAGGGCATCTCGAACTTGCCCACGGTGAGGATGTCGGCGCCGCCCGACACCGCTTCGAACACCGTCTTGTCGTTCGCCAGCCCTTCGCGTGACTGGTCGACCGCAGCGATCTTCACCGTCGATCCGATCACCACCTCGCCGGCGTCCGGCTTCTCGAGGCCGCGGATCATGCGGAACAGCGTCGACTTTCCGGCACCGTTGGGGCCGATGACGCCGACGATGGCGTTCGGCGGCACGCTGAACGACAGGTTGTCGATCAGCAGGCGGTCGCCGAAGGCCTTCGAGACGCCGTCGAACTCGATCACCTTGTCGCCCAGCCGCTCGCCGGGCGGGATGAAGATCTCCTGCGTTTCGTTGCGTTTCTGGTATTCGACGCTGGCCATCTCCTCATACCGCGCCAGACGGGCCTTGCTTTTCGCCTGCCGCGCCTTGGCGCCCTGGCGGACCCACTCCAGTTCCTGCTTCATCGCCTTGCGATGGGCATCCTCCTGCTTCTGCTCGGTCTCCAGTCGCGCGCCCTTCTGCTCCAGCCAGCTGGAATAGTTGCCCTTCCACGGAATGCCCTGGCCACGGTCGAGTTCGAGAATCCACTCGGCGGCGTTGTCGAGGAAGTAGCGGTCGTGCGTCACCGCCACCACGGTGCCCGGAAAGCGCGTCAGGAACTGCTCCAGCCATTCCACCGACTCGGCATCGAGGTGGTTGGTCGGCTCGTCGAGCAGCAGCATGTCGGGGCGGGACAGCAGCAATTTGCACAGCGCCACGCGGCGCTTCTCGCCGCCCGAGAGATTGCCGATGACGGCATCCCACTCCGGCAGGCGCAGCGCGTCGGCGGCGATTTCCATCTGGGTTTCGACGTCGGCGCCGGCCGCCGCGATGATGTTCTCGTATTTCGCCTGCTGTTCCGAGAGCTTGTCGAAGTCGGCGTTCTCGTCGGCGTAGGCGGCGTAGATTTCCTCCAGCTTCTGCCTGGCCTCCATCAGCTCGACGAGGCCCGATTCGACCTCCTGCCGCACCGTCTTCGCCGGATCGAGCTGGGGCTCCTGCGCCAGATAGCCGATCTTCATGTTCGGCTGCCATTGCACTTCGCCGTCGTATTCTTTGTCCGCGCCGGCCATGATGCGCAGCACGGTCGACTTGCCCGAGCCGTTGAGGCCGAGCAGGCCGATCTTGGCGCCGGGAAAGAAGGAGAGCGAGATGTCCTTGATGATCTGACGCTTGGGCGGAACGATCTTGTTCACGCGCAGCATCGACATGACGTACTGGGCCATGGTGTCGGTGCGGATGGTGGGAAGGGGCGCGATTTTACGGCAGTCGCCGTGTCACCACGACTGTAGTTTCGTGATCTGTTTCGAATCGCTCAGCGCGCGGCGTGATAGGGCGTCGCCGCCACGGCGAACACGCACGGCGTTTGCGCCACGATGTCGCCATCGGCCTGCACCGGCCACGGCCTGTCGGCGTTGATCGTCAGCGACTCGCAGCCGAAGGCGACGCTGCCACCGCCGATTGCCTGCGGGCGGCCCGTCAGCAGCGCCAGCGTGAAACGCAGATGATGCCAGCGCGACATGCGCGGCCAGGCCAGCACATGCAGGCGCGGATCGTCGAGCGCCGCCTGCGGCGCGAACGACCACGGCCCGGCGTAGTAGCGGCCCTTGGCGACCAGCACCGCTTCGCAGTCCAGCGCGCCGCCCGGCCATGCGAGGCGCAGCGCCGGCCGCGGCCAGCGCAGCAGCACGGCGAGGAAGGCGACGACATAGGCAAATCGCCCGATCAGGCGCTTGAGCCGCGTCGATACGGCCGCCACGGCCATCGCGTCCGGCCCGACGCCGGCGCAGATCGCCATCCGCGTGTCGTTCAGCGTCGCGTCCCACTGCGCGCGCGGCGGTGCCGACAGCACGTGGGCGACGAAGGCATCGATTTCGGTCGGGCAGCCGACTTCGGACTGGTAGAGATTCACCGAGCCGCACGCGAAGGCTGCCAGCGGCACGTCGCGGTCGCTGGCGCGCAGCGCCGCGATGACGTGGCGCAGCGTGCCGTCGCCGCCA
>JBGARB010000070.1:3524-22364 GCA_044230495.1 Rhodocyclaceae bacterium
GCGCCGCGATGACGTGGCGCAGCGTGCCGTCGCCGCCAATGGCGCAGACCAGCGTGGCCGCCGCGTCGATGCGGCAGGCCACGCGCGGGCTGCTCTCGGCGAGCAGCGTGCGCGCGCCGGCGCGTTCGAAGGCCGCGCGCAGCCGCGTCACCGTCGCGGCGTCGTAATGGCCGGAATCGGGGTTGAAGATCAGTTGGACGATGGGCGTCACGTGGGCGGGCGCAGCGAGGGGCAGGGCGCGCGATGATAGCCGCCGCGCGCATAATCGGCGGCCATCACGTGATGCCGGGGCCACCATGAAACGCCTGCTGCCGCTGCTGCTTGTGCTCGCCTTTCCGACCGCCACGCCCGCCGCCGACCGCATCACCGACGCGCCGTTCGCTACCCGCTCGGAGGTCATCGCGCCGCATGTCATGGCGGCGACCAGCCAGCCGCTGGCGACGCAGATCGCGCTCGACGTCATGCGCCAGGGCGGCAACGCCATCGACGCGGCCATCGCCGCGAATGCCGCGCTCGGCCTCATGGAGCCGGTGGGTGCCGGCATCGGCGGCGATCTGTTCGCGCTGGTGTGGGACGCGAAAACGAAGCGTCTGCATGGGCTCAACGCAAGCGGCCGCTCGCCGCGCAGCCTGGGCTACGAACGGCTGATGGCCGAGCTGGCAAAGCGCAAGCTCGACGCAATACCGCCCTTCGGACCGCTGCCGGTGTCCGTGCCCGGCTGCGTCGATGGCTGGTTCATGCTCCACGAACGCTTCGGCAAGCTGCCGATGGCGCAGCTTCTCGCGCCGACCGTGCGCTACGCCCGCGAAGGCTTCCCGGTCAGCGACGTGATCGCCTTCTACTGGCAGCGCAACGTGCAGCGCCTGCTCGAATTCCCCGGCATCCGCGAGCAATTCACCCGCGATGGCCGCGGCCCGGCGAAGGGCGAGCGGTGGACCAATCCGAACCTGGCCGCGACGCTCGAACGCATCGGCCGCGAGGGCCGCGACGGCTTCTATCGCGGCGTCGTCGCCAGGGCCACGGCCGAGTACATGCGGCGCAACGGCGGCTTCCTCGACGAAGCCGATCTGGCCGCGCATCGCGGCGAGTGGGTCGAGCCGGTGTCGGCGCGCTACCGCGATGTCGAGCTGTGGGAACTGCCGCCCAACACCCAGGGCATCGCCGCGCTGCAGACGCTGAACCTCCTCGAGGCCTACGACGTGGCCAAGGCGGGCTTCGGCAGCGTCCTGCATCTGCACCTGGCAGTCGAGGCGACCAAGCTGGCCTTCGCCGACCGGGCGAAGTTCTACGCCGATCCGGCCTTCGCCGCGCTGCCGGTTGCACGTCTCGTCGCCAAGGATTACGCGGCCGAGCGGCGCCGGCGCATTGATCCCGCGCGGGCCGCCAGCGTCGTGCCGGCGGGCGATCTGCCGCTCAAGACGGCCGACACGATCTACCTGACCACGGCCGATGCCGACGGCAACATGGTCTCGCTGATCCAGAGCAACTACCGTGGCATGGGCAGCGGCATGGCGCCCGAGGGATTGGGATTCATCCTGCAGGATCGCGGCCAGCTCTTTTCGCTCGAACCGAAGCATGCCAACGTCTATGCGCCGGGCAAGCGGCCGTTCCACACCATCATCCCGGCCTTCATCACGCGCGGCGGCGAGCCGTGGGTGAGCTTTGGCGTCATGGGCGGCGACATGCAGCCGCAAGGCCATGTGCAGATCGTCATGAACCTCGTCGACTTCGGCATGAATCTGCAGGAGGCGGGCGATGCGCCGCGCTGGTACTGGGATACGCCGCAACAGCCCACCGGCGGCGCGATGACCGACGGCGGCACGCTCAACCTCGAAAGCGGCTTCCCGGCGACCACCGTGCGCGCGCTCGAACTGATGCGCCACAAGGTCGCCAGCGAGGTCGGCGCCTATGGCGGCTACCAGGCGATCATGCGCCTGCCCGACGGCCGCGGCGGCTTCGTCTGGGCCGGCGCCAGCGAATCGCGCAAGGACGGGCAGGCCGCCGGCTTCTGACGGCGCCTCACGGCCCGCGGATGGCGTCCCGGATCGCCGGTGCCAGAAAATCGAATACGGCGCGGATGTGCGGGCTGGAGCGGATCTCGCGATGCACCACCAGCCACACCGGCAGAGCCGGGATTTTCGCGCGCGGCAGCACGCGCACCACATCCGGATCTTCCGATCCCAGATAGCCGGCGGCGAAGCCGATGCCGATGCCGGCGCGGATTGCCTGCCACTGCACGATCAGGTCGTCGCTGCGGAATACGAAATGGTCGCGCGTCAGCGTCACCCCGAACTGCGCGAAGGCACGGATGATGTTGTCCTGGCCGTCCTCGCCGATCAACGGCAGGCGAGCGAGGTCCGCCAGGTCGCGCGGCAAGCCGTGGCGGGCGACGAAGGATGTCGATGCGAAGGCGCCGAGCGCCGCCTCGCCCAGCTTGCGCGCGACCAGCGTCGCCTGCACGGGACGGACCATGCGCACGGCGATGTCCGCTTCGCGGCGCAGCAGGTTGCTCACGGCATTGCTGCTCACCAGATCGACCTGCACATTCGGCAAGGCTTCGCGCATGCGGGCGAGGATCGTCGGCAGGCGATAGCAGGCCACCGGCTGGCTGGCGGAGATGCGCACGCTGCCCACCGGCCCGGCCTGGGCGCCCTGGGCGGCGCGGGCAAAATCATGCGAGGCCAGCTCCATCGCGCGCGCGGCATCGGCCAGCCGCAGCGCCGCGGCGGTGGGCGCGAGGCCGCGTCCGGTACGCTCGAACAGCACGACGCCGAGCTGGCCTTCGAGCGCGGCGATCTGCCGGCCGACCGTCGGCTGGCTGGTGCGCAGGGCGCGCGCGGCGGCCAGCCCACTGCCGTGGTCGAGCGCGGCGACGAAGGCGCGGACCAGATTCCAGTCGTGCCCGGCGAGCAGGGCGGCGGAAGGCGAGCTATTCAAAATTGAAATCCTGTTGAACGCGATTCGCCAATTGTGTCGTACGCGGGGGCTTCCTACAATGGCCTTCGCATTCAGTACGGGAGACTCGCCATGCCCTCCACCGTCGTCATTCTCGGCGCCGCCGGACGCTTCGGTCTGGCCGCCACCCAGGCCTTTGCCGCCGCCGGCTGGCGCGTGCTGGCGCAGGTGCGACCCGGGCGCGATGTCGCGCGCCTGCCGACGCTTGCCGGCGTCGAGTGGCTGCCGGCGTCCATCGACGCCACTGCCGCGCTGGCCGCGCGTGCGCCGGATGCGCGCATCGTCGTGCATGCGCTCAATCCGCGCTACGAAAACGCCTGCTGGTGCCGCGACAATTCTGCCTATCTGCGCGCCGCCATGGCGCTGGCCAGTCGCCTCGGCGCCCGCCTGATGGTGCCCGGCAACGTCTACAACTTCGGCGCCGACATGCCGCCGGTGCTGACGCGCGACACGCCGCAAAGCGCCACGGATGCCAAGGGCCGCGCCCGCATCGCCATGGAGGCGGAGCTTGCGGCGGCCTGCGCGACGGGCGAACTGCGCGGCGTGCTGATCCGTGCCGGCGATTTCTTCGGCAGCGGGCGCGGCTCGTGGTTCGACGAAGTGCTCGCCAAGGACCTCTGGCGCGCGCGGGTCAATGTGCCCGCAGCGGCGGACGTGCCGCACGCCTGGGCCTATCTGCCGGACCTCGCCCGCGCGTTCGTGCGCGTGACCGAGCGCGAAGCCGAACTGCCGCCGTATGTCGCCTTGGGGTTCGCCGGCCACACCGTGACCATCGACGACTGGCTGCGCCAGTTCACGCGCATCACCCGCCGTCTGGGCTGGCTGGGTGAGAAGCGCCGACTGACGGTACGCGGCCTGCCGTGGCGGCTGATGCGTCTGGCCGGCTGGTTTGCGCCACGCTTGCAGGCGCTGACCGACATGCGGCATCTGTGGCAACGGCCGCATCGCATCGATGGCACCGATCTGGCGGCCGTGATCGGCGCGGAGCCGCATACGCCATTCGACCTGGCCGTGGAGGATGCCGTTGCGGAGCTGTACCCGCACGCACTGGAACCTCAGCGCCCGCTGGGCCCGCACGCCGGCGCCGGCGGCGCGGCATGACGCCGGCAAGCGCCGTGTCACCACCACTGTAGTTTTGATCGGCGCCGGGCATACTGCACGCATCCCGTTTCGCAGGTGCCACCATGTCCGACGCCACGCTCTCCCGCCGTCCGCTCCGCCGCTTCTGGGGCTGGGGCCACGCCGATGCCATGCTGGATGCGCGCGAAATCGCGACGCTGAAAACCATGGTGGGCCATCTCGGCGGCACATGGGCGGACGCCGCCCCGCCGCGCCTTGAAGAATTCAGCCTGCCGGCGCCGCGCATCGCGCCGCCCGCCGCGCTGTCGGCAATGTGCTCGGCGACAGCGCTCGATCGCCTGAACCATGCCGGCGGCAAGAGTTTTGCTGACCTCGCGCGGATGTGGCTGCGCGATGTGCCGGCGCCGCCGGACTGGGTGGCCTTTCCCGAGAGCGAACAGGCGATCGTCGATCTGCTCGACTGGGCGGCGCGCGAGCGCGTGGCGGTGGTGCCCTACGGCGGCGGCAGCAGCGTTTGCGGCGGCGTGGACAGCGATGTCGGCGGCGACTACACCGCCGTCGTGTCGCTGGACATGGAGCGTCTGCAGCGCGTGATCGAGATCGACCGCACCAGCCGTGCGGCGCGCATCGAGGCCGGCGCGCTGGGGCCGGAACTCGAAGCGCAGTTGCGTCCGCACGGCCTGACCTTGCGTCATTTCCCGCAGAGCTTCGAGTTCTCGACGCTGGGCGGCTGGCTGGTGACGCGCGCCGGCGGCCATTACGCCACGCGCTACACGCACATCGACGATTTCGTCGAATGCCAGCGGATGGTGACGCCGGC
Organism: Rhodocyclaceae bacterium; assembly: GCA_044230495.1. GTDB lineage: Bacteria > Pseudomonadota > Gammaproteobacteria > Burkholderiales > Rhodocyclaceae > JADJEF01. The sequence goes on from JBGARB010000070.1 coordinate 8,380, forward strand.
CGGCGTGCTGCAGACGCGGCGCCTGCCGGCCTCCGGTGCCGGCCCGGCGCCCGATCGCCTGATCCTCGGCAGCGAAGGCACGCTGGGCATCGTCACCGAAGCCTGGCTGCGCCTGCAGGACCGGCCGCGCTTTCGCGCCGGCGCCAGCGCGCGCTTTGCCGACATGGCGCGCGCGGCGGCGGCTTTGCGGGCCTTGTCGCAATCGGGCCTGGAACCGAGCAACGCTCGCCTGCTCGACCCGCTGGAAACGGTGTTTTCAGGGGTTGGCGACGGCAGCCGGGCGATCCTCGTGATCGGCTTCGAGTCGGCCGACCATCCGGTGAACGGGGCGATGGCGCGCGCGCTGGAACTGGTGCGCGACGCCGGTGGCGAGGTCGACGCGGCACCGGCCGGCGCGGCCGACGAGGGCGCGCGGGATGGTGCGGCCGGCGCGTGGCGCCAGGCCTTCCTGCGCATGCCCTACTGGCGCGATCCGGCGGTCGGCATGGGGATGATCATGGATACCTTCGAGACGGCGGTGACGTGGGATCGCTTTGCCGCGTTCTACGACGCGGTGCGCGCCGACGTGGCCAGCGCCATCGAGCGCGCAACGGGACACGATGCCTTCGTGTCCTGTCGCATCACGCACGTGTATCCGGACGGCCTGGCGCCGTACTTCACGGTCGCCGCGGTCGGCGGCGCGGACGGCAGCGTCGCCAGCGCGCTGGCGGCCTGGCGCGAGATCAAGGCGGCGGCGAACGAAGCCGTGATCGCGCATGGCGGCACCAGCACCCATCACCACGCCGTCGGCCGCGATCACCGGCCGGCCTATGACGTCGAGGTGCCGGCGCTGGTCCGCCAGATGCTTGCCGCAGCGAAGGCGGTGGCCGACCCGGCCGGGATCATGAATCCGGGCGTGCTGCTGCCGGTTGGCGCCGTGTCGCCACGACTGTAGTTTTGGGTCGCCTATCCGACCTTGGGCAGCCGCGCCATCGCCGCCTGCACGGCTTCGGCGGGATACGCGAAATCTTCGAGCTTGCCGGCGAAGTAGCTTTCGTAGGCCGTCATGTCGAAATGGCCGTGACCGGAGAGGTTGAAGAACAGCGTCTTCGGCTCGCCGCTGGCCTTGCAGCGCAGGGCTTCATCGATGCAGGCGCGGATGCCGTGGGCCGATTCGGGCGCGGGGATGATGCCCTCGGCGCGCGCGAACATGACGCCGGCCTCGAAGGTGGCGATCTGCGGCACGGCGACGGCCTCGATCAGCTTCTCGTGGTAGAGCTGCGAAACGAGCGGCGAATCGCCGTGGTAGCGCAGGCCGCCGGCATGGATGCCGGGCGGCATGAAGTCGTGACCGAGCGTGTACATCTTCATCAGCGGCGTGAAGCCGGTGGCGTCGCCGAAATCGTAGGCATAGATACCCTTGGTCAGCGTCGGACAGGATTCGGGCTCGACGGCGACCATGCGAACCTTCTGCGCGCGGGCGTCCCCGGCCGCGGCATCGCCGAGGAACGGGAAGGTCACGCCGGCGAAATTGCAGCCGCCGCCGCACGGCGCGAAGATCATGTCGGGATATTCGCCGAGCACGGTGAACTGCTTCTTGGCTTCAAGGCCGATCACCGTCTGATGCAGCAGCACGTGGTTGAGCACCGAGCCGAGGGTGTATTTGGTGCCAGGCGTATTGACGCAATCTTCGATGGCCTCGGAGATCGCGATGCCGAGGCTGCCGGGGTTGCCGGGGTCCCGCGCGAGGATGTCGCGCCCGGTCTGCGTGAGGTTCGTCGGGCTGGCCAGTACTTCGCCGCCGAAGGTCTGCATCATCAGGCGGCGATACGGCTTCTGGTCGTAGCTGACCTTGACCATGAAGATGCGCACCGGCAGGCCGAACATCTGTCCGGCGAAGGCCAGCGACGAACCCCACTGGCCGGCGCCGGTCTCGGTGACCAGCCGCTTCGTGCCGGCGATCTTGTTCAGCCAGGCCTGCGGCACGGCCGAGTTGGGCTTGTGCGAGCCGGCAGGCGAAACGCCTTCGTACTTGTAGAAGATTTTCGCCGGCGTGCCGAGCATCTGCTCCAGCCGCTCGGCGCGGCACAGCGGGCTGGGGCGCCAGCGGGCATAGACGCGGCGCACTTCGTCCGGAATGGCGATCCAGCGCTCGGCGGACATTTCCTGCTCCAGCACCGGGCCGGGGAAGATCGCCAGCATCTGCTCGGGTCCGACCGGATTGCCATCGGCACCGAGCGGCGGCGAGGGCGGATTGGCGAGGTCGGCGGCGATGTTGTACCAGTGGGTGGGAATGTCGCTCTCGTCGAGCAGGACGCGGATCGGGCTCATGGTCTCCTCGTGGGTTCGTCTTGTGGAAACGGCAAGGTAGCAGCCGGCGTGGCGCCGGCACTGATCTGGATCAAGCGGCGGTGCCGTGCGTCCAGTGCGCGAACTGCTCGGCCAGGCGCGCAATGGCGGCACGCGCCGAAGCCAGCTCGCGGGCCTGCAAGTGATAGACGTGCCACAGGCCTTCCTGCACGTCGAGCACGGCCGGCACGCCGCTGCGCCGTGCGTGTTCGGCGAGTTCCACGGCATCGTCGTACAGCGCCTCGATCTCGCCGACCTGGATGTACATCGGCGCCAGCCCGGCCAGATCGGCGGCGACGCCGAGGTAGCGGGCGTGCTCATGCGGCATGGCGTAGGCGGCAATGGCCTGCTGCATCCAGCCGCGGCGCAACAGCGGATCGCTGTAGCAATATTGCCAATGGCTGCCGCTGGTCATGTCCATGCGCGTGGCGGGCGAGATCGGCATCAGCCCGGCCGGCTGCGGCAGGCCCAGCTCGCGGGCGCGCAGCGCGACGCCGAGCGTCAGCGTGCCACCGGCCGAATCGCCGGCGATGACGATGCGCGATGCCGGAATGCCCTGGTCGAGCAGCGCGCGGTAGCAGGCCAGGCAATCGTCGAGGCCGGCCGGATAGGGATGTTCCGGGGCGAGGCGATAGTCGGCAACGTACACCGTGCTGCCGGTTTCCAGTGCCAGGCGCGTGGTCAACGCGCGGTGGCTGGCCGGGTTGCCGACCATGAAGGCGCCGCCGTGCAGGTAGAGCAGCACGGCAGGATTGGTGATGCGCGGGGGCCGCATGACCTCGACCGGCACGCCGCCGAGCGTCGCCGGCTCGCGCGTGGCCCCCGGCGCCGCAGGCACGGTGACGCCGAGCAGGCGCAGCAGGAAGCGCTGGAAGCGCAACGGGAACGGCGGCCCGAAGCAGGTGCGGAAGAGCAGCCACAGCAGCACATAGAACAGGCCGCGGAACAGCCACTCCTTGAGGCCACGGGCGAGCGGGAAACGCAGGGTGGCGCAGGATGCGTCGTTCATGGCACGGTCTCGGCAGTGGTGGCGGGTCGCGGCGCCGGCACGAAGCCGAAGCGCGCGGGCAGGTCGGCGGCCAGGGTGCGCTCGACGGTCAGCGGGCGGTCGGGGAGCGCCAGGCGCAACGCCTCGCCGGTGGCCAACGCATCGGCATCGGCCGGCCGTCCGTCGGCACGCAGCAGGTGGTCGAGCCACTGCGTCGCGAGCGCGCTGCCGACCAGCGCCAGACCGTGCTCGCAGGTGACGAAGAGCCGGCCGGATTCGTCGATCAGCGCGCCATCGATCCGCGCCACGCGCAAACCCGTGTGGGTGACGGCGGCGCCGTCGGCGTCGGCGTCGAGCACCATCGGTGCCGCATCGAGATCGACCCACACGCGCTGCGGGCCGTTCTGCACGAACCACGCGCCGTCGGGCGTTGCCGCGTAATTGCGGCCGAGGTAGTCGGCGAGACCGCGATGGCGCACCGGCTCGCCGCGGCGGCCGTCCGCGCTTTGCCCGAGCCGCCAGCGCCCGCGTTCGTCGAGCGCGAGCCAGCCCCAGCAGGCGGGTACGTCCGGCCACTTGAGCATCGCGTTGATGACGGCGGTGTCCATACCCATAGTCTAGTCGCGCGCGGCGTACATGCCCGCCAGCGGCCGGAAACACAGTGGTGGCGGGACGGCGGCAAGTCGCCGGCGCACGTCGGCTATCATCGCCGGCATCGCCATCGCCAAGAGTCCGCCATGCATGCCACGCCGCCCGCCGATCTGGCCGAACGCCTCGCCCGCGAGGGTGCCCGCGATGTCGAGTGCATGATCGCGGACGTGTCGGGTTATCCGCGCGGCAAGCTGGTGCCGGCAGCGAACTTCGCCGCGGGCGCCGAACTGCGCCTGCCGCAGGCGATTCCGATGCAGTGCGTCACCGGCGAGTACTCCTACGACGAGATCTTTCCGGATGCCGATCCGGACATCCTGCTGGTGCCCGACTATGCCACGGTGCGCCGCGCGCCGTGGTCCGACGTGCCGCGCTTCCTGGCGCTGCACGACGCCTTTGAACTGGACGGCGAGCCGTGCCTGTTCGCCCCGCGCATGGTGCTCAAGGCGGTGGTGGCACGCTATGCGGCACTGGGCCTGGCGCCCGTGGTGGCACCGGAGATCGAGTTCTACCTGACGGCGCCATGCGTGGACCCGGCGCAGCCGCTCGAGATGCCGGCGGCGCGCGGCGGCCGCCGCGAGGTCGGCCAGTCGGCGTTCAGCCTGAACATGCTCAATGCGCAGTCGGCGTTCTGGAACGAATTCAATGCCGCATTGGCGACGCTGCGCATCCGCGGCGATACGTGGATTCATGAGGTCGGCGCCTCGCAATACGAGATCAACCTGCTGCATGGCGATCCGGTCGAAGTCGCGGACCAGGCTTTCCTGTTCAAGTATGCGGCAAAGGAGATCGCGCTCAGGCACGGCTTGAACGCCGTGTTCATGGCCAAGCCGATCGCCGGCCAGGCCGGCAGTTCGATGCACCTGCACCAGAGCGTCGTCGATGCCGGCGGGCGAAACGTGTTCAGCGCCGCCGACGGCGGGCCGACCGACACCTTCCTGCACTACCTGGGCGGCCTGCAACGCTACCTCCCCGACCTGATGCTGATCTTCGCGCCCTTCGTCAATTCGTATCGCCGCTATGTGGTCAACAGCCTGGCGCCGGTGAACCTGCATTGGGGCTACGACAACCGCACGACCGGCCTGCGCATTCCGAAAAGCGCCCCGGCGGCGCGGCGTGTCGAGAACCGCATCGCCGGCGCCGATGCCAATCCCTACCTGGCGATCGCGGCGTCCATCGCGGCGGGGATTGCCGGCATCGAGGAGCGACTGTCGCCGAGCGCGCCGATCGAGGGCAGCGGCTACGAGCACGGTCACGATCTGGCGTTGAATTTCGTCGTCGCGCACGATCGACTGGCGAACAGCGCGTCGGCCTCGCGCTTGCTGGGCGATCGCTTCGTGCGGGCGTATCTGGCGGTAAAGCGCGTCGAGTATGACAACTTCAACGCCGAGATCAGCGCGTGGGAGCGGCGCTATCTGGTGCCGCAGGCGTAGCCGATGCGGCGCGGCGAGTGGCGCCGTTCCGCCACCACTGTAGTTTCATGCCGCCACGGTTCCAATCGGCGCCGACGGCGGGTAACGTAATACAAAGGCCATAGGCGCGACCGGTGCGCCGCCTTGCGGGGGAGAAGACGATGAAACGCGCATTCTGGCTGCTTGCGGGTTGGCTCTGGTTGTGTGGCGCGGCATTCGCGCAGCAGGAGCGGCCGGTGGACCCGCGTCCGGGTTGCCATTCCTGCCTCGTCAAGATGAAGGCGGAATCCACCGAGTTCGGCGTGCCGACGCTGCTGGCCGGCACATGGCTGTTCACCCGCGAGGACAATTTCGACAACGGCGCGCCGGATGTCGATACCACGAACTGGAAGCTCATCGACCTGCCGGGTTCGTGGACCAAGGTGTACGAGGATGGCGAGCCGTTCCGCATGGGGTGGTTCCGCACGGTCGTCGAATTCCAGCCCGAGCAGGTCGGCAAGGAATGGGTGCTGCTGATCCCGGCGCGGCTGTCGCGCGTCGAGGTCTATATCGACGGCAACGAGGTGTATCGCCGACCGGGCAACTTCAACGTCGAGCGCTACTTCGCCAACCAGCCGATCCCCATCCGCTTCGAGGCCAAGACCAAGCAGCACACCATCGCCTTCCGCATCGATGCGCTGACGCAGGACGGCGTGTATGAGCTGCCTTTCGAAATCCGCCGCTTCTCGACGCTCGACAGCACCCTGTCGTGGCACCAGTTCCGCGGCGGCGAATTGCGCCTGCTGGCCGGTGCGGTGACCTTCTTCTTCGGCTTGTTCTTTCTCACGATCTACCTGAAGATCCGCGACCGCATGTACCTGACGGCGACGCTGGCGTCGCTGTTCGCCACCCCGTACCTGGTGCTGCCGACCGACGTGATGCTGCGCACCTTCGATCCCGAGCCGCTGATGATCCTGCAATACGTCGGCCTCGTCTGCGTCTTCTTCTTCTATCTCTTCTGCCAGCATTTCGACAGGTTCACGCCGAAGCTCAATTGGGTGTTCGGCGTCGTCGCCTTCGGCGCCGCGGCCGTGGTCGCCTCGACGGCGTTCGCCGAGGTCGAGGAAATCGACATCGCGCGCTTCGGCAAGGCGCGCATGGTGCTGTTCGTCGCCAACGCGCTGATGGTGCTGATCTCGATCTGGCACACCGTCCAGGGCATCCGCCACAAGCACCCGGGCTCGATCGTGCTGTTCCTCGGCATGGCGACGTTTGCCGCGCTGTTCTTCCACGATGCCTTCATGGTGCTCGGCTTCATCAAGTCGACGGGCATGGTGCCGCTGGACAACATCGTCTTCCTCGCCGCGATGATCTACGTCGCCAGCTCGATCTTCGCCAATACCTTCAGCGAGAACAAGCGCCTGGTGACCGACCTCAAGTCGATCAACGACAACCTGGAACACATCGTCGCCGAGCGCACCGCGCAGTTGCACGAAAAGACCAACGACATCCAGGCGATGTTGCAGAACATGCCGCAGGGCGTGCTGACGATCGTCCGCGACGGTACGGTGCATCCGGAGTACGCCCGCTACCTCGAACAGATCTACGAGACGGCGGAGATCGCCGGCAAGCCAGCGATGCAGTTGCTGTTCAAGGGCAGCAGCGTCGGGTCGGATGCGCTCTCTGGCATCGAAGCCGGGTTCGGTGCGATCCTCGGCGAAGATCGCATGAACTTCGACTTCAATACGCACGTTCTGGTCGGCGAATACGAGCTTTCGCTGGCCGATGGCCGCACGAAGTCGCTGGAACTGTCGTGGTCGCCGATCTGCGACGATGGCGATGTCGTCGAGAAGCTGATGGTCTGCGTGCGCGACGTCACCGAACTCAAGCGGCTGGCTGCCGAGGCGGGCGCCCAGACATCGGCCAGCTGCTTGCGGTCAGCCAGGAAAAGTTCCACGAATTCGTCGACAGCGCGCGCGACTTCATCGTCGAGAATCGCGGCCTCATCAAGGATGCGGCGACCGCCGAGTCCGGCATGGTGGCGCAGCTTTTCCGCAACATGCACACCATCAAGGGCAACGCCCGCACCTACGGCTTCCTGCATCTGACCAATGTTGTGCATGAGGCCGAGCAGGCCTACGACGTGTTGCGCAAGGATGCCGATGCCGTGTTCGACAAGGACGCCTTGCTGGCGCAGTTGCAGGAGGTGTCGGACGGTCTCGAGGAATATGCGACGATAAACGACGCCAAGCTCGGCCGCAAGGGCCCGGGGCGCCGCGGCAGCGTCGAGCGCTACATCATGGTGCGGCGAGAGCAGATCAGCGACATGCTTGCCCATTTCGAAGGCGTGGACCTCGCCACCGGCGACTCGCGGACGCTTGCCGACAAGCTCGCCAAGGTGCGCTTGGGCCTGCAACTGATCGGCACCGAGCCGGTCGGCGCGCTGGTGGACGGCGTTGTTGCCTCGCTGCCGTCGCTGGCGGCGGAACTGGACAAGGCGGCGCCGGCGGTCATCATCAAGGACAACGGCATCGTCGTGCGCAACCAGATCGCCGATCTGCTGCGCAACGTCTTCATGCACCTGTACCGCAACTCGATGGACCACGGCATCGAAAAGCCCGCCGATCGCACCGGGAAAGGCAAGCCGGCGGCGGGGACGATCCTGCTCGACGTCAGGCTCGACGCCGAGTACCTCGCCATGCACCTGTCCGACGACGGCAAGGGCCTGGCCCTGGGCGTCATCCGCAAGCGCGGCATCGAGCGCGGCCTGATTGCCGAAGGCGCGGCGGTTTCCGACGAAGAAGTCGCGCAGCTCATCTTCGCTGCCGGATTCTCGACCGCCCAGCAGGTGACCGAAGTTTCGGGCCGCGGTGTCGGCATGGATGCGGTGCAGGATTTCGTCAAGCGCGAAAGCGGCCGCATCGAGTTGCGGTTTACCGACACGAATGCCGGTGCCGACTTCCGCGCCTTCGAGACGGTTATCCTGTTGCCGGCACGTTTCGGAGTGGCAACGGCATGAGCATGGAAATCATCATCGGCGGCATCGTCATTGCGGTGATCGCGGCCCTGCTGGGCGGGCAGTTCGCGCGCGCCTCGGCTCAGGAACGCGAGCGGTCTGCCGCACAGGCGCAGGAACGCGAGACGGGCCGCTTGCGTCAGGAACTTGCCGACGCGCAGGCGCGAGCCGATGCGGCGCAGGCGGCACGTGCGGAGGCGGAGGGCGCGATCGCGTCGGCAAGGGAGCGCGCGGACGAGGCGACGCGATCTGCGGCTGCCGCGCTGGCGTATCAGGCCGCGCCGCCCGACACCAGCGAGCTGGACGCCTTGCGGGCGGAGCTGGCCAGTTCGAAGAACGACATCGCGGCGCAAGTCGAGAAACTGGCGAGCGAAGCGGCGCAGATGCGCAGCATCTCGGTGACCTTCGAGCACTGGCATGACGAGATGAACTCGCTGATGCTGCAGAACCGCGAGATGCACAAGCAGAATCAGGAATTCGCTTCCATCGTCAAGCACGTGGTCATCCTGTCGCTCAATGCCGCCATCGAAGCGGCGCGTGCCGGCGAATCGGGACGCGGCTTTGCTGTGGTGGCCGACGAAGTGCGCACGCTGGCCTTCCGCTCCGAGTCCTTGTCGAAGGAATATGGCAAGAGCCTGCACAAGAACGACCTGACCACGACGGCCACGTTCCAGGAAATCCAGGCCGACGGCAAGATGATCGCCGCGGCCATCAGCAGCCTCGAGGCCGGCATCCGCAACCTGCAATCGCGGCTGACATGAACGTTTCGCAAGCGGCCCGCGAGGGCATCGATTTCATCTTCACCAAGGCGGCGAAGGCCAATCTCGTGCTCGACGGCACCGACACCTGCGTTGTCGAATCGTTGCCCGGCGGCAAGCTCGCCGAGCCGCCGGAGCGCTATCTGTTCGTACTGACGATTTCGTCCTACCTGTTCCGCGTCATGACGATCTTCCATGTTGCGGACGACCGGCGGACGCGTGACTACTTTTCGCAGCAAGGCACCGGGCCGGCGCTGGACGAGGCTTTCGGAGAGGTGGCCAACCTTTGCTGCGGGGCGATGAACCGCGATCTGGGCAACTACTTTTCGCATCTGGGCATGTCCACGCCCTTCGTGCTCGACCGCCAGTGCATTCCGTTCTTCATGCCCGTCCTCAAGCCGGCGTATGTCTCGCAGCACAAGGCGGTCATCAATGGTGACGTCACTTTGCATGCGACGCTGTGCGTGTCGGCCTACGCGACGCTCGATTTCCGCGTCGATACTTCGGTCGAGGAAGAATCGACCGGCGAACTGGAGATGTTCTGATGACCGATACCCTGGTTGCCAAGGTGCTGGTGCTGGACAACAGCGCGGACCATCTTGCCGCGATCCGCACGTTTTGCGACGCCAACCGGCTGGTCGGCCTCAAGGTGCGCAAGAACCGGCTGATGTCGGTGCTGCGCGCCAATGTCGATCTCGGCGCGATCCTGCTCGCCGAGGACTTCGGCGCGACCGCCGACGAAACGGCCGAAATCGCGCTCAAGGTGCATACCGTGCGGCCGGAGTTGCCGATCATTCTGCGCCGCAATGGTGCTGACACGCTGGACGACCTGCCGGAAACCCTGCGCAAGGCCTATTGCGCGGCCTTCACCACGGCCGACATGCCGCACCTGAAGTCGGTCATCGACGAATACATTTTCAGCGTGCTGTACCCCAACGCGCTGGTACGCGGCATCCTCGAGATCACCGAAGGATCGCTGGCCGGGCAGTTCCCGCGCCTGACCATCCGCGCGGATACGCCCTATGTCGTGCGTGATCGCGTCATTTTCGGCGAAGTGTTCAGTCTGATCCCCCTCGAAAGCACCTGGTGCCGCGGCTACATGATGCTGCAGACCGAGGAGACGCCGATCCTCGAACTGCTCAACCGCGCGCGGCCGGACGACGAAGTGGCGAGCTTCCGCGCGGTCAACAGCCTGCTGGGCGAAATCACCAACCTGATCTGGGGCGGCTTCAAGAACCGCTACATCGGCGACGAAACCACGCTGGCGCGTTCGAGCATCCAGGTGCCGCTGGTCGTCAATCACAAGCACAAGTACATTTCGTTCGGCTCCGAAGACCCGCAGTTGTGCTTTCTCTATACTTTGACCGACGACGAAACCGGGCGGTCGGTGCGCTTGTACCAGCGCTTCGTGTTCAACCTTGCGTGGGCACCCGAGGATTTCAAGGAAATCGCGCAGCCGACCGACGAACTCGTCGAATCCGGCGAACTGGAACTGTTTTAGCCTTTCATTGAGGAGCAGGACAAATGGGCAAGATTCTCGTCGTTGATGATTCAAGCACCGTGCGCGACGAAGTCGCCGGCTTCCTGAAGAAGAACGGCTGCGACGTGCTGACCGCCGTCGATGGCAAGGACGGCCTGGCCAAGCTCAAGGGCGACCCCGGCGTCAAGCTGGTGGTCAGCGACGTCAACATGCCGAACATGGATGGTCTGACGATGGCCGAGAAGATCCGTTCCGAGCTCGGCAATGCCAGCGTCAACATCATCATGCTGACCACCGAAAGCAGCCCGGCGATGAAGGACCGCGGCAAGGCAGCCGGCATCAAGGGCTGGATCGTCAAGCCGTTCAAGGGCGAAGCCGTGCTCGCTACCTTCAAGAAGCTCGCCGAATAGTCAGGGCGTCTGCAAGTCGATGCGGGCGAGGAACGCGCCCGCATAGCCTGCTGGCAGCGGCAGGCGCACTACATGCCCGCTGCCGGGCGCGACGTCGATCGCATGCCAGCCCGCGTCGGCCGACGGCGCACCAGCCGCCGTGCCACCACCACTGTAGTTTGAACGCAGCGCCTCGACCGTCAACTCGACGTTGCCGGTCGCATGCACGATCTCGATGCGCTCGCCGACGGCAAAGCGGTTCTTGACGGCCACTTCCGCGAGGCCGTCGGCCGCATAGCCGAGCACGTCGCCGCAATACTGCCGGCTGCCCATCCGCGACTGGCCGGAGAGGTAGTTCTGGTAGTCGCGATCCGGGTGGCGCTCATAGAACCCGGACGTGTAGCCGCGATTGGCCAGCGCCTCGAGCCCGGCCACCAGCGTGGCGTCGAAGGGGCGGCCGGCGACGGCATCGTCGATGGCGCGGCGGTACGACTGGCACGCGCGGGCGACATAGTACGGCGACTTGGTGCGGCCTTCGATCTTCAGCGAATCGACGCCGATGTCGATCAGCCGCTGCACATGCTCGATGGCACGCAGGTCTTTCGAATTGAGGATGTAGGTGCCGTGCTCGTCTTCCTCGATGGGCATCCATTGGCCGGGGCGGGTTTCCTCCTCGATGAGGAATTCGTCGGCGTCCAGCGGATCGCCGCTTCTCGCCGGCGCGGCGCAGGCGCGCACCGGTTCGCCGCCCTTGACGCCGTATTGCCAGCGGCATGAATTGGTGCAGGTGCCCTGGTTCGGATCGCGGTGGTTGAAGTAGCCCGAGAGCAGGCAACGGCCCGAATAGGCGATGCACAAGGCGCCATGCACGAAGACCTCGAGTTCCATGTCCGGGCACTGCTGGCGGATCTCGGCGATGTCGTCGAGCGACAGCTCGCGCGACAGGATCACCCGCGACACGCCGACCGAGCGCCAGAAGCGCACCGCTGCGTGGTTCATGGTGTTGGCCTGCACCGACAAGTGGATCGGCATGTCCGGCCAGGTCTCGCGGACCATCAACATCAGGCCGGGGTCGGCCATGATCAATGCATCGGGCGCCAACGCGACCACCGGCGCCATGTCGGCCAGATAGGTCCTGAGCTTGGCGTTGTGCGGCAGGATGTTGCTGACGACGTAAAACCTGCCGCCACGCGCGTGCGTCAGCGCGATGCCCTCGGCGAGCTTGCCGATGTCGCCGAATTCGTTGTTGCGCACGCGCAGGCTGTAACGCGGCTGCCCGGCATACACGGCGTTGGCACCGAAATCCAGCGCCGTGCGGATCATGCGCAGGCTGCCGGCCGGGGCGAGCAGTTCCGGTTCGTGCATCAGGTGCGAGCCGGCGCGCGCAGGTCGGCGGTCACGGTGCCGGCGTTCGCCAGTTCGGCATCGTGCGGCGCATCGCGGAAATCCTCGGCCAGCCCCGCCGCCTCCCATTCGCGCATGGCCGGGTGGGCCAGCAGGCGCTCGGCATACGCTGTTGCGGTGTCGCTCATCGCGAAGCCGTAGGTCTGCCAGCGAAACGCCACCGGGCCGAAGAACGCATCGACGGCCGAGAATGCCGCACCCGCCAGCCAGGGGCCGCCGAAGCGTGTCAGACCATCAGACCACAGCGCGTCGATGCGGGCGACATCGGCGGCGACGGCCGCCGGGCAGTTGTCCATCCGTACGCGCACGCCGACGTTCATGCCGCAGTGGTTGCGCAGGGCCGAAAACCCGGAGTGCATTTCTGCCGCCGCGCAGCGCGCCCAGGCGCGTGCCCTGGCGTCGGTCGGCCAAACGCCGGCATGGCGCTCGGCGAGGTATTCGGCGATCGCCAGCGAATCCCAGACGGTGGTGTCGCCGTCGATCAGGCACGGCACCTTGGCCGATGGCGAAAACGCCCTGAATGCCGCGTTGGCAGAGGCGAAATCAAAGCGATGGAAGGCCTCGGCGAACGGAATGCCGCAGGCCTTCATCAGCAGCCAGGGCCGCAGCGACCACGACGAGTAGTTCTTGTTGCCGATATGCAGTTCGTACATGGGAAGCCCCCTCAGCGTTTGCGGATGTTCTCGTCGAGCGTGATGTCGACCATCAGGTCGTTGGACAGATGTTCCAGCTCGGCAATCAATGCGCCGGCGTCGAGCGCGGACGCCGCCGTCAGTTCGGCCTCGGCATGGAACAGCGGATCGGCGGACATCGGCGCGCTGCCCACGCGCGTGTCGAGGCGCTCGACATTCACCGCATGGCGCGCCAGCACGGCGCTGACTTCGCGCACGATGCCGATGCGGTCGTGGCCGACCAGCGACAGCTTCAGGCGCCGTCCCGCCACCACTGTGTTTTCGGCCGCCGCCGCTTCGATCGTCACGCGCAGGTCCGGCAACGCGGCGAGCGCCGCGCGCAGCGCCGCGTCCTGGTCGCACGCGACGGCGACCTCGACGATGCCGGCGAACTTGCCGGCGAGTTGCGCCATCGAAGCCGACAGCCAATTGCCGCCGTGCGCGCTGATGGTCCGCGACAGGGCGCCGACCAGGCCGGGCCTGTCGTCGCCGATGACGGTGAGTACCAGATGCGTGTTCATGCGATTACTCCTCGAAAGTGTCGCGCAGCACGCCGAGCAGCCGTGCCAGCGTGTCGGCGTCTATCTTGCCCAGACGCTTCACCAGTCGCGCCTTGTCCAGCGCGCGCATTTGCTCGGGCAGGATCAAGCCCGACTTGCCCTTGAATCTGAGCGGTACGCGGAAGGGTGCGTCATGACTGCCGGTGGTCATCGGTGCGACGAGCACCGTGCGCAGCCAGTCATGGAACTCCGGCGGCGAAACGATCACGGCCGGGCGCGTCTTCTGGATCTCCGCACCGACGGTCGGGTCGAGCGCGACGAGCCATACGTCGCCGCGGCTGACCTTGGCTGGCTTCGTCGAGCCCGTCACCATGCCAGGTCGGCATCGTCCGCGTTGGCCAGCGCCGGCCAC
>JBGARB010000071.1:0-12114 GCA_044230495.1 Rhodocyclaceae bacterium
GGCCGCGGATGGCCGTTGGCGCGGCGGAACTGCACGACCTCGCCGACCATGATGAGGTGGTCGCCGCCGGCATGCCGGGCGGCGACGCGGCATTCGAGCCAGGCCACGCAGCCGGGCAGCAAGGCGCTGCCACCGGCGCCAGCCCGCGTCTCGATGCCGGCGAACTTGTCGATGCCCGTTTTCGCAAAGCACTGCGAAATCGCGCGTTGGCCTTCGCCGAGCACATTGACTGCGTAATGGGTACACGATTCGAACACCGGCAGCGACGGTGACGCCAGCGTCAGGCTCCACAGGACCAGTGGCGGTTCGAGCGACACCGAGGAAAACGAATTCACCGTCAGGCCGGCCAGCAGGCCGTTGGCGCCGCGCGCCGTGACGACCGTGATGCCGGTCGCGAAGTCGCCCAGCGTCTGCCGCAGCGACAGGGTTTCCGGCGAATGGAAGGGCAGGGCCGTCATTGGCGCGAGTCGTCCGTCGTTTCACGCCAGCGCCGCTCGATCTCGCGGTAGCGGCCATTGCGCTTGAGCTGTGCGAAACCCTGGTCGAACAGGTCGAGCATCTGCGCGCGCTGCGGGTGCTTGTGCGAGAACGCCAGATAGATGTCGACCTGCGACGCGACGCCGACCTGGCGCACGCTGCGCGCCAGCTCGTCGCCGGCACGGCGCAACACCTCGTCGGCGACCTTGGCATACGCCACCATGAATTCGCCGCGACCCGCCGCCAGCATGCGGAATCCGGCGATATCGCGCCCGGCGACGACGCGGTTGATCCGCGGATTGGCGTCGAATGACTCGCCGTACTCGTAGGCGCGGGTGACAATCACGCGGCGATGCTCGAGGTCGGCAACCGCCAGGTTCCGTGCGCTGCTCGCGGCTGTCGCGTAGATGGCGACGAGGGGGCGGAACAGCGGCTCGCGCGGCCAGACGAAATCCTTCTCCGTGGTGCTGTTGCGGACGGTGTCGGAGCAGGCGACCAATTCGCCGCGCTTGACCAATTCGACGCAGCGGCTATAGGGCAGGACCTGCAATTTCACTTCGACGCCGGCGGCTTCGAAGGCTGCGCGCACCAGATCCACCCCAAGGCCCCGCACTTCGCTGCTGACCACGCCGCTGAACGGAAACCAGTCGTCCTCCGCGCCGATGGTGACCGTCAGCGCGCGCGCCGGCAGCGTTGCGAACAGAAGCGCACAGGCAACGAGAGCCCGCAACAGGACGCGACCTGCCCGCACTTACAATCCGCCTTTCCGCATCACAGGATTCACCTCATGAAGATCGGGACGCCACTTTCGACCTCGGCCACGCGCGTGATGCTGCTCGGTTGCGGCGAACTCGGCAAGGAAGTCATTATTGCATTGCAAAGACTGGGCTGCGAGGTCATCGGCGTCGATCGCTACGCCGACGCGCCGGGCATGCAGGTGGCGCATCGCAACCATGTCGTGGCGATGACCGACGGCGATGCGCTGCGCCGCCTCATCGCGCTGGAAAGACCCCATTACGTCGTTCCCGAGATCGAGGCGATCGCCACCGCGACGCTGGTCGACATCGAGCGCAATGGCGCCGACGGCCACTTCCCCGAGATCATCCCGACGGCCAAGGCGGCGCAGCTGACGATGAACCGCGAAGGCATCCGGCGACTGGCGGCGGAAGAACTCGGCCTGCCCACGTCGCCCTACCGCTTTGCCGATTCGCTGGCCGAATTGCAGGCGGCCATCGATGGCGGCATCGGCTATCCGTGTCTGGTCAAGCCGGTGATGTCGTCGTCGGGCAAGGGCCAGTCTCTGCTGCGCGGCGCGGCCGACGTGCGTGCGGCGTGGGATTACGCCCAGTCGGCCGGACGCGTCGGTGCCGGCCGCGTGATCGTCGAAGGATTCATCGATTTCGACTACGAGATCACGCTGCTGACCGTGCGCGCGCGCGCCGCTGACGGCGGTATCGAAACGCATTTCTGCGCGCCGGTGGGGCATGTACAGGTCAATGGCGACTATGTCGAAAGCTGGCAGCCGATGGCCATGTTGCCGGCGGCGCTGGCCCGTGCGCGCGAATACGCGCTGGCCGTCACCGGCGCGCTGGGCGGGCGCGGGCTGTTCGGCGTCGAGTTGTTCGTCAGGGGCGACGCGGTGTGGTTCTCGGAGGTCAGCCCGCGGCCCCACGACACCGGGCTCGTCACGCTGGCAACGCAGCGCCTGTCGGAATTCGAGCTGCATGCGCGCGCCATCCTCGGTCTGCCGGTCGACACGTCGCTGCGCCGACCCGGCGCCTCGGCGGTGATCTACGGCGGCGTTGATGCCGTCGGCATCGCCTTCGACGGCATCGACGCGGCGCTCGCCGTTGCCGAATCGGATCTGCGCCTGTTCGGCAAGCCGGAAAGTTTCGTCAAGCGGCGCATGGGCGTCGCGGTGGCGTGCGCCGAAAGTACGGACACGGCCCGCGCGCGCGCCAAGCAGGCCGCCGCGGCGGTGCGTCCGCACGTCGCGTGAGCTTCTGCCGAAGGGTCGCTCCGACGCAGACGCAGTCAACCGCCCGGCGCTGCGCAGCGACGAACCATGGTCACACCTTTCCGCGCAGAAGAGGGCGGGGGATGGGCAGTTGATCGCCGCCCGCCTGTTGCGCTGGCAGACTCGCCACGGCCGCCACGATCTGCCGTGGCTCGGTACGTGCGATCCCTACCGCGTCTGGCTGGCCGAAATCATGCTGCAGCAAACGCAAGTCGCCAGCGCGCTGCCGTACTACCAGCGCTTCCTTGCGCGTCTGCCGACACTCGCCGATCTCGCGGCGGCACCCGCCGAGGACGTGATGGCCTTGTGGGCGGGGCTGGGCTACTACGCGCGGGCGCGTAACTTGCACGCCTGCGCCCGTCACGTGGTGGCGGTGCACGAAGGGCAGTTTCCGCGCACGCCGGCGGCGCTGGCCGCCTTGCCCGGCATCGGCCGCTCGACGGCGAACGCCATCGCCGCGACCTGCTTCGGCGCCCGCGCGCCTGTGCTCGACGGCAACGTCAAGCGGGTCTTCTGCCGCCACTTCCTCGACGACGGGCCGCCCGGTGCCGCGCTCGAACGCCGCCTGTGGTCGCTGGCCGAAGCCCACATGCCGACGCGTGACGGCGCGCGCTACAACCAGGCCCTGATGGACCTCGGCGCCGGCGTGTGCACCCGCGCCGCACCCCGTTGCGACGACTGCCCGTTGCGCACCAGCTGCGGCGCGTTCGCTGCGGGACGCGTCGATGAATTGCCGGTGCGCAAGGCACGCAGACCCGTGCCGCTGCGCGAAGCCACGTTGCTGGCGGTGATCGACGCGCAGAACCGGGTGCTGCTCGAAGCCAGGCCGCCGCGCGGCATCTGGGGCGGGCTGCTGTCGCTGCCCGAACTGCCGGCGGGCGAAACAGCGGAAGCCTGGCTGCGTGCGCGCGTGGGCGCGCGGCGCATCGCCGTCTCGCCACGACTGTGTTTTGACCACGTCTTCACGCACTTCCGTCTGCGCATCACGCCGCTGGAGTGCCGCTTGCGCGGCACGGCTGCAGCGGTCCCGGCGGGCTGGACGTGGCACGATGCCGCTTCGCTCGCTCGCGCTGGCGTGCCGGCCCCGGTGCGGCGCATACTCGGCGACGCATTTTCCACGGAGAGCCCGCCATGAACATCTTTGTCACCGGTGCGTCCGGATTCGTCGGCGGTGCTGCAACCAGGCGCCTGGTCGCCGATGGCCATCGCGTGCGCGCCATGTCGCGCTCACCGAAAAGCGATGCTGCCATCGCGGCGCTCGGCGCCGAGCCGGTGCGCTGCGACCTGGAGGACGTGACGGCCGCGCATCTGGCCGCTTGCGATGCCGTCGTGCACGCCGCGGCCTTCGTCGAGGCCTGGGGGCCACACGACGCGTGGGACCGCATCAACGTCGGTGGCACGCAACGCGTTCTGGCTGCGGCGCGCGCCGCCGGCGTGCGCCGCTTCGTGCATATCGGCACCGAAGCGGCATTGGTCCATGGCCAGCACCTGCGGGATGCGGACGAATCCTGTCCGCTGGCCTTCGACAGCCCGTATCCGTATTGCCGCACCAAGGCGCTGGCCGAGCAAGCGGTGCGCGAGGCGAACGCGCCTGCCGCCGGCTTCACCACGCTGGTGCTGCGGCCGCGCTTCATCTGGGGGCCGGGCGACCAGACCGTGCTGCGCGTGATCATTGAAATGGCCCGCAGTGGCGGCTGGATGTGGATCGACGGCGGCCGCGCCAGGACGTCCACGGTATTCATCGACAATCTCGTCGATGCCATCGTGTTGGCCCTCGACCACGGCACGCCGGGCGAGGCGTATTTCATCCTCGACGACGGCGAGCGCACCATGCGCGAAATCATCGGCGGCATGGCCCGCGCGGCCGGCGTGACGCTGCCGGACCGCTCGGTGCCGTATCCGGTGGCTGCAATGCTGGCATGGCTGTGCGAAGCGGCGTGGCGCACCTTCCGGCTGCGCGGCGAGCCGCCGCTGACGCGCCATGCGGCGATGGTGATGGCGCGCGATTGCACGCTCAAGGGCGGCAAGGCGCGCCGTGAACTGGGTTATGTGCCGCGTTTGAGCGTCGAAGAAGGGCTGCGGCGGCTGTCAGCGAGCCTGGGGACGGCGGCGCGCTGAGCACCGCAGCGGCAAGGCGGGGGCCACCTCACGTCGCCTCGCCGCTGCCCGCATCGGGCAACAGCGACTTGCCTTCGAGGAAGCGAAAGATGATTTCCAGGCGGTCGAGCGGATCGTCGATCTCGAGCAGCGATTGCCTGGCAGCGCGGCCGATCGGCAGCATTTCGGCGTAGCGCATGCCGACCCAGCCGGCATCGAAGAAACGGTGCGGCGCTGCCGGCGCGTTGGCGGCATTGCCCAGCTCGGCGATGATCGCGCGCAGCAACGGCACCAGCCGCGCGAAGCGCGCCGGAATCGGCGTCACCGGCGCGACCGGCAAGGCGCGCACTTCACCCGTCACCAGGCCGTTGGCATCGGCGGCATGGGCCAGCACGCGGAAGCGCTCGCCGCCGCTGACGACGATTTCCAGGATGCCCAGCGTTTCCATGTCCCATGAGGCGATGTGCGCCAGCGTGCCGGTGGCATGCGGCCTGGCCGGCTTGCCGGTCTCCTGCCCGTCGGCGATCAGGCAGATGCCGAAGGGCGTTTCGTCCTTCAGGCAGCGCTTGACCATGTCCATGTAGCGCGTCTCGAAAATCCGCAGCGGCAGGCGTCCACCGGGAAACAGCACGACACCGAGCGGGAACAGCGGCAGGCGCTCGGGCATCGCACCCACAGGCACTTCGATCACGCCGAGCCGCCTTCCGGTTGCCGGTCGCCCCCGGCCGGCTCGCCCCAGCGCGGCATCAACCGGTGTGCGACGCCGAGCTGGTCAAGGATGCGTGCGACGACGAAATCGACGACGCCGGAGAGGTCGGCCGGATGATGGTAGAAGCCCGGGTTCGGCGGCAGGATCACCGCGCCGGCGCGCGCCAGACGCAGCATGTTCTCCAGATGGATCACCGAGAACGGCGATTCGCGCGGCACCAGCACCAGCTTGCGGCCTTCCTTCAGCACCACGTCGGCGCCGCGGCAGATGAGGTCGTCCGCCATGCCGGCGGCGACTTTCGCCAGCGTGCCCCTCGTGCACGGACAAATGACCATGGCATCTGGCGGATTCGAGCCGGAAGCCAGCGGCGCGAACCACTCCTGCAGGCCGAAGGCGCGCAACTGGCCCGGCGTCGCACCGAAGCGGCGCGCGAACAGCGCCTCGGCTTCGGCGGGGCGCGAGGGCAGCGCCAGGTCCATCTCCTGGCGGGCGACGACCTGCGCCGCCTGCGAATACACCAGTTGCACGCGCGCGCCGGCAGCGAGCAGGCATTCGAGCAGGCGGATGCCGTAGGGCAGGCCGGAGGCGCCGGTGAAGGCCAGGGCGATGGTGGGTGTCATTGCGATGTCAAGGGGGCGGTGGACCTGCGCCGCAACAGGCGGCGCAGCGCGGCATCGGGATCGGGCTGGCGCAGCAGCCACGCGCAGGCCAAGCCGTTCGCCGTGCCGAACAGCAGCGCGGCGACGAGGAAAGGCGGCACCAGGTAGGCGATGCCGTCGTGGCCGATCAGCAGCCAGCGCGCCAGCAGCAGTTGGCCGCCGATGTGGGCGAACGCGGCGCACACGCTGTGCGTCACCGGCCCGAAAAATCGCGCCGGCAACCGCGCGGTGGCGGCCAGTGCAGCGAGGCTGGTCAGCGCACCCGCCAGGCTGAGCAGGAAACCCGGCGTGAGGAACTGCCCGAAGAGCAGCCCGCCGACCAGCACGCGCAGCAACGACACCCACGCGGCATCGCCCCAGCCGTGGCGCAACAGCACCATCAGCACGACGATGTTCGCCAGCCCCGGCTTGATGCCGGGAATCGGGCTGGGCAGTGCCGACTCGACGAAGGACAATGCGATGGCGGCGGCCGCGGCCAGCGCGATGCGACGGTCGCGTTCGGTCACCGCCAGTTCAATAGTGGAGACTGTCATGGGCGCCGGCATTGCCGGTCAGTTGCAGCACCACCTGGTTGGGCGCGCACAATGCCGTGGCGTCGGCGCGGCTCAGCCAGCCTTGCTGCACGCAAAGCTGCCGGCGACCCGGATCGCTGGCCACGCGTGCGCGCAGGCCGTCGATCTCGATGACCGTGTCGCCCAGCGGCCCCGGCACCCGCACGCGACGCGGCGGCGTGCCGGCGGCAAGTTTGAATTCGGCGAACGGCTGCCCGCCGGCGGCAATGCGCGCGCGCTCGACCGGCGCGTTCTGCCAAAGCGCGGAGAACGCCAACGCGCAAGCCGCGGCGCCGGCCGCCAGCACCAGTCCGTCACCCATGCGCAACAGCGTCGTCATGATGTCAACGTGCGGTGACGCACGAGCACGCGGGTGGTGGCCGCGAAGTGCGCCGCCAGTTGCTCGGCGAGATAAACCGAACGGTGCTGGCCGCCCGTACAGCCCAGCGCCACGGTGAGATAGTTGCGGTTGTCGCGCACGAAGGCCGGCAGCCAGTCGGCGACGAAGCGGCGGATGTCTTCATACATCCGCGCCACTTCGGGCTGGCTGGCGAGAAACTCGATGACTTCGGCATCCTTGCCGGTGAGCGGACGCAATAGCGGATCGTAGTGCGGGTTGGGCAGCGCCCGCACATCGAAGACGAAATCGGCATCGAGCGGGATGCCGTGCTTGAAGCCGAACGATTCGAACAGCAGCGTCAGTCCGCCGGTCTGTTCGACGGCGAGGAAGTCCTTGACCGCCTGGCGCAGGCCGTTGGGACGCAGATGGCTGGTATCGATGTGATGGCCGATCAGGGCCAGCGCCTCCAGCGCTTCGCGTTCCTTGGCGATCGCCTCGGCCAGCGTGGTCGTCTCGTCGGCAAGCGGATGCCGGCGGCGCGTTTCCGAGAATCGCTGGATCAGCACGTCATCGCGCGCATCCAGGAAGATGAAGCGTGCGTTGAGCGCATCGGACTGGATCATGCGCAGCTGCGTGGGCAGCGTCGCGATCGAGGTGCCGCCGCGCATGTCGATGGCGACGGCGACCCGGTCCTGCCGATCGACCGACAGGTGCGTCACCAGCTCGCCGAGCAGCGGCGCCGGCAGGTTGTCGACACAGTAATAGCCGGCATCCTCGAGCGCCGCGAGGGCGATCGACTTGCCGGAGCCGGACAATCCGCTGAGCAGCACAAGTTGCATGGCGGAAAGCATAGCAGGCCGACGCATGCCTTTGCTATGCTGCCGACGCCGGAACCATCCTTCACGAGGGGTCGTCATGGTCTTTTGGACCACGTTGTCGCTGCGCCGCAAGGTGCAGATCGCCTTCATCGTCGTCTCGCTGCTGTCCGTCGGCATCTTCACCTGGCAGGCGGCGCAGCGCGCGCGCGATGCGGCGCTCGCCGCGATCGATGCCAAGCTGCACGCGGCGGCCGTGGGCTATGTGCATGTGGTTGGCGAGCGCTTCCACGATGACATCGTGCCGCGCGAACAGCTGTCGCTGGAAGAATCGCGAGCGCTGTCGAAGAAGATCACGCATTACGCCAGGTCGCAGGGCATGCCCTATGCCTACAGCTTCGTGCAATGGCAGGGCAAGACGCTGTTCGCGCAGTCGTCGTTTTCCGACGACGAGATGAACGACGGCAAGACCAACTGGTATCTCACCGAATACGAAAACAAGGCGGCGCTGGCCAAGGTCGAGGAGGTCTTCGCCGGGGGCCGCACCGAGACGCTCGAATATTCGGACCAGTACGGCGCCTTCCGCACGCTCTACGTGCCCCTTACCGGGCCGGGCGGCGCGCGCTTCGTGGTCGCCGCCGACGAGGCGCTGGCGTCGGTGGATCGCGCGCGCAATGATGCGCTGGCGTCAGCGGCGATCGCTGGCGGCGCGGTGCTGGCGTTGGCGATTGCGGTTTCGGTGCTGCTTGGCAACATGATCGCGCGGCCGCTGCAGCGGCTCGACGCAGCCGTGCATCAGCTGACCACCGGCAGCGGCGACCTGACGCTGCGCCTGCCGGTCGAATCCGGCGACGAGACGGGCACCATCGCCCTGCACTTCAATACCTTCATGGGGCAGTTGCACGAGATGTTCAGCCGCGTGCGCGAGGACACCGTGCGCCTCACCGCCGGCGTCGAGCGCATCGACGGCATGGCCAACCGCATCGCCCAGGATGCCGATGCGCAAAGCGCGCTGGCCTCGTCGACCGCGCGTCACATCGCCGACATCACCGCCAGCATTGGCCAGACGGCGGCCAACACCCGCGAGGCGGATGCCGCCGTGCGCCGCACCGGCGCCGATTCGGATGCCTCGGCCGCGGCGGTGGCCGGCGTCGCCGACGAAATCGGCCGCGTTTCGGGTTCCGTGGCGCAGCTCTCCAGCGTGATGGACGCGCTCGAATCGCGTTCGCTGCAGATCACCAGCATCGTCAATGTCATCAAGGAAATCGCCGACCAGACCAACCTGCTGGCGCTCAATGCCGCCATCGAGGCCGCACGCGCCGGCGAGCAGGGACGCGGTTTCGCGGTGGTGGCCGACGAAGTGCGCAAGCTCGCCGAACGCACGGCCTCGGCGACCGTCGAAATCGGCGACATGATCGAGGCGATGCGCGGCGAATCGTCCAATGCCGTTGCCCGCATGCATGAGACCAATGCGGTCGTCGCCACCGGCGTGTCGATGGCGCAGCAGGCGTCGACGCGCATCCGCGAGATCAGCCGGCAGACGCTCGATGTCGTGCAGCGCATCGACGGCATTACCGAAGCCGCCACCGAGCAGTCGCAGGCGACGACTTCGATGACCCAGGCCGCCGACCGCATCAGCCGCATGGCCCAGGAAAGCAATCAGGCGATGGGCGAGGCGCGCGCGGTGATCGAGGATCTCAATGCGCTGGCCGGACGGCTGCGCGGCATGATCGAGCGCTTCCGGCTGTAACTGAAACTACAGTGGTGGTGACACGGCGCCAGGCGCTATGCCGCCATGCGCGGCACGATCCAGCCGTCCTCGATGCCGATGGCGCCGGCGCGGGACAGGTCGTCGACCAGCCAGCGCGCCATCGCATCCGCATCGAACCCGAGCAGGTCGCGCCCGACATCGCGGAAGAACGGAATGCTCTCGACATACTGCGCCAGGCCGGTGGCGGGCAGACGGCCGACATCGAGCAAATTGAAGGTGAAGCAGGCCTTGATGCCGTTGCGTGCCACGCGCAGCGGTTCATTCTCGTAGGCCGCCAGTCGTCTGTTCGCCCGCGCCAGCGCCGCGTCCACATCGGCGAACGGCGCACCGTGGCCGGGGATGACGCAAGCGAGGTCGAGCGCGGCAATCGCCTCCAGCGTGCGCCGCGTGGCCGGCAGCGCCGTCTTGTCGCCGAAGATTTCGCCGAAGACGACACCGAAGCCATCCTGCCATAGCGCATCGCCCGAAATCAACAGGCGCGCGGCCGGCGCGTGGAACATCAGTGCATGCATGTCGTGGCCGGGCGCGGCGAGCGCCTGCCATTCGAGGCCGCCGAATTCGAAGCGCGTCCCCGCGGCGATCAAGGCATCGTGGGCGAACGGCACGCCGCGCTGGCCGGCCGGCGCGAGCAGCAGCGCATCTTCGTCCCAGCGCACGACGATGTCCTCGATGCCGGCGGGAATCACCACCTCGCAGCCGTGCGCTGCGGCAAGCGCGGCGTTGCCGCCGATATGGTCGGAATGCGAGTGCGTATTGACGAGGCGCGCCAGCGGCGGCGCAGCGGGGTGTGCGGCGAGGGCGTCGGCGACGAGCGCGAGCGTCTGCGCCGATTGGCCGGCGTACCCCGAGTCGATGAGCATGGCGCCGCGCGCGTCACCGTTGCCCTCAAAGGCGAGGATGCTGTTCGACGACAGCCAGCCGCGTTCGATGACCTGCAGGGTGCCCGGCAGCGCGGGCGGGCCGTCCATCAGCCCGGCGTCTGGGCGCTGTCGGCAGGCGCCGCCTGCCGTGCCGGCAACTGCGCCATGGTGTCGATGCGCTGCTGTTCGGTGGCGCCGCTCCAGCCGGCGATCTCGTCTATCGTGCGGCCGCAGCCGATGCAATAGCCGCTGGCGTCGTCCATCTGGCAGATGCCGATGCAAGGCGAAGTCATTTGGCTTTCAGCGCCTGCGCGACGCGCGAGGCCGGCGTGCGGCCGATCTGGCCACAGATCCAGTGCGCGGTGTCGACCAGTGCGGCGAGGTCGATGCCGTTGTCGAGGCCGAGGCCCTTGAGCAGCCAGACCACGTCTTCGGTGGCGACGTTGCCCGAGGCGCCCTTGGCGTAGGGGCAGCCGCCGAGGCCGCCGACGGAGCTGTCGAATACCGAGACGCCGAGCTGCATGGCGGCGTAGATGTTGGCGATGGCCATGCCGTAGGTGTCATGGAAATGGCCGGCGACCTTCTTCATCGGCACGCGTTTGACCACGGCTTCGAGCATCGCCTTGGTCTTTTCCGGCGTGCCGGCGCCGATGGTGTCGCCCAGGCTGATTTCGTAGCAGCCCATTTCGAACAGCGCCTGCGCGACCTCGGCCACGGCCTGCGGCGACACGTCGCCCTGGTACGGGCAGCCGAGCACGCAGGACACATAGCCGCGGACCTTGGTGCCGGCCTGGCGGGCGCGCGCGACAACGGGTTTGAAGCGTTCCAGCGACTCGGCGATCGAACAGTTGATGTTCTTCTGCGAAAAGGCTTCGGATGCCGCGCCGAATATCGCGACCTCGCGCGCGCCGGCAGCGAGCGCGGCCTCCAGCCCCTGCAGGTTCGGCACCAGCACCGGGAAGGACACGCCGGCCTTGGCAGCGTCGTCCAGCGGCAGGCCGGCCATGACCTCGGCGGCGTCGGCCATCTGCGGCACCCATTTGGGCGACACGAAGGCCGTCGCCTCGACGTGCGTCAGGCCGCAGGCAGTGAGCCGGCGGATGAGTTCGATCTTGATCGCGGTGGAAACCTGCGCCGGTTCGTTCTGCAGGCCGTCGCGCGGCCCGACCTCGACGATGCGGACTTTGGAGGGAAGCGTCATGGCGCGATTGTAGCCTGCGCCGTCGCGGCCACCTGACGGCTGCCTTGCGCCGTGCCGCCACCACTGTAGTTTGGCGCCTCAGCCGGGCTTTGCGCCTTCGCCATCCCAGTAGTCGAGGCACTGCGCTTCGCGGCCCATGAAGTGGAAGAACTGCGGCTTGCCGTCCTTGTCCGGCGCCACTTCCGAATACACGCCGAACTTGCCGCTGTCCGGGTAGTCGCAGATCTCCGGCCCGATTCGCGTGGCCACCGCCAGGTAGCGCAGTTCCTCGCTGCCGGTGTTGATGATCTGGTGCGCTGTTTCCGGCCCGCCTGGCGGCAGCGCGACGACATCGCCGACGCGCAGCGGGAATCGCTCGCCGCCCAGCCGCAAGGTACCCGTACCGGCAACGACGAGCACCATCTCCTCGTTCTGCCGATGCGAATGGAATGGGTAGGCGGCCTTGCCGGGCGGCACGCACGTGAGGTTGTAGCCGAGCTTCTCGGCACCGAGCGGCCGGCCGAGCGGCGCCGTGCTGACGCCGAAACGCTCCGCCGCCGGGCCGGTGGGGCAATGCTCGGGCGGACGCGGGATCGGCTGCACGTCATGGATGTTGAGGATGGGCGGCTTCATCACAG
>JBGARB010000072.1:0-20358 GCA_044230495.1 Rhodocyclaceae bacterium
CAGTCGGTGGCGCAATGCAGGTATCCGCCCGGCGCAAGGCGACGCGCCAGTTGCTCGACGAATGCCGGCTGCAGCAGGCGGCGCTTGTGGTGACGCTTCTTTGGCCAGGGGTCGGGGAAGAACACATGCACGCCGGCGAGCGTGCCCTCGCCGATCATGTCGCGTACGACCTCGACCGCATCGTGCGTGATCAGGCGCAGGTTGGTGAGGCCCCCGGCGTCGATCAGTTTGCACAGATTGCCCACGCCGGGCGTGTGCACCTCGATGCCGATG
Source organism: Rhodocyclaceae bacterium (assembly GCA_044230495.1). Taxonomy (GTDB): domain Bacteria; phylum Pseudomonadota; class Gammaproteobacteria; order Burkholderiales; family Rhodocyclaceae; genus JADJEF01. The sequence goes on from JBGARB010000072.1 coordinate 274, forward strand.
AAGTCGGTGTCCGGCCGCGCGGCGGCGATCGCTGCCGTGGTCTCGCCCATGCCGCAACCGATCTCCAGCACCACCGGCGCCCTGCGGCCGAACAGGGCCGCGGTGTCGAGCCGCTGCGGCGCGTAGTCGACGCCCCAGCGCGGCAATCCCTCGGCCAGCGCGCGCGACTGCGCTGGGGACAACCGCCCCAGGCGCTTGACGAAACTGCGGATGTGCCCGTGCGGGCTGTCGCCGTCGCGCTCGCTCATGGCGACTTCGCGTCGGCGACCAGCGCCGCAAGGTGCGCGGCGATGTCGTAGCGCGGGTTCTGCAGCGCCGCCGGCAGGCTTGCACACGCATCGTCGAGCGACGTGCCGCCGAGCGAAGGGTGGATGGTCTCCCTGAGGCCGAGCGCGGCGGCAACGTCCTGCCACTGCGCCTCGCCGGCGCGCGGCCCGAAGTAATGCTTCGCCAGCGCATTCTTCAGCGGCGCGATGGCCGCATGCTGCGCGCCCTGCCAGCGGTCGTAGGCCGCCTGCGTTGCCTGCGCGTGCGCGGGCTTGCCCAGGCACGCCGATACCAGCAGGTTGACGCCGTGGGCGAGCCCGAAGAGACGCTGGCGCACCAGTACATCGGGCGCATCGAAGGCGTAGCCGATGCGGCCCGGCAGCGGCACCAGCGGCGCCGGGTCGGCGGCCACTGTCGTGCCCGCGCCGGCAAGGAACGCCGCCGCCGCAACGCGACGGGCGACGCGCGCAGGGCGGGTCATGAGCCGGCGCGCGCGATCAGGCCGTCGGTCGGCGAACTGGGCGCGCCGGCGTAGAGCTTCTTCGGCATGCGGCCGGCGAGGAAGGCCTCGCGGCCGGCCTCGACGGCCTTTTTCATCGCGCCGGCCATGCGCACGGGTTCGCGCGCGCCGGCGATTGCCGTGTTCATCAGCACGCCATCGCAACCCAGTTCCATCGCGATGGCGGCGTCCGACGCCGTGCCGACGCCGGCATCGACCAGTACCGGGACCTTCGACTGCTCGATGATCAGGCGCAGGTTCCACGGGTTGAGGATTCCCATGCCCGAGCCGATCAGCGACGCCAGCGGCATCACCGCGACACAGCCGATGTCCTCGAGCATGCGTGCCTGGATCGGGTCGTCGGAGCAATACACCATCACCTGGAAGCCGTCGGCGACCAGCGTTTTCGCGGCGACCAGCGTTTCCGGCATGTTGGGGAACAGCGTTTGCGCGTCGCCCAGCACTTCGAGCTTGACCAGCGCATGGCCATCGAGCAGCTCGCGCGCCAGGCGCAGCGTGCGCACGGCGTCGTCGGCGGTGTAGCAGCCGGCGGTATTGGGCAACAAGGTATAGCGGTCGGGCGGCAACACGTCGAGCAGCGAGGGTTGTCCCGGCTCCTGGCCGATGTTGGTGCGGCGGATGGCGACGGTGATGATCTCGGCACCCGAAGCATCGACGGCACGGCGCGTTTCGTCGAAATCCTTGTATTTGCCGGTGCCGACGAGCAGGCGCGAGCCGTAGGCCTTGCCGGCGATGAGAAGCGGATCGTTCATGATGGGATGAAGAAAGATGTGGTCAGGTAATAAATGCTCGTGAAGAAATCCGTCGCGAGCGCAGTCAGGCCGGGGGCGCCCCCTTCCCGGCGCAACCCCGAGATGACAAGCGCAGCAGGATTTGTCACGAGCAGTCAGCCGCCGCCGACGGCGACGACGATCTCGACGCGGTCGCCGTCGGCGAGCAGCGTGGTTTCGTGGCGGCCTTTGGGCACGATATCGCCATTGCGTTCGACGGCGACGCGCTTGCCGGCCAGCTGGCGCTGCGTCAGCACCTGCGCCACCGAAGGCGGCGCGGTGAACGATTCGGGGCGGCCGTTGATCAGGACTTCCATGCGCGGGCAATGATACTGCGGATGACATGCAGCTTGCGGTGGAAGAAATGGTCGGCGCCGGGCACCACGATCACCGGCAGCTCCAGCGGCTCGGCCCATGCCAGGACGTTGGCCAGCGGCACGGTATCGTCGCGATCGCCATGGATGACGATGGTATCCGGCGCCACCGCTGCGGTCTCGTAGCGCCGCGCACCCTCGACGTGACCGGACGCCGTACCCACCAGCACCAGCCGCCTTGCCGGCCGGCCCTGCTGCGCCAGCCGCTGCGCGACCGCGGCGATGACGAAAGCGCCGAACGAAAAGCCGGCGAGGTAGATCGGCAGATCGGCGTCCCAGCGCGTCCTCGCCCAGTCGAGCACCGCCAGCAGGTCGTCGGCTTCGCGTTCGCCATGCGTGTGCTCGCCTTCGCTGCCGCCGACGCCGCGAAAGCTCGGCCGCAAGGCCACGCAGCGTTGTTCGCGAAAGCTGCGCGCCAGCGTGGTGACGACCTTGTTGTCGGCCGTGCCGCCGAACAGCGGATGCGGATGGCCGATCAGCGCGATGCCGGCGGGCTGCTCCTGCGGATCGACGAACAGCTCGATGGTGCCGTCCGGGCCGTCGATCAGATGGTGCTGGTGGAGTGTCACGCGCGGGCTACGCCTTGATCTGCAGCCGCTCGACGACACGGCCGTGCACGAGATGTTCCTCGATGATTTCGTCGATGTCGGCGCGGTCGACATAGGTGTACCACACGGCGTCCGGATACACCACGATCACCGGGCCTTGCTCGCAGCGGTCGAGGCAACCGGCCAAGTTGATCCGCACGCGCTCCGGAATGCGCTCGCCGAGCGCCTTGACGCGATCCTTGGCGTAGGCGCGCAAGTCGCTGGCGCCATGGTCGTTGCAGCAGGCTTCGCCGGCGGCGCGCTGGTTGGTGCAGAAGAAGACGTGGTGGCGAAAATGGCTCATGCGGCAGATCCTGGCGTTGGCGCCGGATACTTCAGCGCATTCTTGGCGATCTTGGCACGCGCGGCGGCCAATGGGTCGATGTCCATGACGTCGGCCAGTTCGACGAGGTAGATCAGCACGTCAGCGATCTCATCGGCGACCGCGGCGCGTTTGGCGGCGTCGATCGCCACGCTCTCGTCGGGAGTTGCCCACTGGAAATGCTCGACGAGCTCGGCCGCCTCGACGCTGAGCGCCATGACGAGGTTCTTCGGCGTGTGGTAGCGGTGCCAGTCGCGCGCCGCGCAGAACGCACGCAGCGTATCGCGCAGGGCAGCAAGTTCATTGTCGGTGGTGGGCACTCAGGTCTCCGTTCGCAGGCGCGCCAACCACGCCAGCGCGATAAAGGGCCAGATCAGTCCGGCCAACCGCGAGAGGCCGTCGAGGTTGAGCCACTGCGATGCCGGCCAGCCAGGCAGCGAGGGCAGATGATAGGGGTTGTCGGGCGCGAAGTTGGTCAGCAGCAGCACGATCAGCACGCTCATCACCGCCGCCATGCGCTGCAGACCCGGGCGCAGCGTCGCCAGCGCCAGCAGCAGCACGGCGCCGACGGCCAGCCCGCGCAGGGTGCCGGGGGTCAGCCAGACGAAGGCGCCGGCGCCCATCAGCGCCATGCCGGCACCCTTGACCACCAGCGCGGCGAGCACCGTCAGCAGCGCGGTGCGCCGCCGGTGCCGGCGCAGCATCAGCGCGGCACACAGGCCGCCGGCCAATGCGCCGGCGACCACGATGGCCGCTTCGAAGTCGATGAAGGCATCGACGGAAAACGGCGCCAGCGCCGGCCAATCGAAGGCCTCGCGCCAGGCCCCGACCTGCAGCGGCAGCGCGCCCGGACTCCACTGCGCCAGCCACCAGACGGCCAGCACCGCGAGCCCGCTTTCCTGCGCCTGCCCTTCGGCGCGCAGTTGCTGCCACGCGTAGTGCAGCGTGCCGCCGCGCTCGACGCGATGACGCCAGCGGATGCCGATGAAGATGCCCAGCGCCGTGCCCAGCGCATTGCACAAGACATCGACGTTTGACGGCACCCGGCCGGGCAGGAAATTTTGCGCCACTTCCAGCCCGAGGCTGAGCAAAACGCCGCCGGCCAGTGCCGCCGGCACGGCGCCGCCGATTCCCAGCGACGGTCGCAGCGCAAACAATACCAGCGCACCGAGCGGCACATAGGCGAGCACATTACCCGCAAGATCGATGGGCGTCAGCACGCGCGGCAGCGGCGCGAAAACGAAACTCCACCACGGTGCGGCGGGCGGCCGCCAAGCGGCGAACGGGAACAGGCTGACGACGACCGTCACTGCCGCCACCGCCAGCGCCAGACGGGCGGCGAGGCGCATGGCTAGCGCAACAGCGCGACGGCGAGCGCAGCCGTCGATGCGGCAATCGCCAACCACAGCAGGCGCCGTGTGCGCCGCTGTTCGGCCAGCCACTGCCGCTCGTCAAAATACAGTCGTGGCGACACGGCGCGGGTCAGCGCCTGATGGGCCAGACGCGGCAGCGCCGGCATCAGCCGCGCCCAGTTCGGTGCCTCGCGGGCCAGCGCCTGCTGCAGCGCTTGCCAGCCGACCTGCTCGCCGGCCCAGCGCTCGAGGAACGGCTTGGCCGTGGTCCACAAATCGAGGTTCGGATCGAGTTCGCGTCCCAGGCCCTCGATGTTGAGCAGCGTCTTTTGCAACAACACCAGTTGCGGCTGGATCTCGACGTTGAAGCGGCGCGAGGTCTGGAACAGTCGCAGCAGCACGCGGCCGAACGAAATCTCGCTGATCGGCCGGTCGAAGATCGGCTCGCAGACCGCGCGCACCGCGGCTTCGAATTCGTCGATGCGCGTGTCGGCCGGTGCCCAGCCCGACTCGACATGGGCCTCGGCAACGCGACGGTAGTCGCGGCGGAAAAAGGCGAGGAAATTCTGCGCCAGGTAGCTCTTGTCGATGTCGGTCAGCGTGCCGACGATACCGAAGTCGAGCGCGATGTAGCGGCCGAGCGTGGCCGGATCGGTCGACACGAAGATATTGCCCGGATGCATGTCGGCGTGGAAGAAGCCGTCGCGGAACACCTGCGTGAAGAAGATCTCGACGCCGGCGCGGCCGAGCTGCGGGATGTCCACGCCTGCCGCGCGCAGCTCGTCGACGCGCGAGACCGGCGTGCCGCTCATGCGCTCCATGACCATCACGTTGGTGCGGCACCAGTCCCAATGCACCTCCGGCACCAGCAACTGCGTCGAGCTGGCGAAATTGCGCCGCAACTGCGCGCAGTTCGCCGCTTCGCGCATCAGGTCGAGCTCGTCGTGCAGATGCTTGTCGAATTCCGCCACCACCTCGCGCGGCTTGAGCCGCCGGCCGTCGGACCAGAAGCGTTCGAGCACGCCGGCGAGCACGCGCAGCAGCGCGATGTCGTGGTCGATGACCGGCAGGATGCCCGGACGCAACACCTTGACGGCCACCTCGCGACCATCGGGCAGCGCCGCAAAATGCACCTGTGCCACCGACGCCGAAGCCACCGGCACGCGATCGAAACGCGCGAACACAGCGTCGACCGGCGACCCGTAGGCCGCTTCGAGTTCGGCCAGCGCCACCTCGGTCGGGAATGGCGGCACGCGATCCTGCAGCTTGGCCAACTCATCGGCGATGTCCGTCGCCAGCAGGTCGCGACGCGTCGACAGCACCTGGCCGAACTTGACGAAGATCGGCCCCAGCGCTTCGAGCGTCAGGCGCAGGCGTACCGCGCGCGGCGCCGACAGGTCGCGCCAGAACAGCAGGCGCGGCAAGAGGGAAGCCCAGCGGCCCCAGAAGCCGGTGGCCGCCACGGCGGCCTCGTGCTCGAAGACCATCTGGTCGACGCCGTGGCGCAGGGCAATGCGGACGATCTTGAACAGGCGAAGCAGCTTCACGGCGGGCGCGCGGGCAGCGGACGGCAGCACTGGGCCGCTCAGTATAATCGGCTGCATCCGCCGCTCCGGGCCGCGCCCGGCGGGCATTTCCGGACCACATCGCATGAAGAACCGCTCGCGCCCCCTCCCCGCCGTCGCCAGCCCACCCGCCAGAAGTGGCGGCGGCATGCTGCTCGGCCTGTTTGTCGGGCTGGTGCTCGGCGTGCTGATCGCCGTCGGCGTCGTCTGGTATCTGCGCCAGGCGCCGCTGCCTTTCGAGAACAAGGTCAATTCCCCCGAACGCAGCGCGCCGTCGAACGGCGAGCCGCGCGCCCTGCCGCTGCCAGGCAAGGAAGCGGGCGCCGAAAAACCGCGCTTCGATTCCTACGGCATCCTCGAAGGCAAGCCCGCCGCGCCGGGCGCGACGCCCGCGCCGCCGCCGGCCAAGCCGCCCGCCGCCGAAGCGGACAAGAACGCCAAGCTTCCGCCGCCGCCAGCGCCCGCCGCACCGGCCACGACCGCCATGCTGTACCTGCAGGTCGGCGCCTTCCAGAAAGCCGACGACGCCGACAATCTGCGCGCCAAGCTCACGCTGATGGGCTACGAAACCCTCGTCGTCGAAGCCGATCTGCCCGAAAAGGGCCACGTCTGGCGCGTACGCACGGGCCCCTACGGGTCGCCCGAGGCCATGAACGCCGCGCGCACGCAGCTCGCGCAAGGCGGCGTGGCGGCGACGCTGGTGCGGGCGCAGTAGGCGGGCCTTTCGCCGCGCCCAGCGCGTCATGCGCCGTACCGCCACCACTGTAGTTTCACGCCTCGCGCAACGCGGCCTCCGGCGTCAGGATGCGAAAGCGCCCGGCGAGCCTTCGCCGGCGGGACACCGCGAGCAGCGCCTTGTCATTGGTGACGAGCCAATCCGCCGCCGCATCGCGGGCGAGTTCGAGGAACTTCTGGTCGTCCGGATCGCGGCATACCGGTAGCGGCGCGGCCTTGCCCGGCGCGGCCTCGCAGGGCGTCGCCAGTTGCTGCCATCGCACGTAGGCCGCCTCTTGTGCGGCAATGTCGAGACCGAACATCGCGCGCGCCAGCACGCGCCGCCATTCGACGAGACAGGCGTCGTTGGTGAAGGCCTGCCAATGCCCGCACGCGATGTGCGCGAGGACGGCGGAAAAGCGTGGATCGTCGAAGACGAAAATCGACACCAGGACGTTGGTGTCGAGCACGACGCGCCGCGTCGCCGGCGTGCTCACGCGCGCGGCAGCAGCACGCGCAGATGGCCGGTCACGGTGCCGCGCCAGTTGCGGATGTCGTCGCCGGCGAAGGCCGCCAGTTCGGCCGACAGCGGGCCGTCGAGCCAGCCCAGTTGGCGCAGCGCGGCCAGCGTGACGGCATGCGCGATGCGTGCATTGCCGTCCGCGAGTTTGAGCGCCAGCGCCTGGCCGCGTGAAATCGAGGCGACGGCCTGGACGCCGTCCGCCCCGCTCTTGACCACCCAATCGCCGGCGCCTTGGCGGGCCAGCGCCAGATCGAAGCGTCCGCTGCCGGAGACCAGCGCCGGCGCGTCGCGCATCGCATCGCGCAGCCGTCCGGCGGCCGACGCCCAGCGCGTGCCGGCGGCGCCGCCGGCCAGCACGGCATAGGCGCGCGCCAGCGCCGACAGCGGCAGCGCGTACACCGGCGCGCTGCAGCCCTCGCTGGCGTGCGGCGCGCGCGCGATGTCGGCCGCGGCCAGTTCGCCCAATGCCTCGCGGATCACCACCTGCAGCGGGTGGGTCGGCGCCAGGCATTCGTCGTGCGGCCAGCCATGCAATGCGCAGCAGGCGAGAAAGCCGGCGTGCTTGCCCGAGCAGTTGTTGTGCAACGGCGTCCAGTGGGCGTCGGCTGGCGGCAACGTACCGCTGGCCGCGTAGTGCATCGGCACATGCGCGCCGCAGCCGAGGTCGTCGACGCGATGTCCGCTGCCCGCCAGCATGCGGCGCACGATGTCCAGATGCACTGCTTCGGCCGAATGGCTGGCGCACAGCATGGCGGCTTCGCGCTCGCCCCAGCCAAAACGATCCAGCCCGCCGGCAGCGACGAAGGGCAGCGCCTGGAAGGGCTTGAGCGTCGACCGCGCGAACACCGGGAACGCCGCATCGCCGACGGCATACACAAGCTGTCCGGCGGCATCGGTGACCACCAGCGAACCGGCATGCACGTTTTCGACATGCGCGCCGCGCGTGGCCACGGCCAGCGGCACATGGGCGGGCAGCGCGGTGTCGGTCACTGCGTCAGCTCGCCGAGAATCGCCGACAGCAGATGCCAGCAGCGCGCCACGGATTCCACCTCGACACGCTCGCCCGGCGCATGCGCACCGCGGATGTCGGGGCCGAACGAGACCATGTCGAGGCGCGGATATTTGGCGCCGATGATGCCGCACTCGAGCCCGGCGTGAATCACCTTGACGCGCGATTCGCCGTGCGTGGCGCCGAACTCGCGCGCAAAAACGGCGCGGCAACGCGCCAGCAGGGGCGATCCGGCATTCGGCCGCCAGCCGGGGTAATGCCCGGCGAGCGCGACCTCGCAGCCGGCGAGCGCAAACAGGCTGGCGATCTCTTCGCCCAGCGCCTGCGCCGCCGAATCGACCAGCGAGCGGACCATGAGATTGGCGGCGAAGCCGGTGGCATCGAGACGCATCGTGCCGAGGTTGTTCGAGGTTTCCACCACGCCCGGCACGGCGAGGCTCATGCGGCGGGCACCGATCGGCGCCGCATGCAGCGCCTTGATCAACGCGGCCTGCTCGGCGGCGGCGAGCGCCTGCGCGGGCGCTTCGGCAGCTTCCACGCGCACGCGCACGCCCTCGTCGATGCCGGCCAGTTCCGTGCGCAACACGGCTTCGCTGCGCGCGGCGCAGGCCACCAGCGCCGCGAATTCGCCCGCCGGCAGCGCCAGCAGCGCGGCGGCCTCGCGGGCGATCGCATTGCGCGCCGTGCCGCCGGCGAACGCCGCAAGAGACAACGCATTGGCGGGCAAGGTGGCGGCAGCCTCTTGCAGCACGCGCACCAGCAGCTTGTTGGCATTGCCGCGACCGCTGTCGATGTCCATGCCCGAATGGCCGCCGCGCAGGCCGTCGACAGTGATGCGCGCGCCGATGCCGCCGGCCGGTGCCGGCACGAAGGCCACGTCGCGCGTGACGTTGGCATCGAGTCCGCCGGCACAACCGATGTAGAACTCGCCGAAGTCCTCGGTGTCGAGGTTGAGCAGCAGCGTGCCTGCGAGTGCGCCGGCGGCGAGGCCCTGCGCGCCGCCCATGCCATCTTCTTCGTCGACGGTGAGCAGCACCTCCAGCGGGCCATGGCGAAGCTGCGACGATTCCAGCACGGCCAGCGCCAGGGCAACGCCGATGCCGTTGTCGGCGCCCAGCGTGGTGTGCTCGGCGATCAGCCAACCGTCGCGCAGCAGCGGCTGGATGGCGTCGGTGGCGAAATCGTGACGGGTGCCGGCATTGGCCTGGCAGACCATGTCGATGTGCCCTTGCAGGATCACGCCGGGGGCGGCCTCGCAGCCGGGGCTGGCGGGCTTGGCGAGGATCAGGTTGCCGGCGGCATCGACACGATGCGCGAGCCCCTGTGCCTGCGCCCAGTCGGCGATCCGCTGACGGAGGACACCCTCATGCTTGGAGCGCCGCGGCGTATCGCACAACAGCGCGAAATGGCGCCACAGCGCCGCGACATCGCCCTCGCCGCGCGCGGCGAGATCGGCGGCCAGCCGGTGCACGTCGCCCATCAATGCACCGATGCCGGAAACTGCTCGGCGACCCAGCGCTCGAAGCGGGCGCACATCGCGGCATCGCCGGCGCGATTGTCGGCGATCAGTTCGGCACCATGCACCAGGCGGATCGTCGCGTCGAGCGTTTGCGCCGCAGGTCGCGCCGCTTCACGCGCTTGCGCATCCTGCATCACGCGCTGCGCCTCGCTCCATGCGGCATCGGCAGACTGGTTGCACACGTCGGCCAGATACTGCGGATTGAAACCCTCGCCGGTCAGGTCGCGCAGGGTTTCGTCGTGCGTCCTGCCATTGCCCGGCGCCCAGTAATGCTTCGCCAACGCCGGGCCGATGGCCGGGTTGTCGGTGAGGTAGCCATCAGTGCGCAGGAACCACGCGCGCGTCTGGTACACCGCCATGTTGGCAAGCAGGTAGCCGTGGTAGGAGGCTGCCGATTCCTGGTTGAGCAGGTGCGGGATGGCCAGCAGCGGACGCGGGCCGCAAGCCACGCCGAGGATGCGCCGCTCGCATTCGCGCGCCAGCGCGCGCACGGCCGCAGGCGTGCGCTCGGCATCCGGCATGGCATACAGCGCGCGCTCGAAATACGGCACGACGAGGATGCCGCGCTCGCCCCAGGCGCGGAAAGGCTGCGTGACCTCGATGCGGGCGCGGATCAGCGCGTCGGGAATCGCTTCGCCGGCGGCGTTCTTCGCGTAGCGCTTGAGCCAGTCGGCATCGTTCAGCAGGCTGTCGCAGAACATCGACTGCGTTTCGGCGTAGGCCATCGACGTCGGCGGGAATTCCTGCGAGAAGCACGGCGCGTTCTGCGTCACGTTGGCGAAGTGCGCGGCATGGCCCCCTTCGTGGAACAAGGTGTTGATGGCGCGGGCGCCGCTGCCGACCTGGTCGGGCTTGGCCTCGGCGGTGAAGTTGATCTGCCCGGCGATCCACTTGCCGTCGGCATCGAAGAAGGTCGGTATCGGTCCGTGGCAGAAGCCGTTCTGGTATTTGCCCTTGCGCTCGACGAGGTCGAGCTGCATGGTCGCGCCGCGATAGGCGATGCCCAGTCGGCCGAAGCTCTCGATCCAGCGTTCGACGCCCTTGGCGAACGGCAGGTAGGGATCCATCTGCCGCGTCACGTCGCCGCTCATGTGATAGCGCAGGTTGTGTCCGAGCAGCGCGTCGTCGCCCTTGCGCACGGCCAGATCGGCGAGCGCATCGAGATTCGCCTGGCGCGTGCGTTGTTCGAATTCGTCGAGGATCGCGAACAGCGTCTCGACGCTCATCGCTTCGTTCTTCTTCACCTTGTAGGCAAAGTAGTCGGCATGACCCAGGGACCGCGCCAGCGCGTTGCGCTTGGCGACGATGTCGAGGAAACCGTGGTCGAGCACCCATTGTTCCAGGCCGAGCAGCGCGTCGTGCGAGCTCTTGCGTGCGGCTTCGAGCGGATTGGTCGCAAGGTTGGTCGAGAGCATCGACAGCGTGGCTTCCTCGCGCTCGCCGGCCTCGTTGAGGTGCGTCATGGCATGGTCGCGGCGCTGCGCGAACAACCGTGCCTCCATTTCGACCAGCTCGTCCATGTGGCGGCGGCCGGCGTCGCAATCGACGATGTTGCACTCGAACAGCCGCAGCCATCCGCCGAGGCCGTGCCGCAGCGCGGTCACGGCGCCGCCATCGCCGGCGTCGGCAATCGCCGACAGATGACGGCGCACCTCGGCCAGATGCACCGGATCGGCAACGAAGGCCTTGTACGCCTGCTCGGCGCGCGCGAATCCGTCGTGGTCGTCGCTGGTGGCCATGTAGGTCGACCAGAAGAGGTCTTCCTTGGTCTTGTGGACGGCCAGATAGTCGGCGTTGAGTCGATTGAAGAAGTCGCGCGCGGCGTCTAGGGCAGCTTGGGTCATGGGCAGTTCCGGGTTGTTCGTCGGCGCCAAACGCAAAAGGCCCCACCGGGCCCTTTGCTGCATGGTTCGTCACGGTGCGGGATTATAGGTTCGGCCGACGCGATGGTCGCTTTACCAAAGCGACGGCAAGCCGCGGGCAGTCCGCGGCAGTGCGGGCGAACCGTATCGCCATTGCCTGCGCAGGGTCATGAGCAGGCGCACGGCGGCCAGCGCCGACAGGCGCTGCCCCGCCGGCGCAACGCCTTGCTCGGGCCCGTGCACAACCTGCATCAGCACCGCCAGTTGCGCATCGCCTGCGTGGACACCAGCCTCCTGCAATGATCGTCGCGGCGCCGCCACCACCCACCACGCCTCGATGGTTGCCGCGCTGCCGTCCGGGCGCGCAGCAACGCCCGCAGACCATGTGCCAGGGCCCGACGTTCGGGGCCCAGCAAGGCGAACCAGCGGACACGCAACGCGTCGACCCAAACCCGCCCGCGTCGCGCCATGACAACGCCTAGGCTCAGCGCCAATGCCAGAGCGCCGACGACCCACGCCAGCTGGCGGGAAGTCAGCCGGCCAAAATACAGTGGTGGCGACACGGCGCTTGCGCCACCCGCCGCTGCCTGCGGCGGTATCGCGCGCGGGCTGGGCGCAGCGACGGCATGCACGCGCAGCGCCGGCACGCGGGTGCTGCGCAATCGCTGCGCCCGCGTATCGAACCAGCGCAGTTCGATGCCCGGGAGTTCGTAATCGCCTACCGTCTGCACGACATACGTGATCCGCTCGCGACGCTGCGCGCGGTCGGGCGCACCGCGTTCGCCGCGCACATCGTCGAGCACGGCCGCATCGGCATAGGCCGCGAGGCCGGCGACGGGCTGCGCCACCAGTGCCGGCAAGCGCATCGCCGGCATGCCTTCGGCGCGCAGCGTCAGCGTGCGGCTGAAGGCATCGCCGACGCGCAGCGCCTCCAGCGGCCGGTCCACCTGCTGGGTGAATTCGAAGCGCGGCGTCAGGATGTGGTAACCCAGTGTCGCCATGCCGTCGGGCAGCCGCACTGCCGCTGAAAGCGGCAAGGTCCGCAGGGTCGTCATTGCCTGCCGGGCACCATCGCTCCACCGTACGGTGATGGCGATCGGCGGCACAGTCAAATCGCCGGCGCGCGCCGGCACCAATTCGTAGCGACGACGAACGCCGGCGTAGGTCAGCCCGTCGATGCGCTCGCTCAGGTTGTGGCCGCCGTCGGCCAGCCGGATGGTGGCACCGTCGACGGCCACGCTCGCCGGCAACTCGATGGGCGCGGTCAGCCAGCCCGGCACCAGCACGGCAATGTCGACATCCAGCGGCTGTCCGACCAGTACCCGCGCGGGCAAGGGCGCAACGCGCAGCAGCGGTTCGCCGGCCGCCTGCACGGCCGCCGTCACCAGCGTCAAGCCGGTTGCCAACGCGGCGCGCAACATGACCCGCCACGGCATCACGGCCGCACCCCGCCGGTGGCGGTTTGCTGCGCTTCCTGCGCGAAGCGCAAGCGCAGGAACGCTGCCGGATCGGTGCGCACATTGCGCAGCCAGATCGCCTGCAAGGCGTCGGCATCGAGCGTCGCCACATCGAGGCGGCCCGGCTTGCCATGCTTGCCGGCCTCGTCCACGACCGTGCCATCGGGCGTCTGCACCGGTTCGCCGCCGTCGCTGCGTTGGCGTTCGCGCTGCGCCTGCGCGGCAATGGCCGCCGCCACGCGCGCGCGGTTGTCGCGCGCCGCGGGCCAATGCGGACGCAACGCCAGCGCAGCATCGTAGTGCGCCAGCGCCTGCGCCAAACGGCCGCTGCGCGCCGCGACGTTGCCGCGATTGAACGCCGCTTCGGGCTGCCATGCCGGGTCAGCCGCCGCCAGCGCGAACGCGGCATCGGCGCAGGCCCAGTCACCCGCCCGATAGCAGGCCACACCGCGCCAGTCAGGCCGCCTGAAGTTCGCGGCAGCGACGGCAAATTCGTCATTGTCCAGGTGCATCGCCGCCATCTGGTCGGGCGTCCGCCACCAGAAACGCGGCTGCTGCATCCAGGCCGGCAGCATCATGACGCTGCGCCACAACGCCGCCGCGACGATGACGGCCACCACCGTGCGCAGCGTCGTACGGCGGCTCACCACGGCAGGCTCCAGCCGCGGCGAAAGCCCAGCGCGGCCAGCAACACGAGCGGCCACAGCAGGCGCTGACCTTCGTCGCGCCATTGGCGATCGGCGGCGGCCTCCGCAGCGGCGCCGAGTTGCTGCTCGATGCGGCGATGCACCTGCGCCACATCGTCATCGCCGACCGTGGCATCGATACGAACGACGCCACCGGCGTCGATCAATGCGGCGAGCGCATCGGCGTCACGCGCCGGCGCGCTGCCGGCGCGCTGCCCGCTGGCGGCGCCACGACTGTCGTTGGCCAACGGTGCGCCCTCGGCATCGCCGAACAGCCACAGCACCGGCGCCGGCGAATCCTTGCGCTCGATCGCGCCCAAGGTGTTGCCATATGACGTTCGTTTCCAGGGTATCGAGAAAGGCCTTGAGCGTGGCGGCATCGTCGGTGGCCGGCATCACGCGATGTGCGCTGCCGGCGAAGACGACCAGCGCCGTGTGCGCGGACTGTCGCATGGCCAGCAGCTCGCCCAGCTTTTGTTTGGCGCGCGCCAGCCGCGTGGGTTGCACATCGAGCGCATTCATCGACGGCGACAGATCGAGCACGATCACGAGCATGCCCCGATCGTCGGCAAAGGGCGGCGGCTCGCGCTGCCAGCTCGGACCGGCCAGCGCGATGGCGGACAACACCGCCAGGGCGCCGAACCACGCGCGCGGCCCCGGCCAGGGACTGCGCGGCGGTCGCACCACCAGATGCGGCAACAGGTGCGGCGCGATATGCCCACGCCATTGCCGCGCGGCCCGCAGGCGCCCGCCGGCCATGATCGCCAATCCCACGGCCAGCGGCACCAGCGCCAGCCACGCCGGGCGCAGGAAATGGAAGGCGGACAGATCAGGCACGCTGTCCCCCCGAAAGTCCGCCCCGCTCGCGTCGCGTGGCGGGGGCGGCGCGCCAGACCTGGGTGCCCAGCCACAGCTGAAGCGCCAGGCCCAGGGGCCTGTGGAAAAGCGACCGCCGCGCGCGGTGCGTCAAGCGCGCGTGATTTTGCGTTTCGAGCGCATCGAGGCGGGCATATACGGCCAGCAGCGCGTCGGCGCGGTCGGCCAGCGCAAAGCGCCCGCCGGTGATGCCGGCGATGGCCTGCAACGCGTCGACATCGACGCGGTCGACCGTGTTGCCGGGCCGCCCGAGCCCGATGGCATGGATGACGATGCCGCGTTCGTGCGCCAGTCGGGCGGCGGTCTCCGGCGGGATGCGGCTGCCGGTGTCGGCGCCGTCGGTGAGCAGGATCATCACCCGGGCCGGCACCTTGCTGCCTTCGAAGAGCTTGATGCCCAGCCCGATCGCGTCGCCGATCATGGTGCGCGGACCGGCCATGCCGCCGCGCGTTTGCGCCAGCGTTTCGCGCAGCAGCTCATGGTCGAGCGTGAACGGCACGGCCAGGTGGGCGCCATTGGCGAATACCACCAGCCCGAGGCGATCCCCCTGCCGGCGGCGGACGAAGGCGTCGATCGCCGCAAGCGCGGCGCCAAGGCGATCGCCCGGCTTGCCATCGGCAGCGGGCAGGTCGCGCGTTTCCATCGACTGCGAAATGTCCAGCGCCAGCAACACGTCGCGTGCCGGCACGATCTTCTCGCGCGGCGGTTCCACCCACGCCGGTTGCGTGGCCGCCAGCAGCAGCAGGCACCACGCCAAGGCGCCGGCCACGGCTTCCGCCGCGCCGCGCCGGCACACGACCGCGCCGGCGTGCGTGGCGCTTCCCAGGGCCCGCGTGATGATGTCGAAAAACGCCACATGCAGCGCTTCGACGCGCGTGGCATAAGGCGCCAGGCGCCAGGTCAGCAGCAAAGGCAGCGGCGCCAGCAGCAGTACCAGCGGATAGGCCAGTTCCACGGTGCCGCTGCCGTGGGGCAATACCCACGGTCGCGTCAGCAACTCCAGGAGGGCGTCCACCGCGACCGCCTGCTACGGCTGGAGCCCGCTGACGCGGCGATGCCCGCGCAGCCAGCCATGCGCAAACGCCAGCATGCGTTCGGCATCCGCGGCGGACAATTGCGCCGGCGGTCGATAGGCACCGTCGCGCAGCAGTGCGTCCAGCGCCGCGTCGCCGGGTGCATGGGGCCAGAGCCGGCGCAGCAGGACGACCCAGCCCTCGCCTTGCGCCCGGACCACGTCGCCGCGGGTGCAAATGGCCAGGCAGCAGCGTCGCAACAGGCGCTGGCATTCAAGGACGATGTCGGCCGGCGGGGCAGCGGATGCCGCCAGCGCTCGCAGCGCACGCCGCGCGGCGCGGCGATAGGCGTTGCGCCGATGGCGTCGCCACAGCGCCAGCAACGCGCGTGCGACGAGCAGGAGCAGCAACGCGCCGACCAGCCACCAGCCCGGCGCCGGCGGCCACCACGCGATGGCAGGCGGCAACGCGATGTCGTGCAGGCCTTGCACCGGCGCAGCCGTCATGCGGCGACTCGCGCGGCCGACTGCCCGAGCGCAGTCGCCAACTGGCGGGGCACCTGGCCGCGGGTGTCGATGGCCAGGCACGGAACGTCCAGCTCGCGGCGCAACTGGGCCAGGAAATCGTCGCGGGCCGTCTTGGTGCCGCCGATCACGGCCCGCGTGGCGGCATCGCCGAGGTCGATGTCGGCCTGCACGATGCCATCGCTGAGCACGCAGCGGCCGCCAAACGGCAGATCGTTGGCAACCGGATCGTGCACGAAGGCGGCGACGACGTCGTTGTGTCGTGCGATCAGGCGCACGTGACGACGCGTGGCCTCGCCGATGCCGTGGAAATCGCTGACGACGACGACCAGCCAGTTGGTGGCGGCGCGACGTGCCACGCCGGCCAGCACCTGGTCCAGCCGACCGGCGTCCGGCTTCGGCGGTCGCGCCAGGCCAAGCTGGCCATTGAAATGCACCAGCCCGTCGAGAACCCGCAGCACGTTGCCGCGGCTGCGTTGCGGGTCGATCTCGACCGTTTCGCCATCGTTGAAGACCACGGCGCCGACGCGATCGCCAGCCGCCAGCGACTGCCATGCCAGCAAGGCCGCCAGTTCGGCGGCCGTGACCGACTTCATCTGCATGCGGGTGCCGAAGAACATGCCCAGGCGCTGGTCGACCACCAGCAGCACGGGACGCTCACGTTCTTCGGCGTATAGCCGCAGATGGGTGCGGCCGGTCCGTGCGGTCACGCGCCAGTCGATGCAACGCACGTCGTCGCCGTGGCGGTATTCGCGCATTTCCTCGAAGGCCAGGCCGCGGCCGCGCAAGCGCGACGCGCGGCGGCCGGCCAGCACGCTGCGCGGCGGTTGCCGCGCGCTGATGCCGCCGGCATGCGCGAGCGCCTGCAGCGCCACCAGTTCGGCAAGCGAGGTCCAGACCCCGGCCGGCGCGACGGCGGCAGGCATGCGTCAAACGGCCGTGACGTGGCCGATCACGGCATCGATGACCTGATCGACATCGACGCCGGCGGCGCTGGCTTCGTAGCTGAGGACCAGGCGATGGCGCAGCGCATCGTGCGCGATGGCGCGCACGTCGTCGGGCGTGACGAAATCGCGTCCCGCAAGCCAGGCGTGGGCGCGCGCGCAGCGGTCCAGCGCCAGCGTGCCGCGCGGGCTGGCGCCGAAGGCGATCCAGCGGGCCAGTTCGGCGTCGAAGCGCTGCGGCGTGCGCGTGGCCTGCACCAGCGCGACGATGTACTCGTCGACCGCCTCGCCGGCATGCACCGCCTGCACGGCGCGGCGGCCGGCGCGGATGTCGTCGAGCTGCGCATGCGCCGTGTCGCCACGACTGTAGTTTGGATCGCGATCCTCGCCGCGCATCAGGCGCAGCACTGCCAGCTCGTCGTCGGCACTCGGGTAGTCCACTTTGACGTGCATCAGGAAGCGGTCCAGTTGCGCCTCGGGCAGCGGATAGGTGCCTTCCTGCTCGATGGGATTTTGCGTGGCCATGACCAGGAAGACATCCGGCAGCGGATGCGTGGTGCCGCCCACCGTGACCTGCCGTTCCTCCATGGCCTCGAGCAGCGCCGCCTGCACCTTGGCCGGCGCGCGGTTGATTTCGTCGGCCAGTACGAGATTGGCGAAGATCGGTCCCGGCGCGAAGCGGAATTCGCCGACGGCGCCAGCGCCTTGCTGGTGGAACATGTCGGCGCCGGTGACGTCGGACGGCAGCAGATCGGGCGTGAACTGGATGCGCGACAGTCGCGCGTCCAGGGCGCCGCCCAGCGCCTTGATCGCCCGCGTCTTGGCCAGCCCCGGCAAGCCTTCGACGAGCACATGGCCGTTGGCGAGCAGGCCGATCAGCAGGCGCTCGACCAGCCGCGGCTGGCCGAGCACGCGGGCTTCGACATGGCGGCGCAGCGCCGCCAGCGGTTGCCCGCCGGTCATCACCGACCCTTGAAGTTCATGAACTTCTCGACGATCTGGTCGATGGTGAACGAGGCCGGGCGCTGGCGTGGCGGGAATTTCTGGAAGGTCTGCAGGAAGGCCTGCACCTTGATGACGGACGGCAGTCCGACGGCGTGCGCCTTCTTGTCCCACCAGACGTTGTAGCTGTTGCTGTCGGTGTCGGCGCGCTCGAAGGGATCGCGGCGCAAGTTGAATACCTTGGGCGCGCGCAGATCGACGAACGGGTCGCGCCAGACTTCGAAGCGTTGGGCACGCTGCTCGGCGAAAACCACTTTCCAGTCATCGTCCCGTATCGCCAGCAATTTGGCGTCGTCGCTGAAATAGAAGAACTGGTGGCGCGGCCCCTTCTTTTCCGCGCCGGTGAGATAGGGCAGGAAGTTGTAGCCATCCAGATGCACCGTGAACTTCTTGCCCGCGGCCTCGTGGCCCGCCAGCAGCTTGGACTTGATCGCCGGCTCGCCGGCGGCGGCGGCAAGGGTCGGCACGAAGTCCAGCAGCGACATGATCTCGTTGGACACGCGACCGCCCTTGATCTGCGCCGGCCAGCGCATCACCATGGGCACGCGGAAGCCGCCTTCCCAATTGGTGTTCTTTTCGCCGCGGAAGGGCGTGATGCCGGCATCCGGCCACTGGTTGAAATGCACGCCGTTGTCCGTCGTGTAGATGACGATGGTGTTCTTGGTGACACCCAGTTCGTCGAGCTTCTTGAGCAGGCGACCGACGTGCTGGTCGTGTTCGACCATGCCGTCGTTGTAGAAATCCTGGCCGGACAGGCCCGCCGATTCCTTGCGCAGGTGGGTGTAGTAGTGCATGCGCGTGGCGTTGAACCACGTGAAGAAGGGCTTGCCCGACTTCACCGACTTGTCCATGAAGGCCATCGCGGCGGCAAGGAACTCCTCGTCGATGGTCTCCATGCGCTTGGCGGTCAGCGGGCCGAGGTCCTCGACCTTGCCGTCGGCGCTGCTGCGGATGACGCCGCGCGGACGGGTCAGCTTGTCGATCATCGGATCCTTGGTCCAGTCGGGGTCCTCCGGCATCTCCTCGGCATTGAGGTGGTACAGGTTGCCGAAGAATTCGTCGAAGCCGTGCTGCGTGGGAAGGAACTCGTCGCGGTCGCCCAGGTGGTTCTTGCCAAACTGCCCGCTGACATAGCCCATCGGCTTGAGCAACTCGGCCAGCGTCGGGTCTTCCTTCTGCAGGCCGACGGTCGCCCCGGGCATGCCGACCTTGGTCAGGCCGGTGCGCACCGGGTGCTGGCCGGTGATCATGGCGGAGCGGCCGGCGGTGCAGCTCTGTTCGCCGTAGAAGTCGGTGAACATCACGCCTTCGCTGGCAATGCGATCGATGTTCGGCGTCTGGTAGCCCATCACGCCATGACTGTACTTGCTGACGTTGGTGACGCCGATGTCATCGCCCATGATGATCAGGATATTGGGCCGATCGGCAGCGACGGCCGCGCCGATCGCTCCCCCTAGGCCAACAGTCAGTGCCAGTGCTCGCATCCATTTCATGGTGTTCTCCTCCTCAGGTGATTTGTTCCGTCTTGAAAATGAACGCGCCCAGCGCCGCAGCCAGCGCGGCCGCATCGCCGGCCGCTACCCGGTAATGCGCCACGATGCCGCGTTTGGGCTCCTGCACGACCTCCAGCGCATCCAGCGTCGCACCCAGCCGCGCGGCTTCCACACGCACGACCTGTTCGACCTCGCGCATGGAAAGCGACGGCTTGAATATCTTGCCGACCGCCGTCAACGGCAGCGCGGGCAGCACGATCACCGCCTTGGGCACGGCGGCGCGCTCGGGCACGCGCGTTTCGGCCCAGGCCAGCAGTTCGGCTTCGCTCGCGGCGCTGCCGGCGCGCAATTGCACGTAGACCACCGGAATCTCGCCGGCACGCGCATCGGGCCGACCGACGGCGGCGCACAAGGCCACCGCCGGATGTCCGGCCAGCGCGTCTTCGATCCACTTGGGATCGATGTTGTGGCCGCCGCGGATGATGAGTTCCTTCTTGCGCCCGGTCAGCCAGAAAAAGCCATCGGCATCCTCGCGGCCCAGATCGCCGGTATTGAACCAGCGGCGCACGGTGCCGTCGGCATCGGGCGCATCGAAGAAGGCGCCTGCATCGTGGGCGGGGTTGAGGTAGCCGGCAAACACGTTCGGCCCGGCGAGGCAAATCGCGCCGACCTCGTCGGTGGCGGCGCGACGCACGAAGCGTCCGTC
>JBGARB010000073.1:0-11964 GCA_044230495.1 Rhodocyclaceae bacterium
GCGCCGCCCGGTGTAGGCCAGCTCGCGCGCCATGCCTTCGCCGATCAGCCGCGGCAGGCGCTGCAGCGTGCCGACATCGGCGGTCATGCCGACGTCGATCTCCTTGATCGAGAAATACGCGTCGCGGCTGCAATAGCGCATGTCGCATGCGGTGACGAGGTCGATGCCGCCACCGACGCAGGCGCCGTGGATGGCCGCCAACACGGGCTTGCGGCACTTTTCGATGCTGGTCAGCGTGTCCTGCAGATCGAGGATCAGCAGGCGCAGCTTCTCGCGCGTGCGGCCCTCGTCGGCGCCCTTGATCCGCGCACCGAGCCCGGCAAGCATGCCCAGGTCGATGCCGGCGGTGAAGTGCTTGCCGGCGCCGGCGAGCACGACGCAACGCACCTCCGGCGTGGCATCCGCCCAGCGCATGGCCTCGCGGATCTCGAACCACATCGCCTCGACCATGGCGTTGGCCTTGTCGGGACGGTTGAGGGTGACCGTGGCGATGCCGTCGGCTTGCGCGACGGCGAGGGTGGTGGGATTCATAGCGGTTCTCCGGCGGGCGCGCGACGCCCGAACATGCCATTGCTTTCCATCTGCATGACTTCCTCGTTGTGCTGGTTGAGCAGTTCCCATCGCGTGCGCACGAGGCCGACCTGCGGCCGGCTCGCCGACGGCCGCGCATCGAGCACGACGAGGCGCACGCGCAGGTGATCTCCGGGGCGCACCGGTTTGAGCCAGCGGATGTTGTCGATCCCCGGCGAGCCCAGGCTCGCGGAACGGTTGAGGACGTTGTCGCACATCAGCCGCATGGCCATCGCGCAGGTGTGCCAGCCGCTGGCGCACAAGCCGCCGAAGAGGCTTTTCTTCGCCGCCTCGTCGTCGAGGTGGAATGGCTGGGGATCGAAATCGCGGGCGAAACGGACGATCTCGTCGGCGGTGACGGGCTTGTCGCCGAATTCGAAGACGCGGCCGGCGGTGAAATCTTCCCAGTACAGTTTCTCGGTCATCACGCAGGGGGTGGAAAACGGATCGTGCGAGGATAGCCGATGATTCGGCAATCCACCTCGCGGTGATATACTGCGCGCCGCTTCGCGCTAGTGGAGCACGGTGGTGGCTGTAGCTCAGTTGGTAGAGTCCCGGATTGTGATTCCGGCTGTCGTGGGTTCGAGTCCCATCAGCCACCCCACCGATTCATGACAAAGGCCCGCGTTGCGCGGGCCTTTCGTTTTTGTGCCCGCGATGCGGGCCTTTGCCTTATGTGCCCGCCCGAAGCTGCCCCGAACTACAGTGGTGGCGACACGGCGCCGTTCGCACGCACGTGCTCGGCCAGCGCCAGGAGGATGCTGCGATTGACGTCGCAGGCGTCGCCGCCGCCATGGCCGTGGGCGGACAAGGCCGGATCGAACCGTGGCGCCAGGCGCGCCTGTTTGCTGGCGGACCGCACGTGCGCTGGCAGCGGGAACACGCGCCCTTCGAACACGGTGCCCCAGATCGGGATGTCCTTGAGCTTGGCGGGCTTGACCTTGTACGGGTCCTTCTCGAGCACGGTGAAGTTGGCGAGCTTGCCCGGCGCGATGCTGCCCAGTTCGTGTTCCATGCGCCATGAATACGCCGCCTCGATGGTGACGGCACGCAGCGCGTCGTGCACGCCGATGCGCTGGTCAGGCGCAAGCACGTTGCCTTCGTTGGTCTGCCGCGTGACGCCCATCCATGCCTGGAACAGGGGGTCGGTGGGCGAAACCGGCAGGTCGGAATGGAACGACAACGGGATGCCGTGGCGGATGACGGAACCTTGCCGCGACATCACGTGGGCGCGCGCCGGGCCAAGGCCGAAGCGTGCGTACATGTTGCCGAAGGCGATCGGGTAGTACGGATTGGAGCTGACGATGGCGCCGAGGCGGGCGATGCGCTCGACCTGCGCTTCGGTCGAGTTGGAAAAGTGCACGATCACCGTACGGTGATCGGCGCGCGGATTCTCGCGCATGCGCCGTTCGAGCATGTCGAGCGTCACGTCGAGGCCGAGGTCGCCGGTGACGTGGATGTGCAGCTGATAGCCGGCGTCCCAGTACAGCTTGCCGTACTTCTCCAACGCATCGGGCGGCATCAGCCATTCGCCGTGGTGGCCGTCGGTGTAGCCGTCCTTCATCATCATGAACTGCGACACGATGGCGCCGTCGGCCAGCAGCTTGATCTGCCGCGGCAGCATGCGCACCTTGCCGTCCGTACCCCAGGCGACCTTGCTCTCGGTCTCGGCCAGCGCCTCGGCGCCTTCGAGGCCGGCGTTCATCTGCGAACGGGCATCGGGAAAGAAGGTGCTCATGAAGGGCACATCCGGCGCACCGAGCACTTTCCGATAGAGATCCCACAGGCCGGGCACGAGCAGGATGCCCGGCTCGTTGAGCGCGGTAACGCCTTTCTGGTGGTAGTAGGCGATCAGCATCCTGAGCCCGGCCTGCATGCGCTGCGGCGTCACCATGTGCGGCAACAAGGCAGGAAACAGGAGTTCGGTGGCGCCGTTCTCCCACCAGTGCGCGCGATCCCAATTGAACTGCGTGCTGGCCAGGCCCTTGCCGGCCATCTTCGCGCGATCGAGCCCGAGTGCCTCGACCGCCGCCGTGTTGAGGATGAACTCGTGGCAGGACCGCTGCCAGACGATGATCGGACGCGTGGTGCTGATCTTGTCGAGCTCGGCGCGCGACAGCTCGCCGTGCCACAGCCGGTGGTAGCCCCACGAATACAGCCATTCCTTCGAGTCGCCCAGGGCCTTTTCGGCGGCGACCAGCCGCTGCCGGTAGGCGTCGGGCGTCAGCGCGGCCTTGAAGGTCTTGCCGGGCAGCACCCAGTCGTCGTTGGCGATCACCTCGGTGATGAGCGTCATCGCCCCCAGAAACGGATGCATGTGCTGTTCGATCAGGCCGGGCATCACGACCTTGCCCTTGAACGTCTCGTCGATGCGGTAAGGCATGTCGCCCAGCGACGCCTTCACGCTTTCCAGCGTGCCGACGCCGACGATGCGCTGGCCAGCCACGGCAACGGCTTGCGCCGACGGATTGCCGCGCTCCATGGTGACGAATCGGGCACCCGTGTAGAGGGTTACCGACTCTTGCTCGGCGAATGCCCCGGCGCCAGTCAATAGCAGGCTGCCGACGAAACCGGTGAGGAGAATGCGGCAGAGATTGGATGGCATGGAAATGGCTCCTGACGGCGGCCGACCGTGGCGACACTTGACCTGCAACTGGTGCGGATGGCTGCACCGGAAGGGCATGGTAGCGGCATCAGGCGAATCGGACCGTAAACCGCCGTGCCACCACCACTGTAGTTTGCGCACGACAGCGCGGATTGGCCGTCGCACCGGGCCAACAGGGCCCGGTGTGTAGAATCGCGCCGGTTTTCCGTTAACGGTGCGGTATGCAGTCGTTTTTCCGATTTTTCCTGTCGATTCCCTTGATGCGCTCCGCCGGCGTGGTCTGCCAATGAGCGTCTCATCGGCACGACGCTCGACGCTTGCGGCGGCGATGGCCGCCGGGCTGGCCACGCTGGCATTGCCGGCTGCCGGGCTCGGCTTCGGCCGCGAGCACGGCGATCAGGAACTCGGCCGGCACTTCTACGCCGAGATACCGGCCTACTCGGCGGACAGTCTGCGTGCCGACTGTGTGCGCATCCGGCCGCTGGAGAGCGATCCGGGATCGTTCCTCGGTCCGGTGAACATCGCGGTCGAGGGCAAGAACAACGCGAGGCGCATCACCCTCACGTCGGTGCATCCTCTGCGATCGGCCTATGTGACCTTCCTGCTGGAAGCGCATTGCGACGCCTATCTCGCCAAGGAATATCTCTTTCTCGTGTCGCCGGGCGCTGGCGTTAAGCCGCCGCGCGCGCGCGCTCCCGATGTCGCAACGCCGGTGACCCAGGCAGCGGAACCGGCGGTACCGGCCGTACCGGCCGTTGCGCCGGCGGTGGTGTCGGCGGCGCCTGCCGTGGCCGCAGCGCCCGTCGCCAGCCCGCGCGCTGCGGCAGGCGGCGACGGCGATTGGCGCGACATCGCGGTGGCGACCAATCTGAACACCATCGCCCGACAACTGTATCCGGATGACCGCGAAGCCCGCGACCGCTTCCGTTCCGCCATCACGCGCGCCAATCCCGAGCGCTTTCCCGCCAGCGGACCGGTGGGCGCCGTTCCCATCGAAGCGGGTACGCGGCTGCGCGTGCCCGAAGGCGTCGAGTGGCCCGGCCAGGTGCGAAAGGCATCGCCTGTTCCGCCGCCGGTCTCGCTGCCGGCTGCGCGGGCCGAACCGGCCAAGCTCAAGGATGACCGCCTGACGCTCAACCGCAGCGCCAATCCGAAGCTCGACGCACTGGGCGCGGCAATGGCCAACCTCGAAGGCGGCATGGCCGAGCGCGATCGCGTGCAGGGCGAACTGGTCAGCGCCGCCGGTCAGACCGTGCAGTCGATCATGGAGATCCGCAAGGTGCAGACCGAGCATCTGGCCATGCTCGAGCGCGTGCAGAAGAATCTCTCCGAGACGATCCGCACCATGGAGGAAGACCGCGCCAACCGCATCGGCCTGACCGACATTCTCGAGCTGCTCGCGGTGGTGATCGTCGCCGCCGGCTTGCTGATCTGGTTGCATCATCGACTGGCCATGCAGCGGTTGGCCATCGGCACGCAGGCGTTCCTCGGCGGGCCGTTTGCCGGTGGCACGGCGATGCGCAGCGTCGAACCGTCACCCGACGCACCCGTGGAGACCGCAACGGAGGCGAGCGCCGAAGAAGCCGCTTCCGTTCCGCTCCCCGTCGTTGACGCGCCCGAAATGCCTCCATTGTCACCGCGACCTGTGTCGCAGACGTTCGAGCCACCGGGCATCGAATTCACGCCGCCGCCGACGGCGACGCCCGAGCTGGCGTACGAGCCGCCGGTCGCCGCGCAGTCTGGTGTCGCGGCCGCAGCGCCGGCTGCCGCTGCAGCCGAGATCGATCTGGCGGACGATCGACCGGGCAGCGCGATCATCGAGCTGGCGGACCTGATGATCGCGATGGGCATGCCGAAGAACGGCGTCATTTCGCTGATCCAGCATCTGGACGAGACGCAGAGCACCGATCCGGTCGAGTGGATGAAGCTCGTCACCACTGCCCGGGCGCTGAAGCTCGAGGACGACGTGCAGGTACGGCCGAAGATTGCCGAGTTCTTCACGCGTTTCAACATCCGTCTCGACGATGGCGATCCGCGCACCAGCATCGAGTCGTTTCCGCATGTCATGCGCGCGATTTGCGCGGCATGGAAGGACGGCACGGCGCCGGCCCTGTTGCAGTCCCTGTTGTACGATGATCGACAAGGCGAGCGCGCCGGCTTTCCGGAGCGCGTCGCTGCCGATTTGATCTTCCTCCTGCTCATCACCCAGGATCGATTCCCCGCCAGGGCATGACCATGCCTGCGCGGCGCACCGGCTCGCAGATGCCGCCGGGATCGACCCGCTGCCCCATTCGATGAAACCAAGCCGCTCTTCGCTGATCACGCTGCGCCGCCATCGCTGCCACCTTCGCCTGTGGGGCGAGGACGATGCGCCGTTGCTGGTGCTGCTGCATGGCTGGGGCGACGTCTCGGCGTCCTGGCAGTTCGTCGTCGACGCCTTCAGCCGCGAGTGGCGGGTGGTGGCGCCCGACTGGCGCGGCTTCGGCCTTTCTGAAGGCAATCGCGATGTCTATTGGTTCGCCGACTACATGGCGGATCTCGACGCCTTGCTGGAACAGTTGTCACCCGATGCGCCGGTCGACCTCGTTGGCCACAGCATGGGCGGCAACATCGCCGGCCTGTATGCCGGCGTGCGGCCGGGCAGGGTGCGTCGCTTCGTGAACATCGAGGGCACCGGGCTGCCGCGGCATGCGCCCGACGAGGCGCCGGAGCGTTACGGCCAGTGGCTCGATCAGCTTCGCGGGCCGGCACCCTCCTATCGGCCGTATGCCGACCGGCATGCGTTCGCGACGCGTCTGATGAAGGACAATCCCCGCCTGACGGTGGAACGTGCGGTCTGGCTGGCCGAGCATTTCACCGACGAGTTGGCGGAGGGCGGCGTGACGGTGAATTTCGACCCGTGGCACCGCTTCACGCAGCCGATCCTGTATCGCGTCGAAGAGGCGATGGCGTGTTGGCGGCGCGTCGAGGCGCCGGTATTGTTCGTCGCCGGGCGGCAGTCGTTCTTCTTCACCAAGTTCTACCCGCTGGAGTCGGACGAACTGCGCCAGCGCCTGGCCTGCTTCCGCGACCTGCGCGAAGTGGTGTTCGACGATTGCGGGCACAACATCCATCACGATCGGCCCGCCGAGTTGGCCGCGCTGATCGAGGAATTCCTCACACCATGACGACCTCAGCACTCAACGCCGACCTGCATAGTCATTCGACCGCCTCGGACGGACTGCTTTCGCCCGCCGACCTGATGCGCAGGGCGCAGGACGCCGGCGTGGAAATGATGGCGTTGACCGACCACGATGAGCTTTCGGGCCTGGCCGCCGCGCGCGCCGCGGCCGACGCGCTCGACCTGCACTTCATCGATGGCGTCGAGGTGTCGGTATCGTGGGGCGACGACCTGACGGTGCATGTGCTGGGGCTCGGAATCGACCCGGCGAATGGCGCATTGTCCGCCGGCCTGGCCGCCGTGCGCGCGGGGCGCGACGCACGGGCGCAGGCCATGGCCGCCGAGCTGGCAAGAGTCGGCATTGACGGGGCGTATGAAGGGGCGCTGCGCTACGTCAGCAACCCGGCGCTGGTCAGCCGTTCGCATTTCGCACGCTACATCGTCGAGCGCGGATTCGCACGCGATGTGAAGACCGTATTCGACCATTGGCTGGCCAAGGGCAAGCCCGGCTACGTGCGGCATGTCTGGGCCACGCTGGCCGATGCGGTGGCGTGGATACGCGCCGCGGGAGGCGTTGCGGTCATCGCCCATCCGGGGCGCTATCGTCTGAGCGGCCTGGAGCGGCAACGCTTGTTCGAGCAATTCCGCGATCTGGGGGGCGAGGGCATCGAGGTACTTTCCGGATCGCAATCGGCGGACGATGCGGCGGAATTCGCCCGCGTCGCGCGCAGCATGGGGTTCCTTGCTTCACGCGGATCGGATTTCCACGGTCCCGGCGAGAGCTGGATAGAACCGGGCAAGCTGCCGGCGTTGCCGCCGGACCTCGTGCCGGTATGGTCGCGGTGGTTTTAGAGCCTATTTCAGTGGGGAGAGCGGCATGCGCCACCGAACCATCCGGATGCGATGCAAGGCGGGGCTTTGCAGCGATGTCCGGCGACCCTCGCAAGAAGCCCCAACGCCGCAGCGCGCCGGATGGTTCGTGGCCCTGCGGGTTGCGGCGTTCTGCCGCGCTCGCTTTGTCGCCGGCCTTGCGAAGGGGCTTGCCATTCGCGGCGGCCGGCTTCGCGCGATCATCGGCAGGGCGCCGGCAACGCATGCCGCTCTCCCCACTGAAATAGGCTCTTAGGCAATGGCCCAGTATTTCCAGCTCCATCCGCAGCAGCCGCAGCCGCGCCTGATCCGCCAGGCCGGACAGATTCTGCGCAGCGGCGGCCTGGCCGCAGTGCCGACCGATGCAGCGTATTCGCTGGTCGGTGTCACCGGGCATGCGCCACTGCTCGAACGCATCCGGCGCATTCGCGGCGTCGATGACCGTCATCATTTCACGCTGATGTGCCGCGACCTTTCGCAGATTGCCGAATACGCCCGCGTCGACAACGCGCAATACCGCCTGCTCAAGAGCGCGACGCCCGGCAGCTACACCTTCCTGCTCGAAGGCACGAAGGAACTGCCGCGGCGCGTGCTGCACCCGAAACGCAAGACGATCGGCCTGCGCGTGCCCGAGCATCCTGTGGTGGCGGCCCTGTTGGCCGAGCTGAACGAGCCGCTGCTGTCGTCGACGCTGATCCTGCCCGGCTCGAAGGAGCCGCTGGCCGACGCCGAGGAGATTCGCCGTTTGCTGGAAAAGCAGGTCGATCTGGTGCTGGACACCGGGCTGTGCGGACGCGAGATGACCACGGTCATCAATCTTGTCGATGGCGCGCCCGAGCTGATCCGTGCCGGCCGTGGGCCACTTGCGCCGTTCGGTCTCGCTTGACCGGTCGGCTACAATCCTTCGTTCCATGAATGCCATCCAGACGCTGGCGATCTCGGCGCTGCCGATCGTGTTCGCCATCACTTTGCACGAAGCGGCGCACGGCTATGTGGCGCGGCATTTCGGTGACCCGACAGCCTGGCAGCTCGGTCGCATCAGCCTGAACCCCTTGCGCCATATCGATCCGGTCGGTACGGTGCTGGTGCCCGGCCTGCTGTTGCTGTTCGGCAGCAGCTTCTTCTTTGGTTGGGCCAAGCCGGTGCCGGTCAATTTCGGCCGCTTGCGCCACCCCAAGCAGGACATGCTCTGGGTGGCCGCCGCCGGTCCCGGCGTGAATCTGCTGATGGGCCTGGCGTGGGCGTTGCTGCTGCGCCTGGGCACAGGCGCCGAGCTGGGTGGCTACGGCCCGGCGCTGATGGAGATGTCGCGCCGCGGCATCGAGTTCAACGGCATGCTGATGGTCCTGAACCTGCTGCCGATGCCACCGCTCGACGGCGGCCGCATCGCGGTGAGCCTGCTGCCGCCGCGTGCCGCCGCAAAATTCGCCGCGATCGAGCCCTATGGGCTGTTCATCCTGCTGGCGACGATTCCGCTGGGCATTCTGGGCTACCTGATGGCGCCGCTGATGTCCGCGTATTTCTTTCTCGTAATGAGCCTGCTCGGCTTCTGATTCCGACATGTACGCTGAAAAAGTCCTTTCCGGCATGCGCCCCACCGGCCGCATGCATCTGGGTCACTACCATGGTGCGCTGGTGAATTGGGTGCGCCTGCAGCACGAGTACCCATGCCTCTTCTTCGTCGCCGACTGGCACGCGCTGACCACGGTCTACGACGAGCCGGGTACCATCGCCGAAAGTACGTGGGACATGGTGGTCGATTGGCTGGCGGCCGGCATCGATCCGGCGCAGGCAACGATCTTCATCCAGTCGAAGGTCCCCGAGCATGCCGAATTGACGCTGCTGCTCGGCATGGTGACGCCCCTTTCCTGGCTGGAGCGGGTGCCGACCTACAAGGACCAGATCGAGAAGCTCAGCCACAAGGACCTGGGCACTTACGGGTTCCTCGGCTATCCCCTGATGCAGGCGGCGGACATCCTGATCTATCGCGCCGACAAGGTGCCGGTGGGTGAGGACCAGGTTCCGCACATCGAAATGACGCGCGAGATCGCGCGGCGTTTCAATCACCTCTACGGTCGCGAGCCGGGGTTCGAGGAAAAGGCGCGTGAATCGGTAAAGAAGCTCGGCAGCAAGCGCGCCAAGCTCTACGATGAACTGCGCACGCGCTATCAGGAGCGCGGCGACGACGACGCGTTGGCGCAAGCGCGCGAGCTGCTCAATGACGCCCAGAACCTCTCGCACGGTGACCGCGAGCGGTTGTTCGGCTTCCTCGAGGGCGGCGGCAAGATGATCCTCGTCGAGCCGGGTGCCTTGCTCACGGCGGCCTCGCGCATGCCCGGACTCGACGGCCAGAAAATGTCGAAGTCCTATGGCAACACCATCGCATTGCGCGACGGACCCGATGTCGTGGCGAAGAAGATCCGCACCATGCAGACGGACCCGCAGCGCGTGCGCCGCACCGACCCCGGAGATCCGGAAAAGTGTCCGGTGTGGCAGTTCCACCAGATTTACTCGACCGCCGATGTGCAAGCATGGGTGCAGGCCGGGTGCCGCTCGGCAGGTATCGGCTGCATCGAATGCAAGCAGCCGGTGATCGACGGTGTACTGACCGAGCTGGCACCCATCCGGGAGCGCGCGCTGCAATATGAGGGCGACCCGCAGCTGGTGCGCAGCATCATCGCCGACGGCTGCGAGAAGGCGCGTGAGTTGGCGCGCGAGACCATGCGCGACGTGCGGGAGGCAATGGGTCTTGACCACAACTGATCACGACGGACGCCCGCTGCTGCTCGATCATCCGCAGCTGCTCGAGGGGCTGCGCCGCGTCTTCGAGGACGACATCCCGTTCAACAAGGTGCTCGGGTTGCGCGTGGGTTCGCTCGATCCGCGGGCACCGGAGTTGCGCTTCGACATGCGTCCCGATCTGATCGGCAACTTCACGCGCGGCATGCTGCACGGCGGGGTGATTTCGTCGGTCCTCGACGTGGCCGGCGGTTTGGGCGCGATGCTGGCGATCCTCGAGCGTCACGCCGGACAAGGGGAGTCGATCGAAACCCAGCTCGCGCGCTTCGTTCGCGTGGGGACGATCGACTTGCGCGTCGATTACCTGCGCCCCGGGCGCGGCACGCATTTCCGTACCCGTGGTCAGACGCTGTGGTCGGGCTCGCGCGTCGCGGTCGTGCGCGCCGATCTGCTCAACGAAACCGATGAACTGATCGCCAGTGCGGTCGGTGCCTACACTGCCGGATGAACATCGAAAACCAGCCCACCGCCGCGGTGCCGGCGCCAGGCGCCGTGCCACCACCACTGTATTTTGCCGACGGCGCGGCGCAGGCCGCCGTGAACGATCCGGCGCCGGCGCGCGTTTACGGCGAGGCGATGATGGTGATGCCGCGCGATCTGTACATCCCGCCGGATGCGCTGGAGATCATCCTCGAATCGTTCGAGGGTCCGCTCGATCTGCTGCTCTATCTGATCCGCAAGGCCAACGTGAACGTGCTCGACATTCCGATGGCGGCACTCACGAAACAGTACCTTGCCTACATCGAGGTCATGCGCTCGCGCAATCTCGAACTGGCCGCCGAGTACCTGCTGATGGCGGCGATGCTGATCGAAATCAAATCGCGGATGCTGCTGCCCCGGCCGCCAAAGGCCGAAGGCGCCGAGCCCGAAGATCCGCGCGCCGAGCTGGTGCGTCGACTGATCGAATACGAACGCATGAAGGCCGCTGCGGCGAAGCTCGACGAGATGCCGCAGTCTGGTCGCGACTTCCACTGGATCACCGTCTGGATTGCCGACAAGGTGGTGGCGCGGCAGCCCGAGGTGAGTCTGCACGACCTGCAGGTCGCATGGCTGGCGCTGATGAAGCAGGCGCGGCTGGTGGCCCATCACAAGATCCAGCGCGAAGAACTGTCCGTACGCGAGCACATGAGCCTGATCCTGCGCCGGCTGCAAGGCGCCGGCTACGTCTTGTTCGAGGACCTTTTCGATGTATCGCTCGGCACTTCCGGCCTCGTGGTGAGCTTCCTGGCGGTTCTCGAACTGGCCAGGGAATCGCTGGTCGAGATCACGCAGAACGAGGCGCTCGCACCCATCTATGTAAAATCGCCCGATGTTGCAACTGCATAAACCCGAAGACTACAAGCGCGTGCTGGAAGCCGCGTTGCTGGTCGCCAGCGACCCGCTGCCGCTGGCTGAGCTGAAGAAGCTGTTCGACGACGAGTTCGACGACGACACGTGGCGAACCCTGCTCGACGACCTGCGCCGCGACTGGTCCGGCCGCGGCATCGAACTGACGCAACTGGCGGGCGGTTGGCGGTTCCAGACCCGGCCGGAAGTCCAGTATTACCTCGATCGCCTGCGCAACGAGCGGCCGCCGAAATACTCCCGTGCGGTGATGGAGACGCTCGCCATCATCGCCTACCGGCAGCCTGTCACGCGCGGTGACATTGAAGACGTGCGTGGCGTTGCCGTATCACCCAACATTCTCAAGACGCTGGAATCGCGCGGCTGGATCGACGCCGTCGGCCATCGCGATGCGCCGGGACGTCCGGCGCTGTATGCGACCACACGCAAGTTTCTCGACGATCTCGGCCTGCGCAGCCTCGCCGAATTGCCGCCGCTCACCGAAATCGAAAGGGTCATGGATCTTGAGCAAAGCGAGCCCCCCCAAGCGGTCGCCGAAGCCTCGTCGGGCGGCCTCGACCAGCAGTTCCCGTCCGCCATCGCCGGAGCGAACAACCACGCAGGCGCCGAAGACGAC
>JBGARB010000074.1:0-11879 GCA_044230495.1 Rhodocyclaceae bacterium
ACCCAGGCAAGGAGAGTTTCCATGGCAATCAGCACGATCGGCAATTCAGGCAACACGCCGTTGCCGGCCGCCCCGCAAGGGGCGCCGGTGCCGGCGCGCGCGCCTGCGCCCGTGCCGGAGCCAGTGCAACCGCAACCCACCAGCCAGGCGCAGACGCAACGCGCCGTGGAGTCACTGCGCAAATTGATCGACGCCGCCGCGCCGAACAGTCTTTCGTTCTCGATCGACGACTCGACCGGCAAGACCATCGTCCGCATCACCGACGCGCAAACCGGCGAGATGATCCGCCAGATTCCATCGGAAGAACTGCTCGCCATCGCGCGCTCGCTCGACCGCATGCAAGGGATGCTGTTGCAGCAAAAGGCGTAAGGCAGGACGAACGCTATTCCGCCGGACCCGCGCAGCGCAAGCTGGCGCGGGTTTCGGCGTTTGGGCGGCGCATGAAACTACAGTGGTGGTGACACGGCGCTGCGACCGTGGCAACGCCTCTAGCTACCGCACGAAGCGCAGCCAGCGGCCCTTGTAGGCGGCGCCGTTTTCCAGCTGTCGTTCGGCCGGATGGCTATCGAAGCGGAAACCCCGTTGCGCCATCAGCCGGCGGAAGTCGCTGCGGTTGCCGCGATCGGGATCGACGATCAGCACTTCGGCACCCTCGGCGCTGTGCCGGTCGATGAAGTTCGCCAGTTGCGCCGGCTGCTGGCGCTCGTAGAGCACGTCGCTGCCGACGATCAGATCGAAGCGTCCGAGCCGCGTATCGGCATGCAGCGCGTCGCCCGCGCCACCGACGTCCGCCCATGCGCCGCCGTAATGCGGCATCGGCCCGAGCGCGTTGAGGCGCAGGTTGTGGGCAAAGAACTCGGCGCTCAGCGGATGCAGGTCGCTCACGGTGATGTCGCCGCCACGGCGGTGCATGACCAGGCTGGCCAGGCCGAGACCGGCGCCGATCTCGAGCACGCGCTTGCCGGCCAGCCCATGGCTGGCCATGCCCAGCGCCAGCACGCGCGCCGACGGCCAGACGAGGCCGAACAGCGCCCAGCCGGCGGGCGGTATGCCGCGCTGCTCGGCAATGCCCAGCGGGTCGGCGTACTGCTGGTTGTCGCGCAGCGAGCGGATATGGAAATTCGCGCCGCCGATGACGACATCCTCAAACTTGACCTGATAACCGGGCATGGGTTGCATGAAGCGCGGCGCGAGGGCGTCGCCTGTTGCTGCGCAGCATAGTCGTCACCGGGCGCGAAAACCGCAGGGCCGGACAATTCACCGTGCGCCGGCCGAAACTACAGTGGTGGTGGCACGGCGCTTGGCGGCACGGCGCCGCTGCCACCGCGCGTCAGCGCCTGGCAAACAGGGTACGCGGCGAGAACCCGGTGACCAGCGCGGTACCGACAAGCACGATCGCGGCGCCACCGACGGTGTGCCAGCCCACCGGCTCGTCGAGGAACACATGCCCGAAGCACACGCCGAACACCGGGATCAGAAAGGTGACGGTCAGCGCCGAGGCGGCGCCCAGATCGGCGATCAGCCGGAAATACAGCAGGTAGGCGACCCCGCTGCACAGCACGCCGAGCGCGGCGACGCTGCCCAGCAAGGCGGCATCCCATGCCACCGACGGCAAGGGCGTGAGCCAGGTGGCCGGCAGCAAGATCAGCAGGGCGGCCCACATGCTGCCGTGCGCATTGGCAAACGGCGCCACGGCCCGCGCCATCGCGGCCGATTTGGCGTAGGTCGAGGCAATGCCGTAGCACAGCGACGCGGCCAGCGCGGCAGCCACCGCCAAACGGTCGCCCGGCGCCAGCGCAAGCGTCTCCACGCCGGCGACCGTGGCGACGCCCACGATGCCCAGCAATACGCCGGCGCCGGCGCGCCACGAGATCGCCGTGCGTGACCACAGCGCGCCGACGGCAACGCCCCAGATCGGCGCCGTGGCGTTCAGGATCGACAGCAGCGACGCCGAAATGTGCAAAGCCGCGTAAGCGAACAGCACGAAGGGCAAAGCCGAGTTGAACAAGCCGAGGATCAGGAAGTGGCGCCAATGGGCGACAAGTCCCAGCGGCTTGCGCAGCAGCCGCGCAACGCCGAGCAGGAACAGCGCCGCCAGCGCCACGCGCAGCGCGATGAGCAGGACGGGGCCGAGCACCGGCGCGGCGTGCCGCATGAACAGGAACGACGCGCCCCAGATGGCGGAAAGCGAGAGCAGGCGAAGCGCGCTGGCGGGGTCCATGGACGACGGCGTCGGATCGGGAGCCGCAGACTAAACCGCGTCGATCGTGCGCGTACGCCGTTTTCGGCTGTGAAATTGCCTGGCGGCCGTGGCCGTTCGCCCGCGTTGCCGATGTCCGGCAACGATTGCCGCCTGCCATCCCGATGGAACGGGCCGGCGCTTTGAATTCAAGCACTTGACGGCAATATGTCGGTTGGCACGCTTGCTGCTACTCGACACATCGAACGCAAACTTGAGCGCATCCGGCCCCATCGGTTGCGCGTGTGTCCGCCCATCGGGAGCCCTGCATGCCGCAAATCATCAATACCAACATCGCTTCGCTGAACGCCCAGCGCAATCTGAACCAGTCGCAGGGCGCGCTGGCCACGGCCTTGCAGCGCCTGTCGTCCGGTTTGCGCATCAACAGCGCCAAGGACGACGCCGCCGGCCTGGCGATTTCCGATCGCATGACCTCGCAGATTCGCGGCCTCAACCAGGCGAACCGCAATGCCAACGATGGCATTTCGCTGGCGCAGGTCGCCGAAGGCGCGTTGCAGGAATCGAACAACATTCTGCAGCGCATGCGCGAACTGGCGATCCAGTCGGCGAACGGCACCAATTCGGCCTCCGACCGCCTCGCGCTGCAGTCCGAAGTCAATCAACTGATGGCTGAGCTGGACCGCATCGCCAACACCACGTCGTTCAACGGCCTGAAGCTGCTCGACGGATCGTTTACGGCACAGAACTTCCACGTCGGCGCCGAGGCGCAACAGACCATTGCCGTGTCGGTGGCCGGCGCAGGCTCGACGGTGCTGGGCGTCAACAAGATCGCCACCAACAACAACACCACGGGCATCTCCAACGCCACCAATGCCGGCGTCTTCTACCCGACGCAGGGCCTGGTCACTGCGGGCACCGACGTCGCCAGCGCGAACATCGCGGCACAGAACATCTCGGTACGCGAGGCCAACGGCACCGTGACTGCGTATGGCGTCCTGGCGACCGACCAGGGCAGCGACATCGCGGCAACGCTCGGCGCCGCGGTCAGCGGCATCCTCAGCGCCACCGTGTCGGACAGCAACGCCGCCGAGATCGACGTGGCACGGCTCGCCGGCGTGCAGGAATTCGACCGCGTGGCCTTCCGCCTGGACAACGGCCAGGGCGGCGTCGACGACATCCACTTCCTGCGCGATTCGGTGACCTTCCCGCGCATCGAGGACCAGTTTGCCGCGGCGATCAACGCCAACGCGCTGAATACGGCCTTCACGGCCGCTGTCACCGGCGACGGCCGGCTCGAAATCCGCTCGACCGGCGGGGTCGATATCGGGCTGGAGGACTTCTACGTCGACAACAACACCGCCGTCAAGTTCTCGGACTTCTCGGCCAACATCTCCGAGGCGGTATCGCTCGACATCGACGGCAACACGGTCACCTGGACCTCGGTGGCCGGCGACACGGCCGCCACGGCCGGCGCCTTCGCCCAGGCCGCGGCCGCCGCACTGGGCGGCACGGGCGACTACGCGGTCACCGACAACGGCGACGGCACCGTGACGGTGTATCGCCACAACTACACCACGGCCGCCGGCGCCGTCATCACCGGCACCAACTCGGCGTCGATGGTGCTGGACGCCTTCGTGCCCGGCGCGTCTACCAACCAGACCGTGCGCGTCACCGCAGCCAACTCCAATTCGTTCGTCAACGACACGGTGACGGACGTGGCCGAATTCACGCTCGACGCAGCCAACCTGGCGGTCGACATCCTGTTCCTCGACCCGGCCGGCGCCGGTGGTCCGGGCAGCGCCGGATTGCCGCCCACCGAGGCGCTGACCTTCGTCAATGTGCTGCTGACCGAGGACACGGACGGCGCCGGTGCGGTCGCCGACTCGGCGCGCAAGGTCGCGGAAGTCGTCGTCGAACTGGCGCCCGGCGCGCAGATCACCTCGGACGTGGGAGGTGCCGGCAGCATCTTCGCCATCAACGCCGCCAACGTCTTCGTGCAGGCCGTCGGCTACGGCCAGAGCCAGAACGCCAACGGCAACAACGTCTCGGCGCAGAAGCTCAACGTCAATGGCCAGCAATCGGCCACCATCGAGATCCCGGCCGATGCCTCGGCCAAGGAGATCGCCGGCCTCGTCAATGCCGCCAGCGCCGGCACCGGCGTCTTGGCGACGGCGCGGACGCAGGCATCGCTGTCGAACCTGACCTCCGACGGTGTCGTCTCCTTCACGCTGAACGGCTTTCCGGTCTCGGCGAATGTCGAAACCACCGACCTCGCCAACCTCGTCGCCGCCATCAACCAGCAGACCGGCAAGACCGGCGTGACGGCATCGCTGTCGATCGACAAACAGTCGCTGACGCTCGAGCACCCGAACGGCGAGGACATCTCGATTCTGAATTTCACGGTCTCGGCAGCCACGTCGACCTATCCGGTGCGGATGAACTTCCAGGGCGACGTCATGAGCCCCTACACGCGGCTCGAAGCCGGGGGTGCCAATGCCGGCAACCGCGACTCGGCCATTGTCGGCGGCAAGGTCGAATTCAAGTCGTCGGCCTATTTCAGCCTTTCGACGACCGGATCGGTAAATGGCGGCGGCCTGTTCGACGCCTCCGCCGCCGAACTGGTGGCCAGCGAGAACAATGCCCTCAACAACATCGACGTCAGCAGCGTCGAAGGCGCCAATGCGGCCATCGACGCCATCGACGGTTCGCTGGCGCAGATCAACGGCATCCGCGCCGACCTCGGCGCCGTGCAGAACCGCTTCCAGACCACGATCAACAACCTGACCACCACGGCCGAGAACATCACCGCCGCCCGCTCGCGCATCCAGGATGCCGACTTCGCGGCAGAAACTGCCGCCCTGACGCGGGCGCAGATCCTGCAGCAGGCCGGCATCGCCATGCTGGCGCAGGCCAACGCCCTGCCCAACCAGGTATTGCAGCTGCTGCAGCGCTGACCGAAAACCTCCTGCCAATTTGCCCGCGCCGCGCCGCGGGCTTTTTTTGTCCACCGCGTTCCCCCGTGAAGGCAACACGCGGCTTCTTTCGCACGATAATCACCGGGCGCCGCGCCCGCAGGCACGACAAATGCTCTTCAGAACCACCGGCATCCGCCGTTAATCCGGTACTCAAGCAGATATTCCCATGGTCGGACTTTCCTCTCTCGGCATCGGTTCGGGTCTTGACCTGAACAGCCTCGTCACCAAGCTCATGGACGCCGAAAAGGTGCCCCTGACGGCGCTCGACAAGAAAGAAGCCGACTATCAGGCCAAACTGACCGCCTACGGCACGCTCAAGTCGGCCTTCTCGAGTTTTCAGACCTCGGCCAAGAGCCTGTCGTCCTCCACGCGCTTTGGCACTACCAAGGCCACGGCCGCCGACACCACGCAGCTGTCGGCCACGACGAGCAGCATCGCCAAGCCGGCCACCTACAGCATCGAGATCGACAAGCTCGCGCAGGCCCACAAGCTCGCCTCGGCGCAGTTCACCGAGCCGGCGAGCGCCGTCGGCACCGGCACGCTGACCATCGATTTCGGCACCTACGACAGCGGCGGCAACACCTTCACGGTCAATGCCGCGCGGACGGCGAAATCCGTCGTCATCAACGGCAGCAACAATTCGCTCGCCGGCATCCGCGATGCCATCAACGAGGCCGGCGCCGGCGTCACCGCCAGCATCCTCAACGACGGCGGCGGCTACCGGCTCGTCGTCTCCGGCAACGATACCGGTGCCGCCAACTCGGTGCGTGTGCGCGTCGCCGGCGACGGCGACGCCAACAACACCGACGCCGGCGGCCTCTCGCAGCTGGCCTACGACCCGACGGCGACGCCCGGCAACGGCAAGAACCTCGAAGAAAAGCTCGCCGCGCAGGATGCCGAGTTCTCCATCGACGGCCTGCCGGTCAAGAAAAGCAGCAATGCCATCGGCGATGCCATCGGCGGTGTCACGCTCCGGCTGCTCAAGGCCGACCCGGGCAATCCGACGACGCTGACCGTCGCCCGCGATCCCGCCGAGGTGAAGACGGCCGTCGAAGGCTTCGTCGCCGCGTACAACGAACTGAACACGACCATCAAGGGCCTGGGCGGCTTCGACATCAAGAAGCAGACCGGCGGCCTGCTGGTCGGCGACGCCACGCTGCGCGGCGTCGAAAGCCAGGTGCGCAACCTGCTCTCGCAGCGCGTCGATGGCGCCAGCAGCGGCGTCGCGTCGCTGTCCGACATCGGCGTCACATTCCAGCGCGACGGCTCGCTGGCCATCAACAGCGGCAAGCTCGACGACACGCTCGCCGACGCCTCGAAAAACGTCGCCGGCCTGTTCGCCGTCATCGGCGCGCCGACCGACAGCCTGGTCAAGTACGCCGGCTCGTCGAGCACCACGCGCACCGGCGAATACGGCCTCTTCGTCAGCCAGATCGCCACCCGCGGCCAGGTCGTCGGCGGCACGGCGCTGGCGGCCAACACCGTCATCACCACGGGCGTCAACGACACGCTCGCGCTGTCTCTCGACGGCATCAACGCCAGCGTCACGCTCAATGCCGGCACCTACACGCGCGACCAGCTCGTCGCCGAAGTGCAGGCGCGCATCAACAGCGCCAGCGGCCTGGCCTCGCTGAACTACACGCTGACGGCGTCCCACGCTGCCGGCATCGTCACGCTGACATCGGCGCGCTACGGCGCCAGCTCCAATGTCGTCGTCAGCGGCGGCAGCGCGGTGGCGACGCTGTTCGGTACCACCACCAGCACCGCCGGCGTCGATGTCGCCGGCGAGATCGGCGGCGTCGCCGCCACCGGCAAGGGCCAGACGCTCACCGGCACCGGCAATGCCATCGGCCTGCAAGTGCTGGTCGAGGGCGGCAACACCGGCACGCGCGGCACAGTCAGTTTCTCGCGCGGCCTGGCCTGGCAGCTCGACCGCACCATCACCGGCCTGCTCGGCGAGGACGGCGCCATCGCCAGCCGCACCGAAGGCATCGACCGCTCGATCGAGGATATCGGCGATCGCCGCGTCGTCCTCAACCGGCGGCTGGAGGCCATCGAAAAGCGCTATCGCGCGCAGTTCGTGGCGCTCGATTCGCTGATCGCCTCGATGCAGCAGACCTCCGAATACCTCACCCAGCAGCTGGCCAACCTGCCGGCGACCTCGGGCAACAACGCCAACTAGCGCGGAGCCACCGATGTTCCAGACCATGAGCAATGCACGCACGGCCTATGGCCGCGTCGGTCTCGACATGGGCGTCGAGACCGCCACGCCGCACAAGCTGATCCTGATGCTCTACGACGGCGCGCTGCTGGCGGTGACGCAGGCGTCGGCGAGCAACACGGCCGGCGACAAGCCGGCGATGAGCGAGGCGATCATGAAGGCCGACGCGATCATCGCCCAGGGCCTGCGCGCCAGCCTCGACACCACTGTCGGCGGCGAGCTGGCGCAGCGCCTCGCGTCGCTGTACGACTACATGTGCGTGCGCCTGCAATTCGCCAATTTGCGGGGTGAAAAGGCCATATTCGACGAGGTCGCCGGCCTGTTGCAGGAACTGCGTTCGGCCTGGCAGGAAATAGCGAAAGAAGGCACGGCAGTTTCGCCGAGCGAGGTCGCGGCGAATGGCTAGCATGCGCCCCATGCCCACGCAGATGGATCTTTACGAGCAGATCGGCTCGCTCTCGGCGCGCATGGTCGATGCCGCGCGCGAGAACAACTGGGACCATCTGGTCGATCTCGAAACGCATGTCCGCGGCCTGCGCGAGCAGCTCGCCAACGGCATCGGCCTCGATCCGGGCCCCGTCGATATCGAACGCAAGCGCGGCCTGATCCAGCAGATCCTCGACGACGACGCCGAGGTTCGCCGCCACACCGAGCCGTGGATGGAACAGGTACGCCGCTATCTGGGCGCCGGCGCGCAGAAGCGCCGCGTCGAGCGCGCCTACCAGACCGCCGGCTGATCCGCCTCACCGCGCCGGAACCCTTCCGCGCTGCCGTCCCATGGTGCTGATCCCCAACGACATCGGCATCCGCATGCGCATGCAGGCCGAGTCGCAGCTGCTGCAGCCGACGGCGCCGGTCACCGAAATCCCCGCCGACCTGCCCGAGCTGCGTCAGGGCCAGGCCTTCAGCGCGCGCATCCTCGAAGCACTGCCAGAAAACACCTACCGGGCGCTCGTCGCCGGC
This sequence comes from Rhodocyclaceae bacterium, assembly GCA_044230495.1. GTDB lineage: Bacteria > Pseudomonadota > Gammaproteobacteria > Burkholderiales > Rhodocyclaceae > JADJEF01. The sequence goes on from JBGARB010000074.1 coordinate 8,360, forward strand.
CAGTCGTTGACGCTGGCCCTGCCCGAAGGCGCCAAGGCCGGCGACACCCTCGACCTGGTGGTCGTCGACCGCTCGCCGCGCGTGGTGGTCGCCCGCCTCGCGCCACAGCCGCAGGCCGTCGAAGGGGCCGGCACGCCCTACCCGTATGCCAATGTCTCGCCCGCCGGCCAACGCGTCGCCGCCTTGCTCACTGCCGAGGGCGAGCCGCCTCTGCCTGCCATGCTCAACCGCGGCGCCCCGCTCATCGCGCAAGCACCGGGCGAAGCGGCCGCCGGCGCACCGTTGCCGACCGCGGCCGCCCTGGCCGGCGCGCTCGGCGCCGCGGTCAAATCCAGCGGCTTGTTCTACGAATCGCATCAGGCGCAATGGGTCACGGGGCAGTTCCCGCTGGCGCAGCTGCTCGAAGAGCCGCAGGCCCAGCATTCCGATTTCAAGGTGCTGGTCGGGCGGCTGCTGGCCGAGCCGGGCGGCACAATGGCGCCACCGGCCGGCACAGCGGCCCTGCCCGCCGACGCACGGCAGGTGCTGCTCGCCGCACTGGGCGGCATCGCGACGGCCGATGCCGACGCCGCAGCGCTCGCCAGCGGAACGCCGCGCGCCGACGAAACTACAGTGGTGGCGGGACGGCGCGATGCCGCCAATCCGGCCACCCGCACGATGCCGCAGGCCGCCATCGACGCCGACCCGGCTGCTCCGCCGGTACCCGCCGCGGCGCAGGCAGCGCACGCCGCCGAGGGTGCATGGCGCAATCCCGCCCTGCACGATGTCGCCGAGCTGGCACGGCTGGCGCAGTGGCGCGGCGGCGCCGAATCGGGGCTGGAGGCACGCCCGCCGGCCGCCACGACCAGCGCAACGCGCGCTGACGGCATGCCCGACGACCTGCGCCCGGTGGTGCAGCAGCAGCTCGATGCCGCCGGCACGCAACGCATGATCTGGCACGGCGAAGTCTGGCCGCGCCAGCCGATGGAATGGGCGATCGAGCGCGACGGCCGCCATGGCAGCGAGGTCGACGACGACGATGCCCGCTGGATCACCTCGTTGACGCTGACCACGCCCGCGCTCGGCGAAGTCGCTGCGCGGCTGCAGGTCGGCAAGGATGGCGTACGCATCGTCGTGCAGGCCGACACGCCCGCGAGCACGCAGGCGCTGCGCGCCGCCGTGCCTGAACTCGACGGCGCGCTGGCCGCCGCCGGCGTACCGCTGCGTGCCATGCTGGTCCGCCTGAAGCCGGAGGAAGCGCCGAACGGGGCGGCGGCCGCAGGCGAAGGCTCATCGTGACCCGGCGCGAGGTCACCGACGCCGAGCGCTCGCGCGCGCTGGCCGTCGCGCTGAAATACGCGCCGGGCGATGCCGCGCCCGTGGTCATTGCCAAAGGCCGCGGCGTCGTCGCCGCCGAAATCATCGCGCGCGCCAAGGAGCACGGCATCTTCGTGCACGAGTCGCCCGAACTGGTCACGCTGCTCTCGCGCGTCGATCTCGACGACCACATTCCGCCGACCCTTTATGTCGCGGTCGCCGAGCTGCTGGCCTGGCTTTATTCGCTGGAACGGCAGCGCGCAGCCGGCTGATAGACTGCCGGCATGATCGCTGCAAACCCCGCATCGCCAGGCGCCGACGAGGCGGCGTCGCTGGCAGCCCATGCCCATGCCGTCGAGATCCTCGACGACAACGAATACGCCAAATACCTGCTGCAAACGCGCAACGAGATCCTGCCCGTGCTGCGCGGACTGGTCGATCACGTCGCGCAGATCACGATGTTCTTCAACGACGGTCGCGACATGGTGCTGACCAGCCCCTTGCGCGCCGAGCCCGACGCACTGCTGCTCGACATCGGGCCGAGCGAGGAGACGAACCGCAAGGCGCTGGCGGCCCCGCGGCTGTTCTGCGTCACGCAGCTCGACAAGGTGAAGGTGCAATTCATGCTCGACGGCCTCACCACCGTCGTCGAAGCAGGCCGGCCGGCCTTCCGCGCCGCGCTGCCGACCTCGCTGATGCGGCTGCAGCGGCGCGAGTTCTACCGCCTGCCGTTGCCGCTGACGCGGCCCTTGGCCGGCGCCATCGAGTTCACCGACGCAAGCGGCCAGCGCCAGCGCCTCGAAGTCCATGCCTCTGACATCAGCGGCGGTGGCATTGGCCTCGTCGGGTTGCCGGAAGATGCCCCGCTCGAAACCGGCCTCGCGCTGCGCCTGCTGCGCCTTGAGCTGCCTGAAGTCGGCTTGGTGTCGGGGGACCTGCGCGTGTGTTCGCTGGCGACGCTGACCAATCGCCTGGGCCACAAGTCGCTGCGCGCCGGCTGCGAGTTCGTCAAGCTGCCGGGCACGATGCAGACGCTGATCCAGCGCTACATCATCAAGGTCGAGCGGGAGAGGAAGGCCCGCGAAAGCGGCATGGGCTGAGCGCTACTCCGCCTCTCCGCCCAGTGCGTCGACAAGATCGCCGAGCAGTCGCGCCAGTTCGCCGGCCATCAGCGTGAAGTTGGCGATGAACAGGTCATCGCCCTCGGCGGTGTTGCGCTCGGCTTCTTCCTTCACCAGATCGAGAAAAGCCACGCGCTTGATCTGCAACTGTTCGGTAAGCACGAAGGACACGCGGTCGCGCCAGGTCAATGCCAGGCGAGTGGCCGCCTTGCCGGCAGCGATGTGGGCACGCACCTCATCGCTGTCGAGGTTGTGCCGCACGTAGCGCACGGCCGCGCGCTCCTCGACGGGCGATTGCAGTTCGCATTCGCGGTCAATGGTGAAGGCGCCATTTGCCTCGCCCGCGGCCAGCCACTGCGTGATCGCAGTTCCCGGCGCGACGCCCGTGCGCAGCAATGCCAGCGGCAATTCGCCCAGGCTGGCCTTGAGCTGCTCGATGACCTCATCGGCGCGTGCGCTGCTGGCGGCATCGACGACCAGCCAGCGGCCGGCCGGATCGATCCACACGTAGGTCAGCGTGCGCTTGACGAAGGCCCGCGGCAGCAGCTCCAGCTCGACCTGATCGCGGATCTCGCGCACCTGCTTGCGGCCGGGCTTGAAGCCTTGCGCCGCCGCGATCGTCGCGGCTTTGGCGTCGGCATACTGGCGCACCACCGCGGCGGGCAGCAACTTGCTTTCGACCCCCAGCGCGATCAGTTGCTGCTCGCCGCTGGTCAGCACCATCTCGCCGACATCGCCGCGCGGCGGCACCCAGCCATGCGCGCTGCGGTCGGTGGCGCCGCAGCCCTTGAAGGCGCCGCGGCCGAGCGCCTCGGCAAAGGCATCGGGCGCGTAATCCCAGGCGGGCGAAAGGCGGAAGACCTGCAGGTTGCGAAACCACATGGCGATTCACTCGAAAAGGCGAGGCGCGGATTGTACGCACCGCCGCAGCGCCGTCCCACCACCACTGTGTTTTGGGCCGTCTACCATTTGCCCGCTCCGAGCGCATTCGGCGTTCAAGGGAGCGCGGGGCTTGCGACGGCGCTATTCGGCGGACGGGTTGCATCGCGAGGACGGCCGGATGCGAGGCGCCCGGAGCGCAGCGAGGAGACATACCTTTCAGG
>JBGARB010000008.1:0-74061 GCA_044230495.1 Rhodocyclaceae bacterium
GGTGCGTGGTGGCGAGCGCTGTGGTCGTTGATGTGATCGCCGTCCCGCCACCACTGTGTTTTCAGCGGGTGCACGGCGCGTCGAGCGCGCCGCCGCGTCCGCGTTTTCTCCGGAATCGAACGTCATGAAACTCACCCGTCCCGATCTGCTGCGCACGCAGTGCTACCTTGCCGGCCAATGGCGCGATGCCGACAACGGCGCCGCCGCCGACGTCACCAACCCGGCCACGGGCGAAGTCATCGCCCGCGTGCCGCTGATGGGCGCCGCCGAAACCCGTCGCGCCATCGAGGCGGCCCGCGCGGCACAGAAGTCGTGGGCGGCGCGCACGGCCAAGGAACGCAGCATCGTGCTGCGCAAGTGGTACGCGCTGATGATGGCGCATCAGGAGGATCTCGCACGCATCCTTACCGCCGAGATGGGCAAGCCGCTGGCCGAGGCCCGCGGCGAGATCGCCTATGGCGCCTCGTTCATCGAGTGGTTCGCCGACGAGGCGCGCCGCGTCTATGGCGAGACGATCCCGTCGCATGCCGCCGACAAGCGCCTCTTGGTCATCAAGCAGCCGATCGGCGTCGCCGCCGCGATCACGCCGTGGAACTTCCCCAACGCCATGATCACGCGCAAGGTCGGCCCGGCGCTCGCCGCCGGTTGCGCGATGGTCATCAAGCCGGCGCTGGAAACGCCGCTGTCCGCCCTGGCGCTGGCCGTGCTGGCCGACGAGGCCGGGCTGCCCGCCGGGCTGATGTCCGTCCTCACCGGCGATTCGCGTGCCATCGGCGGCGAGTTGACCGCCAATCCGACTGTCACCAAGCTGTCCTTCACCGGTTCCACGGAAGTCGGTCGCATCCTGATGCGCCAATGCAGCGACACGATCAAGAAGCTCTCGCTTGAACTGGGCGGCAACGCGCCGTTCATCGTCTTCGACGACGCCGACCTCGATGCCGCCGTCGAGGGCGCGATCATTTCCAAGTTCCGCAACGCCGGGCAGACCTGCGTGTGCGCCAACCGGCTATTCGTGCAGGCAGGCATCTACGACGCCTTCGCCGAAAAGCTCGCCCGCCGCGTCGAAACGCTGAAGGTCGGCAACGGCATGGACGACGGCATCCACCAGGGCCCGCTGATCAACGAGGAAGCGGTGGCCAAAGTCGAGGACCACGTCTTCGACGTGCTCTCGGGCGGCGGCAAGGTGCTCACCGGCGGCAAGCGCCACGACCTCGGCGGAACGTACTACGTGCCCACCGTGCTCACCGGCGTGACGGCCGACATGAAGATCTTCCGCGAAGAGACCTTCGGCCCGGTGGCGCCGTTGATCAAGTTCGCCGACGAAGCCGAAGTCATCGAACTGGCCAACCGCACCGAGTTCGGTCTCGCATCGTATTTCTTCAGCCGCGACATCGGCCGCGTCTGGCGCGTCGCCGAAGCGCTCGACTACGGCATGGTCGGCGTCAACACCGGGCTGATCTCCACGGCCGAGGCGCCGTTTGGCGGCGTCAAGCAATCGGGCCTGGGTCGCGAGGGCTCGCACCACGGCATCGAGGAATACCTCGAAGTGAAATACATCTGCCTCGGAGGCATCGATCAATGAACGCCCCGCATCCCGACTGGCAAGCCCGCGCGCGCGACATCACCTGCGACGGCCGCGCCTTCATCGATGGCCGCCGCGTCGGAGCGCTCGATGGCGGCAGCTTCGATTGCGTCTCGCCCATCGACGGCCGCGTGCTCACGCAGGCGGCGCGCGGCCGCGGCGCCGACATCGACGCCGCCGTCGCCTCGGCGCGCGCCGCCTTCAACGACCGCCGCTGGGCCGGCAAGTCGCCGGCGGCCAGAAAGCGCGTGCTGCAGGCCTTCGGCGAGCACATGCTCAAACACCGCGAAGAACTCGCGCTGCTCGAGACGCTCGACATGGGCAAGCCGATCAACAAGAGCCTGCCGGTCGACGTCACCTCGTCGGCGCGCATCATCGCGTGGTACGGCGAAGCCATCGACAAGGTGTATGACGAGATCGCGCCGACGGGCGACGATGCGCTGGCGCTGATCCAGCGCGAGCCGATGGGCGTCATCGGCGTCATCGTGCCGTGGAACTACCCGATCCTGATGGCGGCGTGGAAGCTCGGTCCGGCGCTCGCCACCGGCAACAGCGTCGTCCTCAAGCCGTCCGAGAAGTCGCCGCTGACGGCGATGCGGCTGGCCGAAATCGCCGTCGAGGCCGGCCTGCCGCCGGGCGTCTTCAACGTCGTGCCCGGGTACGGCCACGAGGCCGGCGAGGCTCTGGCGATGCACATGGATGTCGATGCCGTCGGCTTCACCGGCTCGACGCGCGTCGGCCGCATGATGCTCGAATACGCCGGACGCTCCAACCTCAAGCGCGTGTACAACGAGCTGGGCGGCAAGTCGGCCTACATCGTCTTCGACGACTTCGACGATCTGGACCGCGCCGCGCGCACGGTCGTCGATTCGATGAACTTCAACATGGGCCAGTCGTGCAACGCGCCGTCGCGACTGCTGGTGCACGCCAGCATCGCCGATCGCGTCGTCGAGGCGGCAGTGGCGCATACGGCGAACTGGGTGCCGGGCAATCCGCTCGACCCGGCCACCAGCATGGGCGCGCTGGTGGACGAGCAGCAGGTGCGCACGGTGCTGGGCTACATCGATGCCGGCAAGGCCGGCGGCGCCCGCTGCCTGGTCGGTGGCGCCCGCGTCCTGGAGGACAGCGGTGGCTGCTACGTGGCACCGACCGTATTCGATGGCGTGCGGCCCGACATGAAGATCGCCCGAGAAGAGATCTTCGGCCCGGTGATTTCGGTGATCCGCTTCCACACCGAGGCCGAAGCCATCGCCATCGCCAACGACAGCCCCTACGGCCTGCAAGGCTCGGTGTGGAGCAGCAACCTCAACCGCGCCCACCGCGTCGCCCGCGCGCTGCGTGCCGGCACCGTGCATGTCAATCAGTACGACGACGACGACATCACCGTGCCCTTCGGCGGCTACAAGCAGTCCGGCAACGGCCGCGACAAATCGCTGCATGCGCTGGAAAAGTACACCGAACTGAAGACCACCTGGCTGCGCATCGATGCGGCTTGATTTCTTGCCGCAGAGAACACGGAGAGCACAGAGAAAGGCATTTGATCTTCTCTGTTCCCTCTGTGGCTAACCAGAATTTCCGGAGACACCTATGAACGCACCGCAAACCCCCAGGAATGCCGACCTCCATGCCCGCCGCCTTGCCGCCACGCCGCGCGGCATCGGCGTGATGGCCGATTTCTTCGTCGATCGCGCCGAGAACGCCGAGCTGTGGGACGTCGAAGGCCGCCGCTTCATCGACTTCGCCGGCGGCATCGCCGTGCTCAATACCGGCCATCGCCATCCGAAAGTACAGGCCGCGCTGGAAGCGCAGGTGAAACGCTTCACGCATTCGTGCTACCAGGTGATTCCCTACGAGTCCTACGTGACGCTCGCCGAGACCATCAACCGCATCACGCCGGGGACGCATACCAAGAAGACCGCGTTCTTTTCCACCGGTGCCGAGGCCGTCGAGAATGCCGTCAAGATCGCCCGTGCCGCCACCAAACGCAGCGGCATCATCGCCTTCTCCGGCGCCTTCCATGGCCGCTCGATGATGGCCGCGGCGCTCACCGGCAAGGTGGTGCCGTACAAGGTCGGCTTCGGCCCGTTCCCGGCCGAGGTCTTCCACGCGCCGTTCCCGATCCCGCTGCACGGCGTCAACGTGCAGGACGCGCTCGACGCCATCCAGCATCTCTTCAAGAGCGAGATTGAGCCGGCTCGCGTGGCTGCGATCTTCCTCGAGCCGGTGCAGGGCGAGGGCGGCTTCTACATGGCGCCGCCGGACTTCATGCGCGCGCTGCGCGCGCTGTGCGACGAGCACGGCATCCTGCTCGTCGCCGACGAAGTGCAGACCGGCTTCGGACGCACCGGCAAGTGGTTCGCCATGGATCATTACGACGTGCTGCCCGACCTGATGACGCTGGCGAAGAGCATGGCTGGCGGCACCAACCTGTCCGCCATCACCGGCCGCGCCGAGATCATGGACGCACCCGCGCCCGGCGGCCTGGGCGGCACCTACGCCGGCAGCCCGCTGGGTCTGGCCGCCGCGCACGCGGTGATCGACGTCATCGAAAGCGAGCAGCTCATCGCCCGCGCCAACGTGCTCGGCGACCGCCTCAAGGCGCATCTGGCCGCCAAGCGCAGCGCCTTCCCGCAGATTGTCGATGTGCGCGGGCCCGGCTCGATGATCGCCGTCGAATTCAACGACCCGGCCACCGGCAAGCCCGACGCCGAATTCACCAGGCGCGTGCAGGCCGAAGCGCGCGCCCGCGGCCTGATCCTGCTGACCTGTGGCGTGTATTTCAACGTCATCCGCTTCCTGTATCCGCTGACCATTGCCGACGCCACCTTCAGCGAGGCGCTCGGTATCCTCGACGCTTCCCTGGCAGCGGCTGGCTGATGGGTCACAAGAACTTGCCTTGTCGAGAGGCGCAGCCGCGCGTGGGGCGCCGTGCCACCACCACTGTAGTTTCATGAACGCCGCGCTGCCCTCACCCGTCGCGACCCTGCAGGCCGACCTGGCCGCACGCGGCGTGCGCCACCTGTTCGCGCAGTTCGCCGACATCCACGGCACGCCGCGCGGCAAGCTGGTGCCGCTGGCGCATCTCGAATCGCTGCTCAGTGTCGGTGCCGGATTCGCCGGGCCGTCGATCTGGGGCACGGCGCTGCCGCGTCACGGCGTTTCCAGCGAGTATTACGGGCGCGGCGACGCATTGACGCTGATGCCCATGCCTTGGGCGCCGGGGCAGGCCCGCATCGTCTGCGACGGCTTCGTCGCCGGCGCGCCCTTCGCGCGTTGTCCGCGGCAGCTGCTGCGTCGCCAGATCGCCCGCCTGGCCGAGCGCGGCCTGACGCTCAACGCCGGCATCGAGCCGGAGTTCTTCCTGTTGCGTCGCGCCGCCGACGGCACGCTGCTGCCCTTCGACGCCGACGACGTGCTGGAGAAGCCATCGTATGACGTGAAGTCGCTTGCTCGTGCGCAGGACATCGTGCTCGGCATTGCCGATGCGCTCGCCGCCTGCGGGCTGGACGTCTTCCAGATCGACCACGAAGACGCCAGCGGGCAGTACGAAATCAACTGGCGCTATGCCGGCGCGCTGCAGGCCGCCGACGAACTGATGCTGTTCAAGGTCGCCGCGCACGCCATCGCCGAACGCCACGGCGCGATCTTCTCGATGATGCCCAAGCCCTTCGCCGACCGCCCCGGCAGCGGCCTGCATCTGCACCTCTCGCTCGCCGATGCCGCAGGCGGGGCGCCGCTGGCCGACCCGCGCGATCCGCGCGGGCAGGGCCTGTCGGCAACCGGCTACGCCTTCCTTGGCGGCCTGCTGCACCACGCGCCCGCGCTTGCCGCACTGTGCGCGCCGACGGTCAATTCCTACAAGCGGCTGGTCGTCGGCCAGTCGCTGTCGGGCACGACGTGGGCGCCGGCGTTCATCGCCTACGGCGACAACAACCGCACGGCGCTGGCGCGCACGGTGGCCGGCCGCCTCGAATGGCGCTTGCCCGATGCCGCCGCCAACCCGTATGTCATGATCGCGGCGGTCATCGCTGCCGGGCTCGATGGCATCGATCGCGGCCTCGATCCCGGCGCCGCGCACGACGAGGACCTCTACGAACTGGATGCCCAGGCACGCATTGCGCGCGGCATCCGCACGCTGCCGCAGCATCTGGGTGAAGCGGTCGCGGCATTGCGCGCCGATGCGGCGCTGTGCGCGGCGCTCGGCGACGATTTCTGCGCCGAGTTCGTGCGCCTCAAGGAATCCGAGTGGATCGAGTTCTCCCGCGCCGTCCATACGTGGGAGCTTGACCGTTACGCCACGCGCTTCTGAGGCCGGCTGCGCGCCGCTTCTGCGGCGTTGCACCGGTGCTCGCTTCCTCGCCTACGCGAGAGGTATGTCGCGGTCGCTGCGCGCCGGGCGCCTTGCATCCATCGGCGCTCGCGCGGCCTCGTTGGCGATCTGGTCGCGCACGATGCGCTGTGGCGGAAAGACAATGCGGAACGACGAGCCCCGGCCCGGCTCGCTGTCGACTTCGAGCCGGGCCTGGTGGCGCTCCAGCACATGCTTGACGATCGCCAGGCCCAGCCCGGTGCCGCCGTGCGCGCGCGAGCGCCCCCGATCGACGCGATAGAAACGTTCGGTCAGGCGGCCGATGTGTTCGGGTGCGATGCCGATACCGCTGTCCTCGACGCAGAAGATGCCGCCGCCGTCGGCGCGATCCTGCCACGACAGATGGATGCGGCCCCTCTCCGGCGTGTAGCGCACCGCATTGCTGGCGAGGTTCGCCAGCGCCGAATGCAGTTCGCGCTCGGCGCCGCGCAGCGCCGTCGAGGATGTATCGGGCGGGTCGCACGACAGCGAGATCTCGTGCCGTCCGTTCGACAGCGCAGCGGCCTCCGCGCGCACCTGCGCGACCAAGTCGGCGACGGGCAGCAGGCTTTCGACGGGCGGCGCGTCGGTCTCCAGCGACGACAGCATCAGCAAGTCGTCGATCAGTGCACGCATGTGCTGGGCCTGCTGCATGGCGACCTCGAGGTAGCCGGCCACGGTCTCCGCCGGCGTATCCACAAGCCCGTCCTGCGCTGTCTCGAGGTAGCCGAGCGTGACGGTCAGCGGCGTTTTCAACTCGTGGGAGCAATTGGCCACGAAGTCGCGCCGCATGGTCTCCAGTTTGGCCAGTTGCGTCATGTCGCGCACGATCAGCAGTTCCTGGCCGACGGAAAACGGGGCACGGCGAAACTCCAGCGTGCGCCCCGGCGTGCGGCCGGTGGCCAGCGTCAGTGGCAAAGGCATTTCGGTGGCAGCGAGAAAATCGAGGAAGGCCGGTTCGCGCACCAGTTGGCCCAGCCGCACGCCGATGTCCTGTGTGCGGTCGAGCAGCAGCAGGTCGGCGGCATGGGTGCTCATCCATTCGATGGCGCCCACCTCGTCGAGGATCACGACGCCGTCGGGCAAGGCTTCGGCGACAAGCCGGAAGCGGTCAAGGGCTTCGCTCAGCTCGGCGCGCTGGGCCATGGCTTCGCGGGTGCGTCGCGTCAATTGGCCGAAGACATCGCCCCAGATGCCGTCGGCAAGCGGCAGCGGCGTACCGGGTGGCTGGCGCGCCCAGGCGTCGAGCGTCGCCAGGCGGCGAGCATCGCTCAGCAGGAGCACGATCAGTCCTGCCGCCAGTGCAGCGAGGAATCCGGTGAGGCCGAAGGCGAGCGCAGCTGCCGCTGCGAGTACCAGCAGGGCGGCGATTCGGGTGAGCAGTGCGCGGTGGACGGGCGACATGCCCCCTCCAGATTCGGTCGAACCGGCAGTGTAGTGCTGGCGACAGCCTAATCGGGCTGCGCGGAGATGCGGTAGCCGGCGCCGCGCACCGTCTGGATCAGCGCGTCACATCCCGAAGGCTCCAGCGCGGCACGCAGCCGACGGATATGCACGTCGACCGTGCGCTCCTCGACGAAGACGTGGTCGCCCCACACCTTGTCGAGCAGCGTGGTGCGACTGTGCACCCGCTCGGCATGGCTCATCAGGTAATGCAGCAGGCGGAATTCGGTCGGGCCGAGATTCACCGCCACGTCGGCGGCGAAGACGCGATGCGTCGCCGGGTCCAGGCGCACGGCGCCGACGCTGACCACCGCCTCGGTGGCCTGGGGCGCATTCCGCCGCAGCAGCGCGCGCACGCGGGCGATCATCTCGCGCGGGCTGAACGGCTTGGTGATGTAGTCGTCGGCGCCGACCTCGAGGCCCTCGATCTTGTCGCGCTCCTCGGCGCGCGCGGTGAGCATGATGATCGGCAGCGCCCGCGTGCGCGGATCGTTGCGCAGGCGGCGGGCGAGGTCGATGCCGCTCATGCCCGGCAACATCCAGTCGAGCAGCAGGAGGTCCGGCAGCGCTTCGTTGATGGCCTTGACGGCACTGCCCGCGTCCAGCGCCTGACGGACCTCGAAGCCGGCCCGCCGAAGGTTCACTTCGAGCAGCGACTGGATGGCGGGTTCGTCTTCGACGACGAGGATGGTGGCGGGCATGATGGGTCGATGGCGTTTTGGCGCAGTCTATGTCTGTGCGGTGACGGTTTTGTTACAACCCCTGCCATCACTGGGGGTGATGCCCACGGGCGCTGCGCTAAACTGGCCGCTGTTGATTGCTTCTGGAGTGCTTATGGCCGGCCTTGACGCTGCGACCCCCGCGCCGACGGAAATCGTGCTGCACAAGGCATCGCGTCGACTCGAGATTGCCTTTGCCGATGGCAAGCGCTTTTCGTTGCCCTGCGAGTACCTGCGCGTCTTCAGCCCGTCTGCCGAAGTACGCGGCCACGGGCCCGGACAGGAAACGCTGCAAACCGGCAAGCGTCTGGTCGAGATCACCGACCTGGCGTCGGTCGGCCACTACGCGATCCAGCCTTTCTTTTCCGACGGGCACGACACCGGGATCTATTCGTGGGACCTGCTCTATCGGCTGGGCGTCGATCAGGACCAGTTGTGGGCCGAGTATCTGGCCCGGCTGGAAACCGCCGGTGCCAGCCGCGACGTCGATTCGACGACCCGTCCGCCGGCCGCCGGCGGCTGCGGCCACAAGCACTGATGGGTGCCTGGCGATGGGCCGCCCCGAGACGGGCGCAGCGAACGAACCGGAGCCGCGCAGCGGCGAACCGAGGGCGCCCCCGCCCTTGGGGCGGGCGATGGGGAGCGGGCGCATGACCAAAACCCATTTCGGTTACGAAACCGTCGACGAGCGCGAAAAGGCGCGTCGTGTCGGCGAGGTGTTCTCGTCGGTCGCCGGCAAATACGACCTGATGAACGACCTCATGTCGGCGGGCCTGCACCGGCTGTGGAAGAAGTTCACCATCGAGATCGCGCGGCCGCGGCATGGCGAGCGCGTGCTCGACGTCGCCGGCGGCACGGCCGACCTCTCGGCAGCCTTTGCGCCGCGTGTCGGCGTCGGCAAGCCCGGCGGCGGCGAAGTCTGGCTCTCCGACATCAACCACGCCATGCTTGCCGTCGGCCGCGACCGCCTGGTCGATGCCGGCATCCTCGCGCCGGCCATACAGTGCGATGCGGAGAAGCTGCCGTTCGAGGACGACCGTTTCGACATCGTCACCGTCGCCTTCGGCCTGCGCAACATGACGCACAAGGATGTCGCACTCGCCGAGATGCGCCGCGTGCTGCGTCCGGGCGGGCGCTTGCTGGTGCTCGAGTTTTCCAAGGTCGCCAAGCCGCTGCAGCCGCTCTACGACCTGTATTCGTTCAAGGTGCTGCCGTGGCTGGGCAGCAAGGTGGCGGGCGACGCCGACTCCTACCGCTACCTGGCCGAATCGATCCGCATGCATCCCGACCAGGAAACGCTCAAGGCCATGATGGAAGCGGCCGGGCTGGGGCAGGTCGATGTGTTCAATCTCACCGCCGGTGTGGTGGCGCTGCACCGCGGCTACAAACTGTAGAAATCCACGCACTGTTGGGGGACCTCATGAAGCATCTGCTGTTATCGCTGTTTGCCGTTTGCATCGCCTTGACGGCAGGTGTTGCCGATGTCGAAGCCAAGCGCCTGGGTGGTGGTCGTTCCTTCGGCATGAATCGCAGCGCGCCGCCGCCGGCAGCGCCCGCGCGGCCGGCGCAAGCGACGCCGCAGACACCCGGCCAGGCCGCCGCGGCGCCGGCCGCAGCCGGTACGGCAGCCCGGCCGCAGGGCCGCAGCTGGCTTGGCCCGGTCGCCGGCCTGGCGGCCGGTCTCGGCCTGGCGGCGCTCGCCTCGCATCTGGGTTTCGGTGACGAGATGGCCTCGCTGTTGCTGATCGCGCTGGCGGTCGGTGTCGGCATCTTCATTTTGCGCCGCGTGTTCGGTGGCGCCGCGCCGCGCCCAGGCTACGCCGGCGGCATCGGACCAGGCCCCGCCGCGGGCGAAGCGCCGGCACCGCGAAACTACAGTGGTGGCGGGACGGCGCGTGGGGCATTGGCGGCTGCGGCCGGCATGGCCGCCGGTATCCCGGACGATTTCGACGTGCCCGGCTTCGAGCGCCATGCCAAATTGAACTTCGTGCGCCTGCAAGCCGCCAACGACCGTGGCGATCTGGACGATATCCGCGAGTTCGTCAGCCCCGAAGTATTTGCCGAGATCAAGCTGCAGCTCGACGAACGTGGCGGTGCGCACCAGCAGACCGACATCGTGCAGTTGGAGGCGAAGCTCGTCGAAATGGAGATGGACGGCGCGCGCCAGATCGCCAGCGTGCGCTTTAGCGGCAGCCTGCGCGAAGTCGCGGGTGGCGACGTGACCGATTTCGCCGAGATCTGGCATCTGGTGCGGCCGACGGATGGCCGCAGCGGCTGGATGATTGCCGGCATACAGCAGGCGTGACGCTGGTCGGCGTTCCGCCGCCGTTGCTGGCGGCGTTCAATCACTTGCTCGTGCAGTCGCCGTGGGCGCGAGAGCGCCTGCGCCCGTTTGCCGGCCGGACCGCACGCTTCACGCTGCCACCGCTGGCCGGTGCATTCAGCATCGATGCCGATGGTGGCGTGACGGCACCACCGGACGAGGCGGACGCGGCCGACGTCACGGTGACGCTGCCGGCGGCTGCGCCGCTCCTGGCTTTGCAGGGCATGGAGGTGCTGATGCGCGGCGTGCGGCTCGAAGGCGCCGTCGATCTCGCCGAGGCGCTCGGGTTCGTGCTCAAGCATCTGCGCTGGGATGCCGAGGAGGATCTGTCGCGGCTGGTCGGCGACATCGCCGCCCACCGCATCGTCGGTGGCGCCCAGCAGTTCATCGCCTGGCAGCAGGACGCGGCGAAGAAGCTGGCCGGCAACCTCGCGGAGTACTTCACCGAGGAGCAGCCGCTGATCGCGCGGCGCGATCAGGTGGCGATGTTCGCGGCGGAAGTGAATGCCTTGCGCGACGACGTCGCGCGGCTGGAGAAACGAATCGCGCGGCTGGCGCGCTGAGCGCGCTCAGGCGCCGAAGGTGCAGCGCTCGTACTCGGTCGTGCGGTCGAGCACCTTGACCAGCTTGCAGGCGGTCGATTCGCGACCGCGGACGATTTCGACCGCGCGCCCGATGCGGAACGTGCCGGCCGGCACGATCAGCGATTCGGGCTCGCCGACAGCGGCCACCGCCGGCAGGTACAGCCCCTGACGGAAGGGGTCGCGCACATCGGTGGCGCGCACTGCCATCGGCTGCGCAACGCCCGGATAAAGCTGGACGCCGATCGACAGCGTCGCGTGCGAGGCCTTCACGGCATCCTGCAGCGCCCAGCGCACGCCGCCGACGATGAACTGCGCCGAACCGGCGAGTTTGACGGCGACGAGTTGGCCGGTACCCACGCGCACGCCGCCCTTGAGCGGACGCGACAGGCGCAGCCCGCCGGTGGAGCGGTCGAGCAACTGCCAGTCGTCGATGACCGACCACTGCTCGATGTCGAAACCCTGGCGATCGGAATAGTCGTCGTCCTTGCGCCGTGCCCGCTCGCCGAATGTCTCCATCTCCTCCCGTTGCTGGCGCAGCACCGTTTCGTCGCGCGTGGGCGGGTTGAAGGGCTGGCGATCGGACAGGTAGTAATGCACGGCATTCAGGCCGACGATGAATTCGCAGCCGCCCGACGCGGCCTTGCGGATCTGGCGGCGCGTCGCGCCGCCCTTGCACCAGCGCATGTACACGCGGTTGAGCAACTGCCCGGCGGCCGGCTGCGTGCAATCTTCGCCCAGATGCAGGCGCGATGGCTGCTCTCCCTGTTCCAGCAGCACGATGCGGCCCTTGATGCTCTTGCGCAGGGCGCCGGTATCGAGCCAGCGCGGGGCCTGTCCGTCCTGGCTGTGGTAGCTCGGCGGCCGGTCGGTGGCCAGATCGACAAAAAGCGGAATCGAGCGGTCGTCGGCGACCGTCGGTTCCGTCTTGGCCAGCCCGAGCTTGCCGCCCCAGCGGCGCGACCAGCGCGCGATCCAGTTCAGGTGGCGCGGCGGCAGTTCGAACGGACTGGCCGTATAGAGCAGCACCGATTCGCCGTATGCGCCCAGCGCGGTGGTCGCGGTATTGCCGTGGCGTGGCGCGTCGTGAACGTCATCGACCAGCACGCCCATTTCTTCGGCGAGCGAAAACACGCGATGCAAGGTGCGCCAATAGTCGGCGTCCGGGAGTTCCTGGCCACGCAGCAGATCGACCTGCCAGTCGGCAAAGACCGCCAGTGCCCGTTGCGACACCAGCGCGCGATGCTTGTGCAACGTCGGATCGTCGGCGTGCGCCGCGTCGATCAGACGCAGATAGCCGGCGAGCAGCGCCTGCCAGGTCACCAGCGTGCCGTCAAGCGCGGCCTGCTCGGGCGGCGTCAGCGGCAGCGGGCGGCCGGCGAAGCGCTTGGCGACATCGGTCTGCACGTCGGATATGGCCACGCGCAGCAATTCGAGGATCGCCAGCCGCTCGCCGGGCGGCATGGTGAAGTTGGCCAGCAGGTTGAGCTGGCGCAGCAGCATGACCTGCGCTTGCGTGGGATTGGCCAGCGGCACGCCGGCGAGCCAGTCCTGGCAGGCCAGCGTGTTCTGGAATGCCGGCGGGTTCTCGGTGCCCGTGGGGGAAAGGTCGAAGGATGAGCGGGCGCGTGACATCGCGCTAGTCTGCCACAGCCTTGCCGAGAATGGCGGCCAGATCGGCCTTCAGCATGGCGTCATCGGGGCGGCTGCGCGACAGTGCCGGGCGCGACGGCGCAGCCCAGATCGGCGCCGGAAAGTGGCTGTCGTCCCGCCAACGCGGTATGACGTGCCAATGCAGGTGCGGCACCACGTTGCCCAGACTGGCGAGGTTGATCTTGTCCGGCACCAGATGCCTGCGCAAGACGCGTTCGACCGCATCGACGACCTGCATCAGATGAACGCGATCCGGCGGCGGCAGGTCGCTCATTTCGGCCACGTGCGAGCGCCAGATCACGCGGCAAAAGCCCGCAAATGCAAGGCCTTCATCGCCTTCGACGCGCACCACCCGACAGGCCGCGTCGCGCCACAGGACCGTGCCGCCATCGCCGGCGCACAGCGGGCAGGGCGATGCGTCGACGCTCACAGCAGCACGCGCTCGATGCCGCCGGCGCCGGCACGGGCGACGTAATCGTCGAGCCAGTTCGGGCCAAGCAGCGATTTCGCCATCTCGACCACGATGTAGTCCGCCTCGATGCCCGCGTCGTCGCCGTAGCGCGCCAGGCCTTGCACGCAAGAAGGACACGACGTCAGAATTTTCACCACCGGCCGGTCAAGCGCCGTGCCGCCACCACTGGAGTTTGGTTCAGCGGTCATCGCCGCGACGCCGCGCACGATCTCCTCCTGTTTGCGAAACCGCACTTGCGTCGAGATGTCGGGGCGCGTGGCCGCCAGCGTGCCCGATTCGCCGCAGCAGCGGTCGCTCAGCACCACCGGCGCGCCGATCAGCGCGTTGGCGACCTTCAGGCCATTGTGGTGCTTCATCGGCGTATGGCAGGGTTCGTGGTACATATAGAGCCTTCTCCCCGGCCCCCTTCCCGGGGCAGGGGGTGACGCCGCTTCGGCCGCGCCGGACGCGGCCTCCGCGTCGATGGCGGCTCCCGCCTTGGGGCGGCCCGGCGACGGCGGCGTGGTGCCGTCGAGGGTGATGCCCTTCTCGTAGAGATACTCGTGGATGTCCACCAGCCGGCAGCCGGGGAAGATCTTGTCGAACTCGTACTGCAGCAACTGGTCCATGCAGGTGCCGCAGGACACCACCACCGTCTTGATGTCGAGGTAGTTCAGCGTGTTGGCGACGCGATGGAACAGCACGCGGTTGGCGGTGGTGATCTGGTGGCCTTTGTCGGCATCGCCCGAGGCGGTCTGCGGATAGCCGCAGCACAGGTAGCCCGGCGGCAGCACCGTGGTGGCGCCGGCGTGCCAGAGCATGGCCTGCGTCGCCAGCCCGACCTGGGAGAACAGGCGTTCCGAGCCGCAACCCGGAAAATAGAACACGGCATCGCCTTCGACCGTCTGGTGCGGGTTGCGAATCACCGGGATCAGCGCACTGTCTTCGACGTCGAGCATGCCGCGCGCGGTGCGCAAGGGCATTTTCGCCGGCATCGGCTTGGCGACAAAATGGATGATCTGCGACTTGACGCTCGGCTTGCCCAGCGTCGCCGGCGGATGGCGCACGACCTCCTGGATCAACCCCAGCGCCTTGGCCACGCGATGGCCGAGGCGCTGCGCCGCATAACCCAGGCGCACGATGCCGGCGCGCAGCATGGCGATCGTCGCCGGATCGGTGGCGTTGAGGAAGGCCATCGCCGCCGCCGTACCGGGATTGAACTTGCGCTTGCCTTCGCGGCGCAGGAAGTTGCGCATGGCGATCGACACGTCGCCGAAGTCGATGTCCACCGGGCACGGATTGGCGCACTTGTGGCAGACCGTGCAATGATCGGCGACATCGGCGAATTCGTCGACATGCCGCAGCGAGATGCCGCGCCGCGTCTGTTCTTCGTACAGGAAGGCCTCGACCAGCAGGCCGGTACCGAGGATCTTGTTGCGCGGGCTGTAGAGCAGGTTGGCGCGCGGCACGTGGGTCGAGCACACCGGCTTGCATTTGCCGCAGCGCAGGCAGTTCTTCACCGAATCGGCGATGCCGCCGATGTCCGACTGCTCCATGATCAGCGATTCGACGCCGAGCAGCGCGAACGAGGGCGTGTAGGCGTTGGCCAGATCGCCGCCCGGCTGCAGCTTGCCGCGGTTGAAGTGGCCGTGCGGGTCGATGCGCGCCTTGTAATCGCGGAACGGCGCGATCTCGGCCTCGTCGAGATATTCGAGCTTGGTGATGCCGATGCCATGTTCGCCGGAAATCACGCCACCGAGCGAGCGGGCCAGCGCCATGATGCGGTCGACCGTCCGCCAGGCCGTCTGCAGCATGGCGTAATGGTCGGAGTTGACCGGGATGTTGGTATGCACGTTGCCATCGCCGGCGTGCATGTGCAGCGCGACGAACACCCGGCCGCGCAGCACTTCCTGATGGATCGCGCGCAGGCGCAGGAGCAGCGGCGCAAAGGCCGCACCGGCGAAAATCGTTTCCAGCGGGGCGAGCAGCTCGTGCTTCCACGATACGCGCAGGCTGTAGTCCTGCAACGCCGCGAAGTGCGCATCGAGGTCGTCGAGCAGCCCTTGCCAGCGTGCACGCACTTCGGCGATACGCTCCTGTGCCTGCTCGATGCGATCGCCGAGCAGTTCGTCGGCGGTCAGCGCCGCGTCGCCGTAGAAGAGCGGCAGGTCGGTCGCCGGTGTGCGCAGGCATTCGGCCAGCGCATCGGCCAGCGCGATCTTGTTGGCGATCGACAGCTCGATGTTCAACCGTTCGATGCCTTCGCAATAGTCGCCCATGCGCGGCAGCGGGATGACCACATCCTCATTGACCTTGAAGGCGTTGGTGTGGCGGGAGATCGCCGCCGTGCGTGCGCGATCGAGCCAGAACTTCTTGCGCGTCTCGGCCGACACGGCGATGAAACCCTCGCCGCCGCGCGCCGCGGCCAGGCGCACCACTTCCGACGCCGCGGCCATCACGGCCGTTTCGTCGTCGCCGACGATGTCGCCGATCAGCACCATCTTCGGCCGGCCGTGGCGCTTGGCCTTGGTCGCATAGCCGACCGCCTTGACGTAGCGCTCGTCCAGATGTTCAAGGCCCGCCAACTGCACGCCGGCCGCCAGACCGGCGCCGCCCGGCTTGAAATGGTCGGTGATCTCGACGATGCTCGGTACGGCATCGCGGACCTGGCCGAAGAACTCGAGGCAGACGGTGCGCGTCACCGGCGGCATCTTGTGCAGCACCCAAACCGCCGACGTGATCAGGCCGTCGGTGCCTTCCTTCTGCACGCCGGGCAGGCCGGCGAGGAACTTGTCGGTGACGTCCTTGCCCAGGCCTTCCTTGCGGAAGCGCCGACCTGGGATCTCCAGCAATTCTTCGGCCAGCGTGCGCGTGCCGGTGGCATCCATCCGCGTCAGCCGGAAGCGCACCAGCGCCTGATCGTGGATCTTGCCGAAATTGTGGTCGAGGCGTTCGACGACGAGCCAGTGGCCGTCCGGCATGACCATCTTCCACGACGCCAGGTTGTCCAGTGCGGTGCCCCACAGCACGGCCTTCTTGCCGCCGGCATTCATGGCGATATTGCCGCCGATGCAGGAGGCGTCGGCCGACGTCGGATCGCAGGCGAAGACGAAGCCGGCCGCTTCGGCCGCTTCCATCGCGCGTCGCGTGACCACGCCGGCGCCGGTGGCGATGGTGGCGTAGTCGCGGTCCGTGCCGGGCAGCCGGCGCATCTCGACGACGCCCATGTCGAGCAGCTTCTCGGTGTTGATGACCACCGAGCGGGCATCGAGCGGCACCGCGCCGCCGGTGTAGCCGGTGCCGCCGCCGCGCGGCACGATGGTCAGCCCCAGCTCGATCGCCGCGGCGACCAGCGGTGCCATCTCGGCCTCCGTGTCCGGGGTGAGCACGACGAACGGGTATTCGACGCGCCAGTCGGTGGCATCCGTCACGTGCGCCACGCGCGCCAGGCCGTCGAAGGCGATGTTGTCGCGCCGCGTATGTCGTGCGAAGGCCTTTTGCACACGGCGCCGCAGGTCCCACGTGTCGCGGAACCAGGCGGCGAACGCCTCGACGGCGGCGCCCGCGCGGGTCAGCAGTTCGCCGACGGCGGTATCGCCCGGATTGCCCGGATTGCGGCGCTTCTCGATCTCGGCCAGCCGGTGGCGCAGCGCGGCGATCAGCGCCTCGCGGCGATCGGGATTGGCGAGCAGGTCGTCTTCGAGGTAGGGATTGCGGCGGACGACCCAGATGTCGCCGAGCACTTCATAGAGCATGCGCGCCGAGCGGCCGGTGACGCGCTCGCTGCGCAAGGTCTGCAGCGTGTCCCACGCCGGGGCGCCGAGCAGGCGGATGACGATCTCGCGGTCGGAGAACGACGTATAGTTGTAGGGGATTTCGCGCAGGCGCACGGCGGGGCAGGGAAAGGGCGGGGAACCCCGCATTTTAGACGGTTGCCGCCGCGCAACCGCCGTGTCACCACCACTGTAGTTTCAGCGGATTTCGCGGCGGTAGATCACCCGATCGTTCTGCTTGTAAAGACCCCACGAGAAGCGCGCGGTATCGGTCGATTGCGGCAGCCAGGCCGGCCAGCCGGCGATGGCTGAGAGATCGACCGTCACATAGCCGACGGCACTGGGGCCGGCGGTGGCGGTGGTGCCGATCTTCACGCTGGACAGCGCGCCGCCCGATGTCGAGGTAATCGCCGGCTGCCCTGCGCCGATCCAGATGCTGACCGCGCCGGAGCCCAATGCGCCGGCGCCGGCAAACGACAGGCCACCGTTGGCGAGCGTGGGCACGGGCACGGTGGTGCAACTGTTGGTGTCGTTGATCCAGTAGCTGGTGCTCGCCCACGTCTGCACTTGCGCCGGTGCAAGTGCCAGCGACAGCCTGGGATCGCCAAAGGCGTTGTGCAGCAGGAAGCGGCCGGAGCGGACTTCCACTTCATCCTCGACATGCAGCGGATAGGTGACGGTCGAGACGTTCGACGTCACGCCGTCGCCGCCGGATTCGACCGCGCGCAGGCGGATCGTGGTCGGCACCGTGGGCTCGGTCGTGAAACTGTAGGTCGGATCGGTTTTCGTCGCCACACCGGCGGCGAAGGCCGTGGCGGCCACGGCAGTATTGGTCATCGATCCGCCGGCGAAGGCATTGCCGTCGGAGAGCGTGACCGCGTTGGCAAGACCGGTGCCGCTGGCGTAGTTCTGCGTGGTCTGGCCGCTGATGCTCTTGGCAGTGACCACGGCGGTGAACGGTTGGCGCGAGAAGACGAAGGTCGACGGGCAGGCGGGCTGGATGTCGGTATCGAAATAGGCCGGGATGAAGCGTCCGATCAGGGCGCTCGCCGTGCTGCCGACGTTGCAGCCGTAGCGTCCGGGTGTCGCGCCGGTGGAAAGCGTGTTGGACGTCGATCCGGCGATGCAATGCACAGGTGTCTTGCCCTGGTCGATGGCGGTGAACGTCGTGTCGGTAACGGCGTCGGCAAGGAACTGGATCGTCCCCACATCGTGGTACTCGAAGGCGCCGGTCGCACTGCCGCCGGTGGCCGCGGCGAACGCGCCGCCCATTGCGCCACTGACGATCGCCACGCCCGACTGCGTGTTGATTTTGGCGACATCGAGGCCCGGCGTGCCGACATAGCCGCTGGTGACGCCCGGGTTGGCCGTCAAGGTGAAGCCTGTGCCGGCAAGCACCGTCGGGCTGCTCGGCAGCGTCGCCCCGACGGCGAAGGCCTGCGGCCGGATGGCGAAGGCGTCGTTGGAGCAATACACCGTGGTCGCCGGGCTGGTGCGGACGCGCACCTTGACCTTGGCGGCCGCCTGCGCGTAGGTGAAGTTGAAGGTGCGCCGACCGGCATCGCCGGCGACATAGGCATAGGTCGTCGCAGTGGTCAGCCCGGCGGCAGTGTCGCCGCAATTGCCGCTGGCGGCATCGGGGTTCACCAGATCGACCAGCACCGTGCCGGTGAACGCGGTGTGGATGCCGCTGCCGACGGTGGCCAGCACGTCCACGCCGAATGCCACGCCCGAAAGTCTGGTGTAGATGGGATCGCCGACGGCGCCGGCGGGCTCGACGGCATCGAAGCCCGTGGCGCCGAAGACGAAGGTGCACGTTTCCGTGGCGCCATTGAAGCAGCGCGTGGTGCCGGCGCCGCCGGGCGAGGTGACCGTGCCGCCCAGCGTCAGCGTGCCGCCGGTGGCTTTGCCCAGCGTCACCGTGGTCTGGCCGCCGGAGAAGCTCAGCGGATCGCTCGACCAGGTCTGGTCGCCGGTCACGCCGAGGTCGATCGTCACCGGCCCCGGGTACAGGTAGGTGCAATTGGCGTCGCCGCAGGCCTTGGCGGTGACGGTTTCGCCGATGCCCGGCGTACCGCTCCCGTCGTGCAGCAGGCGGACATGGTGGAGCGTCGGCGTGATCAGCGGCTGCGTGGAACAGATGCGCAGATTGTCGATCTCGTGGATGTCCGTGCTCGCACCATTGGCCGCCGTGAGTGCGAGGTTGAGGAAAGACGGCATGGCGACCTGGCCGCTTTCGGCGCGCGCATCGTACTGCGAGATCACGGTGGTGTAGGAAATCCCGCTGGCGGTGATATCGCGCTCGACCTTGATGTAGGCGTTGCTGTTGTTGCTGTAGTCGAGCGTCACGCGGTAGCGATGCCCGGCGGGCGCGATCGACGCCGGACGCAGCGCGATCAGGGCGCCGCGGTTGGCGTCGCTGCTGGACTGCGTGAAGGTGATCGGCCCGATGGCCCCGGCCGTAGCATCGGTGGCGTAATGCATGGCCACCGTTTCGTCGTTGCCCGACCCGGTCGGATCGCGGTCGTCGCAGAAGGCCTGGGCCCAGGTGAGGCCACCGGTGACCGACGCCGTCAGGTTGCATCGGTTGTTGTTGATGTGACCGACGAAGACCATCATTGCATTGGCGGTGACCGTGGTCATTGAGCCGGTGGTAACGTTGCTGTTGGTTGTTTCCGCGAGGTGGGCGCTGGACCAGGCGACATCGAACGGCGACGAGCTGTCGACGCCACGCCAGCCGGTGCAGCGCGAGACGATGCCGCTGCCGCCCGCGTGGGTGATCGTTGGCGCCGTCTCGGCGGCGGAGGTTGCGAGTTTGTACCAGACCGATGCACGAGGATGGAAGCTGCCGGATTGGGTGAATTGATAGAGTTGTGTCCAGCCGCTGGTCGAAACGCTGTGCACTACGTTGTCGTTCGAGGTCACCGCACAAAGCAGCAGGTCACCGGTCTGATGCGTAGGCAGCGTCGGCGTGACGTTTCCCGAATCGGCTTCCGAAGCAGCCGCTGCCGTACCGGCACCCTGAAAGCTGATGCTGCCCGAGCCGGCCACCAAATCGACACCCGGCGACAACGTGCCCGAATTGCGATGGAAGACGTAGCCGCCGGTGCCCGGCGTGGTGCCTGAATAGGAGCCCCGCACGGTCACCGAATCGATCACCGTGCCGGGGCCGCCATTGCGACCTTCCGAGGCACTCGCAAAGCCACCCAGTTCGTCGATGCCGACACCGACCCAGCCACCGGCATAGCCGTTCACGCCGGTCTTCTGGGCATAACCCAGCGAACCGCCGTCGGCGCCCAACGCCCCGGCCACGCCGGCATCGCCCAGCACCAGCGCCGTGCCGTCGCCGCCGCTGCCCGAGTAGGCGGCGACATCGAACTCGAAGGTCAGCACGTTGCTCGCGGTATTCAGCAGCTGCGCGAAGGCGACGCCGCTCGTCTCGTTGGCGCCGGTGTCGGTCAGCCGCAGGCGGTTGCCGACGATCGTCGGCGTGAAGCCGCCGCCTCCGGTAGAGGTAACCCAGTTGGCGCCGAGCGAGGCGCGGTTGAAGTCGTCGGCGAACTGGTAGTTGCAGCTCGTCGTCGCCGGCCGAAGCACGCGCGAATGGGAAATGCCATTCGCCGGGTCGGTATTGGGCGAGGCGTTCAGCGCGGTGGCAGCCCGTGTGCCCGTCGCACCGGCGGTCGGCCGCAACTCCATGTTCATTTCCATGGAAATGCCGACGACGTCCGGCGTCGGAATCGAGGCCACATCGGCCAGCTCGGTCATGCCCGCCGGCGGTGTCCATGTCGACGAGGTGAAGAAGGCATGGCTGGTCACCAGCACGGTGTTGGCACTCACCGGCGTGATGCTTCGTGCGGTGTGCACATAACCCGCCGACGACGTGGCGGTGGTGTCGGCGACATCGAACGGCGTCGTCGTGTCCACGCCCGAAAACCGCAGGATGGCGCCGGCGATGCCGGTGTGCGCGCCGCCGAGCGTCCAGGTGGTGCTG
This sequence comes from Rhodocyclaceae bacterium, assembly GCA_044230495.1. Taxonomy (GTDB): domain Bacteria; phylum Pseudomonadota; class Gammaproteobacteria; order Burkholderiales; family Rhodocyclaceae; genus JADJEF01. The sequence continues at coordinate 20,868 of JBGARB010000008.1, forward strand.
CCCTCGCTGGCGCTGGTGGTGAACTTGTAGTACGTTGCCATGCGCATCGTCACGTCGCTGGATTGCACAGTGTCCGTGCGCTTGGTCCAGCCGGAGGGGATGCCGATGACGGCTGACGACGGGCGCACGACGATGGTCGCGATCAAGATGTCGCCCGCTGTCCCGGAGGGTGGGGTCAGCGCCAGGCTGCCGCTGGCGCCGCCGCCTTGCGTGCGACCGATGTAGTTGATCGCGGCATGTGCGCTTGACGCGGCCAGTGCAACGACAAGCGCCAGGAGTCGGACGAGGGCAGGCATCAGGGGCTCCCTTGGATCACGGCGCGAATCTCACGCTCGACGTAGGCCGGCGAACCGACGGCGATGCCGGTCGTGCTCGCCCGCGAAGTGAATGTGCAGAATGCGTAGCCGGGCCCGCTGCCGACGGCCGACGACGTGATCGCCACCGAAAACTCGGCCAGCGGCGTCCCGGCAAGCGACACGCTGTAGGCGCCGCAATTGGCCGACGTGGGCGAAGCCACATAGCGCGTGGCGGCGTATTCGATGCCTGCGCGCGCAGCCTGGTAGGCGCGGGCGCCTTGCACGTCCTGTGCGAACGAAAGGTTCTGCGTCGTCGTCACGGCAACGATGAACCCGGCCAGTGCCGCCAGCACGACGAGGATGAAGATCGCCGCGACGATCGAAAAGCCGCGCTGGCGGTGCGTCGCGTCAGGGTTGGTTGTCGACATGGATTTGGTAAACCAGCGTGACCGACTCGGAATCCGACAACAGGCGCAGGCGCAAGGTGACCAGCCCGTTGAGGGCATTGACGGGCTGGTATTCGAAACCGCACTCGGCAATTTTGTCGGCCAGCAATCCGCCGCTGCCGAGGCCCGACATCGGCTGGGCGACCTGATAGCCGTAGCCGACATGCCGCGTCAGGGTGCCGGTGCCATCCGTGGTGCCGCCAACGGATGCGCAGGCAAAAGTCACCGGACCATCGCTGCCGACCACCTGGAAACGGCTCGACGGCGAGGCGAACGCGAAGCCGGTGCCCGAGAATCCGATCGCGGTCGTCGTCGTACCGGTCGACGAGATCGTGCGTCGGTTGTCGCCGGCGTAGGCGTCCAACCCTGCCTGGCCGGTGTTGTAGATCACGAGCGATTCGCCTGCCGCAGCGTCATGGGTCGGCCCGAGCACGCGAAAGGACGTATCGCTGCCGCCGAACGACAGCGCATCGCAGCTCGCCAGCACATCCGAGCAATAGCGGCCGCCGAACCGTGCCGGGATGAATTCGACGTATCGGCCGCTGGCGTCGACGCGGACGCTGTTCGGCACAGCCGTGCGGATTTCCAGGCCCATGCGCTTCAGGGCGAGGTCGGCTACATCGGTCAACGCGGCGCGGCGTACGCTGTCGAAGTAACCCTGGATCGGGCGCGCGATGAACACCGCGACCATCGCGCCGATGATGCCGGTGATGACGATCGCGATGATCGCCTCGACCAGCGTGAATCCGGACTGCCGATGCGTGGCGCGCATCACAGGTTGGCTCGCAGTCCGGTGAGCGAAATCGTGTCGCCGCCGGGATAGCTCACGCTGACCGTGATCTGTCGCATCGCGATCGCCGGTGATCCGATCGACACCGATGAAATCTCGACGCTCGCGCTGTAGCCGGTCGGCAATGCGGTGCCGCCGAGGTCGGTGGAAATGGCTGTCGCCGTGGCATCGTCGGGCACGTCGAAATCGTCGACATCGTCGTAGGTGCCGCGTGTCGTTTCACCGTCGGTGCCGTCCGGATCGCTATAGCTCTTGAGCAGAATCTCTTCGAGCAGCGCATCGGCGATCGCCAGCGCCTGCTTGGGCGGCAGCGGATCGGCGCTGCCCTTGGCCGAGATGTTGAGCGAGCTGAGCACACCGGCCAGTCCGACCGACACGATGATGATGAAGACGATCAGTTCGATCAGCGTCACGCCGGATTGCCAGCGGGCGCGGACGCTGCGTTCAGTGCACATAGCCGGTCGTCGACTCGACGATGACCGTGCGCGCCAGCGCGCCGGTGTCGTCGTTGAAGGTCAGCGTGCGCCCGCTGCCGACGGGGCCGCCTAGCGTATCGAAGCAGACATTGCCGGCACCGGACAGTGCGACGCGGTTCTCCGGTGAACGGAACTTGCCGGGCAGCGCCATCGCGCACCAGCCGCCGCTGCACGTACCGACCGCGGCCGGGCAGGCAGTGGCGCAGGCGGACGTGGCGGCGTAGTTCTGCTCGACGCACAGGCGCGGCGCGGAATTGCACAGCCCGTCCGCGATCGTGCAATTGACCAGCTCGAGCCGCGTGGTGCGTCGCGAGGCGATGGCGGTCTTCTGCGCAAACCGCAGGTAGGCTTCGACCTGGTCGGCGTGGCCGCGCGCCGAAAACGCCGTGAGGCCGGAAAACCGCGGCAAGACGGCGAACGCCATGATGCCGACGAGGATCAGCACGACGATCAGCTCGATCAGCGTGAAGCCGCGCGCGCGCTCCGGCGCTGCGCGCGCGAAAGGTCTTGGGCAGCGTGGGCGCACGCGCCGATTCTAGCCGCGAGGGCCGCCGCGAACGATCGGGATTGCCTGATGGGCGCTGCGTGGATAATGCGGAATGTTCGGCATATCCCGCCACCCCGCACTGGCCCGCACGCTGCTGCAACTGACCTGGCCGACGCTGGTGGCGCAGGCCGCCGTCATGGCCTACGGCATCGTTGATACCGTCATGGCCGGGCGCATCTCGGCGCTCGATCTGGCCGCCGTCGGCATCGGCGCCAGCATCTACGCGACGTTGTTCATCTCGCTGATGGGCGTCATGTTCGCGCTAACGCCGATCGTCGCCCACCATGTCGGCGCCGGCCGCATCGAGGCCATCGGCAGCGACGTGCGCCAGTCGCTGTGGCTGGCGCTGGCGATTTCCGCGCTCGGCCTCGTCCTGCTGCACCATCCCGAGCCGCTGCTGTGGCTGACGAATCTCGCGCCAGACACCGAGCTGCGCGTGCGCGCCTATCTGTCGGCGGTTTCGTGGGGCGTGCCGGCCGTGCTGCTGTTCCGCGTCTTTTTCAGCTTTTCGGTCGGCATCGGCCGGCCGCGACCGGTGATGGTCTTCAACCTGCTCGGCCTGGCGCTGAAGATCGGCCTCAACGCCGTGCTGATGTTCGGCATGGCCGGCGTCCCCGCGCTTGGCGCGGCGGGTGCCGGGCTGGCCACCGCCCTGTCGATGTGGGCGCTGGCGCTGGCCTCCTGGGCCTGGTGCCGTCATGAGCCGACCTATGCCGGCTACCGGGTCTTCGCGCGTTGGGAGTGGCCGCGCGCCGCGGCCATCGGCGAGCAGTTGCGGCTCGGCGTGCCGATCTGCGGTGCCTTCCTCGTCGATGTCTCGGCCTTCACGCTGATGGCGCTGTTCATCGCCCGTTTCGGTGCCGAATCGTCGGCGGCGCACCAGATCGCCGCCAGCATCGCCATCTTCGCCTTCATCTGGTCACGCTGGTGGCGTTGTTCCAGTGGGGCGATGCGGTGCAGGGCGTGGTGGCGCAGATTCTGCGCGGCTACAAGCGCACTGTCGCGGCGATGGTGATCCTGCTCGTGCCGATGTGGGGCGTCGGCCTGGGCGGTGGCTGGTGGCTGGCTTTCGTCGGCCCCGGCGGCGCGCCGCTGGGCGCGCGCGGCTACTGGATCGCCGAGAGCGCGGGCATGGCGCTGGCCGCGCTGGGGATGTGGCTGTGGTTCCGGCGTGTGGCGCGAACCTGAGCGGTCATGCGCCGTCTCGCCACGACTGTAGTTTGCGTCGTTCGGCATCTGATGACGAATCACTGGACAGCCAAATGCAATATGCCTAATCTGCCGGCGAGTCGTCAGGCGGGATGCCGGCGATCGAGGCACGAGGCGGCGCGTCGCGCTGCCGGAAATTCAATGAACATCGGGAGTCGCGGTGAAATCGAACGGAGTGATGTGGGGAATCGCCCTGTGCCTTGGGGCAATGACGGCAGGCTGCGCGACGGAGACGTCCCGGGCCTTGCCGGTGCAGCAGGTGCAAGCAGCCAGCGTGCAGCATTCCGGCGCGCGCATTCCGGTGTCGATCGGCAAATTCGAGAACCGCTCGCCGTTCATGCGCGGGGCGTTTTCCGACGGCGTCGATCGGCTGGGCAGCCAGGCGAAGACGACGCTCATAGCGCACCTGCACCAGTCGCAGCGATTTTCGGTGCTTGATCGCGACAACCTGACGGAAACCGGCCAGGAGGCACGCTTCCAGGGCACGGCGCAGTCGATCCGCGGCGCCGCTTTCGTGATCACCGGCGACATTTCCGAATTTGGCCGCAAAGAGGTGGGCGACCACCAGCTCTTCGGCGTGCTCGGTCGCGGCAAGACGCAGGTGGCTTACGCCAAGATCACCTTGAATGTGGTCAACAGCCTGACCTCGGAAGTGGTGTTTTCCGCGCGCGGCGCGGGTGAATACGAGTTGTCCAGTCGCGAAGTGCTCGGCTTCGGCGGGTCAGCGGGTTACGACGCGACGCTCAACGGCAAGGTGCTGGATCTCGCCATGCGCGAAGCGGTCGACAATCTCGCTGCCGGCAAAGATGCCGGCCATTGGGGGCGTGACGCGCGATGATCGGTCGAACCCTGCTTGTCGCATCGATGGCCGTCTGCACGCTGGCCACCGGCGGCTGCGCGCAGCGCGGACCGCTGCCGCTCTACAGCTGGGCGAACTTCCCGCGCCTGCAATATGACACGCTGTTGCGCGAGGGCGCGAGCCCGCAAGAGCAGATTCGTTCGCTGGAAGCTCACGCGGAAAAGGCGCGCGCAGAACACGCGGCGCTGCCTCCCGGTTTCCGTGCGCATCTGGGCATGCTGTACTTTCACGACGGCAATGCGACAAAGGCGGCCGAGCTGTGGCGCGCCGAGAAGGCGACCTTCCCCGAGTCGACCGCCTACATGGATCAGCTGCTGCGGCGTCTGGGCGAGACGTCCGGCGTCAAGATGGGCGAGAAGACGACATGACGATACGGAATCTGCTCGCCCTGCTGGCGACCGCCGCGACCCTCGCCGGCTGCGCCACGCCGCCACCGGCCTACGACTACGCCGCGTTCCAGCGCGCCAAGCCGGCGTCCATGCTGGTCTTGCCGCCGCTCAATGATTCGCCCGACGTAAAAGCGACGCCCGGGGTCTGGGCCAATGCCACCCTGCCGCTGGCCGAGGCAGGCTATTACGTCATGCCTGTCACGCTGGTCGATGAGACCTTCCGGCAAAACGGACTGAACCTGCCCAACGAAGTCCATGACGTGCCCATCGTCAAACTGCGCGAGTTCTTTGGCGCCGACGCCGGCGTTTACCTGCGCGTCAAGCAGTACGGCACGTCCTATGCCGTGATCGCGAGCGACACCACGGTCGTCGTCGAGGGCCGCGTGGTCGATCTGCGCGACGGCACCCTGTTGTGGGAAGGCAGGGCGGCGGCTTCTTCGGCGGAGCAATCCCAGCAGTCGCAGGGCGGCCTGGTCGGCCTGCTGGTCACCGCATTGGTCAAACAGATCATCGGCACCGTTGCCGACGCGGGGTTCACCTACGCAGCGATAGCCGATTCGCGCTTGCTCGCCGCGCCGAGGGTCAACGGCATCCTGCCCGGGCCGCGTTCGGCGCTGCACGGGCAGGTGCCGCCGCGTCAATAGAATCGCGTGGATCTGGCGGTCGATACGGAGGCGGCGCAACGAAGCGCCGTCTCACCACGACTGTAGTTCGGGCAGTTGCAGCGACAGCGGCGGCAGCACCAGCGGCCCGCCGACAAGGCGCTGGTCGTGGCGGTAGTGCTCGCCGATGTCGATATGCCAGTGCGCGCGCTCGAAGCGCGATTTCAGCGCCGCGGCGATGGCGTCGAACGTGTGCGCCTCGGCAGCATTGCTGTCCAGATGCACCACGCCCGGCTGCGGGTTCGCCGCCAGATCGAGCAGCGCGGCGATGGTGTCGTCCATGAACGAACAGGCGGGGCGCCAGGCGCGGCTGGTGCGGATGCAGCCTTCGCGGGCCTGCCAGCCGTCGAGCGCGAACAACATGTTGTTGCCGCGCCGCCCGGCGTCGATCTGCCAGCCGATGCGCGCGATCGTCGCACCGGCGTTGGCGGCGCGCACGGCGTCCTCGCAGCGGACCTTGTAGCGGCCGTAATCGTCCCTGGCGGTACGCTCGTCGGCCGGCGCATGCGGGCCGTCGGGCTCATGGTCGAAGACCATCGCGCTGCTGACATGCACGAACGGACGCGGGCCGGCCAGGGTGGCGAGCCGGCCGGCCCAGTCTTCGCTGCCCACCGCCAGGTGCAAGATCGCGTCGGCCGCCGCGTCGGCGACGAAGCGCGCGCCGGCCACCGCATCGTCGGGGGCGACCGCATCGCGGTCCCACGCCACGACCTCCCAGCCGCGATCCTGCGCGGCGATCAGGAGCTTGCCGCCGAGCGTGCCGCGGCTGCCGGTGACGAGCAGCCTCATGCCGAACAGCCGCGCACGTCGGCGACGAAGGCGTCCACCGCCTCGGGCGTCGTCGCCCACGAGGTCATGAAGCGCGCCGTGCCGCCGATGAAGGTATAGAAGTGCCACCCGCGCGCAAACAGCGCATCGGCCAGTGCCGGCGGCAGGTCGGCGAACACGGCGTTGGCCGGCGGCCGGCGCACGGCCACGCCGGGCACGCCGGCAAGACCCTCGGCCAGCCGTGCCGCCATCGCGTTGGCATGACGCGCATGGCGCAGCCAGACGTCGCCCTCGAGCATCGCCTGCCAGGGTGCGGCGAGGAAGCGCATCTTCGATGCCAGTTGCCCGGCCTGCTTGCAGCGCCAGTTGAATTCCGCGGACAGTGCGCGGTCGAAGAAGATCACCGCTTCGCCCACCGGCAGGCCCATCTTGGTGCCGCCGAAGCACAGCACGTCGACGCCGGCGCGCCACGTCAGGTCGGCCGGATGCGCGTCCAGCGCCGCCACGGCGTTGGCGAAACGCGCGCCGTCCATGTGCACGCGCAGGCCGTGCGCGCGGGCCACCGCGCACAGCGCCGCGATCTCCGCCTGCGCGTAGACGCTGCCGGTCTCGGTGGTCTGCGCGAAGGTGACGACGCGCGGACGCGGGTGATGCAGATCGGTGCGCTTGCCGATCTGCCGCAGCACGTCGGCCGGCGCCATCTTGCCGTCGCGCGCCGGCACGGTGAGCAGCTTGGCGCCGTTGGAAAAGAACTCCGGCGCGCCGCATTCGTCGGTTTCGACGTGGGCGCTGTCGGCACAGATGACGCTGTGATACGACTGCGACAGCGTCGCCAGCGCCAGCGAATTGGCCGCCGTGCCGTTGAAGACGAAATACACGTCGCAGTCGGCGTCGAACAGCGTGCGGATGCGGTCGCACACCGCGCGCGTCGCGGCATCCTCGCCATAGGACGGCAGGAAACCGGCGTTCGCCGCATTGAAGGCGGCCAGCGCCTCGGGGGCGACGCCGGCGGTGTTGTCGCTGGCGAACTGGTCGAAAAAGCCGGGCAGGCTCGAAACTACAGTCATGGCGGGACGGCGCCTGGCGCCGGAAGGCGGGCGGCCACGCCGCCGGAAGCCCGATTTTGCCATGCCATAATCGCCGCAAACCCCTGCCGGCACCACGCAATGTCCCATCCCGACTACCTGCAACGCATCCTCAACGCGCGCGTCTATGACGTCGCCATCGAATCGCCGCTCGACCGCGCCGGCAACCTGTCGGCGCGCATCGGCAACGAGATCTTCCTCAAGCGCGAGGACATGCAGCCGGTGTTCAGTTTCAAGCTGCGCGGCGCCTACAACAAGATCGCCCACCTGACGCCGGCGCAGCGCGCCCGCGGCGTCATCTGCGCCTCGGCCGGCAACCATGCCCAGGGCGTCGCGCTGGCGGCGCAACGGCTCGGCATCCGCGCGGTGATCGTGATGCCGCAGACGACGCCGGCCATCAAGATCGACGCGGTGCGCGCACGCGGCGGCGAAGTGGTGCTCGCCGGCGCCTCGTACGATGAAGCCTACGCGCACGCGCTGGTGCTCGAGAAGCAGCAGAAGCTGTCGTTCGTGCACCCGTTCGATGACCCGGATGTCATTGCCGGGCAGGGCACGGTGGCGATGGAAATCCTCCGCCAGCATCCCGACCCGATCGATGCCGTGTTCTGCTGCGTCGGCGGCGGCGGGCTGATCTCGGGCGTCGCCGCCTACATCAAGCGCGTGCGCCCGCTGGTCAAGGTGATCGGCGTCGAGGCGATGGATGCCGACGCCATGGACCGTTCGCTGAAGGCCGGCCGTCGGGTGCGTCTCGAGACCGTCGGCCTGTTCGCCGACGGTGCGGCGGTGAAATACGTCGGTCAGGAGACCTTCCGTCTGTGCCGCGAGCACGTCGACGAAATGATCCTCGTCGACAACGACGCCATCTGCGCGGCGATCAAGGACGTCTTCGAGGACACCCGTTCGATCCTCGAGCCGGCCGGCGCGCTGGCCGTGGCCGGGGCCAAGGAATGGGCGCGGCGCCACCATGCGCAGGGCAAGACGCTGGTCGCCGTGGCCTCCGGCGCCAACATGAATTTCGACCGCCTGCGCTTCGTCGCCGAGCGCGCCGAGGTCGGCGAGCAGCGCGAGGCGGTGTTCGCCGTGACGCTGCCCGAGCGCCCCGGCGCCTACAAGAAGTTCCTCGCCCTGCTCGGTCAGCGCAACATCACCGAGTTCAACTACCGCTTTCACGACGCGTCGGCCGCGCACGTTTTCGTCGGCCTGCAGATCGCCAACCGCGCCGAGGCGACCAAACTCGTCGACACCCTGCGCCGGCACGGCTACGAGACGCTCGACCTCACCGACGACGAACTGGCCAAGTTGCACCTGCGTCACATGGTCGGCGGACACGCGCCGCTGGCCACGGACGAACTGCTCTACCGCTTCGAGTTCCCCGAACGCCCCGGCGCGCTGATGCATTTCCTCGAACACATGAGCCGCGGCTGGAACATCTCGCTGTTCCACTACCGCAACCACGGCGCCGACATCGGCCGCGTGCTGGTTGGCATGCAGGTGCCCAAGGGCGAGATGAAGGCCTTCCGCGCCTTCCTCAAAGAATTGGGCTACCGCTACAGCGACGAGACGAAGCACCCGGCCTACAAGCTGTTTCTTGGCTGAGGAAGAGTCGGACGGCGCCATGCCTAGCGAATTCGACATTTCCATCGACCGCGCCGGCAGCGATTCGATCAAGTGGTCGAAATACGCCGGCCGCGACGTGCTGCCGATGTGGATCGCGGACATGGATTTCGCCGCACCGCCGGCGGTGCTCGATGCCATCCGCCGGCGGCTCGACCATGGCGTGCTCGGCTATCCGGCGGCCACCAAGGGCCAGGTTGCGGCGGTGGTCGATTACCTGCACCGGCACTACGGCTGGGACATCGATCCGGCATGGATCGTCTGGCTGCCCGGGCTCGTCACCGGCCTGAACGTCGCCTGCCGCGCCGTCGGCACGCCGGGCGATGCCGTGTTCACGGCGACGCCGATCTACCCGCCCTTCCTTTCCGCGCCGCGCAACGCCGGCCGGCGGGTCGCACGGTGCGATCTGGTGCGCGACGAGCGTGGCTGGCTGTGGGATTTCGCCGCCGTCGATGCCGCGCTCGCCGAATCGCGCGCGCGGCTGTTCCTGCTGTGCCATCCGCACAACCCGACCGGACGCATCTGGGACGCCGACGAAATGGCGCAGATCGCGGCATTGGCCGAAAAGCACGATCTCGTGGTCTGCAGCGACGAAATCCACGCCGGGCTCGCGCTCGATCCGTCGGCGCGCCATGTGCCCTTCGCCGTGCATGCGCCGCGCCTGGCCGCGCGCACTATCACGCTGATGGCGCCATCGAAGGCCTTCAACATGCCCGGCATGGGTGCTTCGTTCGCCATCGTGCCCGACGCCACGCTGCGCCGCGCGGTGCATGCCGCGGCGGCGGGCATCGTGCCCGACGTGAATGTGCTCGGCATGGCCGCGCTCGAGGCCGCGCTGACGGCGTGCGACGACTGGCTCGTCGCGCTGCGCCACTATCTGGCCGGCAATGCGCGCGCGGTCCTGCGCGCTGTCGATGCGCTGCCGGCGCTGGTGATGCACGCGCCCGAGGCCAGCTACCTGGCCTGGATCGACGCCCGCGGCATGGGCGTCGACGCGCCGGTGGCAAGCTTCGAAGCGCACGGCCTGGGCCTTTCCGACGGCGCCGACTTCGGCATGCCCGGCTTCGTGCGGCTCAATTTCGGCACGCAGCGCGCGCGGCTCGATGACGCGCTGACGCGCTTGGCGCGTGCCGTGACGACAGGCGCCAGCGCATGATCCAGCGCGCCGAACTGGTGGCCGCGCTCGAACGCTGGATGTCGCCACCGGCGCAGGACGCCATCGTGCAGGCGGCCTGCCCGCACGACTGCCCCGATACCTGCGCGATGCGCGTCACGGTGGCCGGCGGCCGGGTCACCGCCGTACACGGCGATCCGACGCACGCGCCGACCGCCGGCACGCTGTGCACCAAGGTCAGCCGCTACGGCGAACGCACGCACCACCCAGACCGCCTGACGACGCCGCTCGCGCGCATCGGCGCCAAGGGCGAGGGCCGTTTCGAACCGATTTCGTGGGACGAGGCACACGCGCGCATCGCCGATCGGCTGGCGGCGATCTGGCGCCGCGATCCGCAAGCGATCCTGCCCTACTACTACGCCGGCACGATGGGCGAAGTGCAGGGCGACGGCATGGCGCTGCGGCTGTTCCATGCGCTGGGTGCGAGCCAACTCGACTGCACCATCTGCGCGGCAGCCGGCGGCATCGCCCTGCGCCACACGATGGGCGGCAGCCTCGGCATGGACCCGGAAGCCATCGACGGCGCGAAGCTGATCGTGCTCTGGGGCACCAATCCGGTGACCAGCCACGTGCACCTGTGGGCAAAAATCCAGCAGGCCAGGCGCAACGGCGCCGTACTGTGGGCGATCGATCCCTACCGTTCGGATGCCGCGATGAAGTGCCAGCATCATCTGGCCGTGCGCCCGGGCACCGATGCCGCGCTCGCCTATGCCATTGCGCATGTGCTGCAGCGCGACGGGCTGCTCGACACCGACTACGTCGCGCAATACACCACCGGCGCGGCGGCCTTCCTCGAGCGCGCCGCGCAGTGGCCGCCTGCGCGCGCCGCGGACTATTGCGGTGTGCCTGCCGCCGACATCGAGGCGCTGGCCACGGCTTACGGCACGACGCGACCGGCGGCGATTCGGCTCAACTACGGCGTGCAGCGCAATGCTGGCGGCGGCGACGCGGTGCGCGCGATCATGGCCCTGCCGGCGCTGGCCGGGCATTGGCGCGAACGCGCCGGCGGCGCCGTGCTGTCCACCAGCGGCTGGCGACCCGACAACGACGCCGTGACGCGGCCCGACCTGCTGGGCACGCGCATGCCGCGCACGATCAACATGACCACCATCGGCGATGCGCTCGCCGACACGGCGCGGCCGATCGAAGCGCTGGTGGTGTTCAACAGCAACCCGGTGGCCATCGCGCCCGACAGTGCGGCGGTGCGCCGCGGCTTCGCGCGCGAAGACCTGTTTACCGTCGTGCTGGAACACTTCCGCACCGATACCGCCGACCATGCCGACATCGTGCTGCCGGCAACGACGCAACTCGAACACTTCGACCTGCACGGTGCCTACGGCCATCTGCATCTGCTGCTCAACCGCCCGGCCATCGCGCCGATCGGACAGGCGCGTTCGAACAGCCGGATCTTCCGCGAAATGGCGGCGCAGCTGGCCGCGCGGTTGGGCGATGCCTGCCCGGCGCTCGCCGACCCGGCGCTTGCCGCGTCGGACGCCGAGGTGGCGGCGGATGCCTACCATTGGGACGGCCCGGCGCTGGGCGATGCGGCGGTCGCCACGCTGTTGGCGCAAGGCCACGTCAAGCTCGATGTCGCCGCGACGCACGGTGCGCCGTTCGCGCACGGCGGCTTTGGCACGGCGGACGGGCGCTTCCATTTCGCCGCTCCGGCGCCGCCCGCCGTGACGCCGAACCGCGAGGCGCACGATGCGCCGCTGGCCGCGCGATTCCCCCTGCAGCTCATCAGCCCGCCGCCACGCCACCTGCTCAATTCGACATTCAGCAATGTCGCATCGTTGCGCACCCTCGGCGGTGATGCCGCCGAGCCCAGCGTCGTCCTGAATCCGGCCGACGCGGCAGCGCGCAGCCTGACGGACGGGCAGCCGGTGCGCCTGTTCAACGATCGCGGCGAAACCCGCGCCCGGCTCGTCGTCAGCGATCGCGCGCGCCCCGGGCTGGCCGTCGCGTTTTCCGTTTTCTGGCACAAGCACACGCCGGGCGGCAGCAATGGCAACGCGCTGACCAGCCAGGCGCTCACCGACCTGGGCAACGGCGCGACGTTCTACGACTGCCTCGTCGAGGTCGCCGCGGCATAGCCCAAACTACAGTGGTGGCGGGGCGCCAAGGCGCAACCGACGGCAATCCCCCAACCCCCTTTCCGGGAAAGGGGCCGAAGCCGGCTCGCGGCGAAGCCGCTCGATCGTGTGTGGCAACGCCCAAACGACAGTGGTGGCGGGACGGCGCCTATGCGGCCTGTTCCGCCGCCGCGCGCAACAGCGGGCAGATGCGCGCCAACTCGGCCGCCAGGGCGTCAAGGTCCGCTGGTTCTCCGACTTCGATGCGCGTTTCGATGTCCGCTGCCAGCGCAGCGATCCCGGACACGCCCAAGGTGCCGGCCACGCCCTTGAGCGAGTGCGCCGTGCGTGCCGCGGCGGTGACGTCGCCGGCGGCCATCAGCTCGGCGATGCGCTGCGCGCTGTCGGCTTTCTCGAGCGCGAAGCGGCCGAGCATCTTCGCCAGCCGGCCGGCGTTGCCGAGCAGGGCGCCAAGCCCCTGTTCCAGGTCCAGCCCGTCGATGCGGCCGAGCTGTTCTTGCACGGTCCCTGCCACCGGCGTCGGCGCGCCGGCGGGGGCAGGTTCGGTGGCCGGACGGGCAGGCGCGCGCTGATCGCGTGTCTTTCCGCGCCCGCGCATGGGCAGCCAGGCGAGCAGGCGGCCGTACATCTGTTCGGCGATGACGGGCTTCGGGATGTGGTCGTTCATGCCGGCATCGAGCACGGCATCGCGGTCGTCGGAAAAGGCATTGGCGGTCATGGCCAGGATCGGCACGTTCGCATACCCGGGCAGCGCGCGTATCTGGCGGGCAGCCTCGAGACCATCCATCACCGGCATGCGCATGTCCATCAAGACGAGGTCGTAGGCGTGGTCGCGCGCGCGGTCGACGGCGATCTGTCCATTGTCGGCGATGTCGGCCGTGAGTCCCGCGTGGTCGAGCAGGTCGAGCGCGATTTCCTGGTTGAGCTCGACGTCCTCGGCCAACAGGATGCGCAGGCCCGTGCGCTGGCGCAGGCGGGCGGCGAGCGCCTCGGCATCGTCAACCGCCGGTGCGTCCTCGTTGCGCGCAACCCGTTCGTCGGCAACGCCGAACGGCGCCTCGAACCAGAAGGTGCTGCCGATGCCGACCGCGCTGTGCACGCCGACCTGCCCGCCCATCAATTCGGCCAGCCGGCGCGAAATGGCGAGCCCGAGCCCGGTGCCGCCGTACATGCGCGTGGTGCCCGAATCGGCCTGCTCGAAGGGCTGGAACAGGCGGGCGCATTGCTGCTCGTTCATGCCGATGCCGGTGTCGACGACCTCGAAGCGGATGCGTGCGTCGGCGTCATCCCGGGCCACGACCATGGCACGCAACGTGACCGTGCCGTCCTTGGTGAACTTCACGGCATTGGACAGGAAGTTGAGCAGGATCTGGCCCAGGCGCATGCCGTCGCCGTGCAGGCGCTCGGGCAGGCCGTCGAAATCGGCGCAGACGCCCGTGCCGTTGGCCGCCGCGCGTTCGGCAATCATCTGCAGGACGCCGGCAACGACCTTGCGCGGCTCGAAGTCGAGCGTCTCGATGGTGAGCTTGCCGGCCTCGATTTTCGACAGGTCGAGCACGTCGTTGATGATGCGCAGCAGGTGCTGCGCGGCGCCGCTGATCTTTGATGCGCGGTCGCGCAGGTCTTCGGTGGTGACGCGGCGCTCGTCCGGGCGCGGTATGCCGAGGTCGCGCTCGATCATGTGCGTGAGGCCGATGATGGCGTTCATCGGCGTGCGGATCTCGTGGCTCATGTTGGCGAGGAACGTGCTCTTGGCCATGCTCGCCGATTCCGCCATCGCCTTGGCATCGACCAGCTGCGCCGTGCGCTGGGCGACGAGGTCTTCGAGATGCTGGCGGTAATGGTCGAGTTCCTCGCCAAGCCGCTTCTTTTCGCTGACGTCGGCCTGCACCGCGATGTAGTGCGTGATGCGTCCCTGCGGGTCGCGCAAGGGCTGGATCGTCGAGCGGTGCACGCAGGTCGCCCCGTCCTTGCGCCGGTTGATGAACTCGCCTTGCCAGGCGCGGCCCGCCTTGAGCGCGAGCTCGAGGTCGGCGTAGACCGCTGCCGGCGTCTGACTGGCACCGAGGAAGCTGGGCGAACGGCCCAGCACCTCGTCGGCCGCATAGCCGGTGGCGCGCGTGAATTCCGCATTGACATACTCGATGCGGCGTTCAAGGTTGGTGATGATGATGCTGTCCGAGCTTTGCTCGATCGCCATCGACAGCTTGCGCAGTTCGTCGACGGCGTGCTTGCGTTCGCTGATGTCGATGCCGAAACACAGCAGGATCGGCTTGTCGTCGATGACCAGGGTTTCCAGGCGCAAATCGAGCCAGACCTGCGTGCCGTCCTGACGCCCGATGACCCATTCGAATTGTTGCGGTCCTTCTTTTATTACCCGTTGGATCCAGCGTCGACCGTCTTCGATCGAATAGGGCGGCTCGGCAAAGCGGATATCGGCGTAACGGCCGATCTGCGCGTCGCCGATGATCTGACGCGCCGCCGGGTTGAGGTCGACGATGGTCCCGCTGTCCGGGTCGAGCAGCAGGATGCCGAACGACGCGCCGTTGAACAGCGTGCGGAAGCGCTCGACGCTGCTGTTGAGCTCGAGTTGCGCCAGGCGGCTCTCGGTGATGTCGCGATCGAGACCGCGATAGCCTTGCAGCCGTCCTTCGGCGTCGACGATGGCATTGCCACTGGTCTGGACATGGCGCAGGCTGCCATCCTTGTGGCGATTGATGTTGTCGAGATTGCGCAGCGGCGAACGCTGCTCGGCGAGGCCGGTGAACATCATGCGCACGCGCGCCGCCTCGTCATCCGGCATGAAATCGAACGGCGTGCGGCCGATGACTTCATCGCGCTCGTAGCCGATGACCTTGCGCACGCTTTCCGACACGTAGGTGTAGCGGAACTCGGCGTCGATTTCCCAGATCCAGTCGGCAGACGCACTGGCGATGTCGGCAAAGCGTCGTTCGCTGGCCTCGATGGCGAGCCTGGCATTGGTCTGCCCGGTGATGTCTTCGGTGCAGATCACCAGGCCGCCGACGGCGCCGACCGCATCGCGCCAGGGCCGCATCTCCCAGCGCAGCCATTGCACCGAGCCGTCGGCGCGTTCGAAACGCTCCTCTTCCGAGCGGATCGTCTCTCCGGCCAAGCCTTTGACGTGGCGGGCTTTCCAGTGCGCCGGCAAGTCGGGGAAGATCTCGTACTGCATTTGACCGATCAGCGGACGATCGCCCAGCTTGTAGTCGACTCGCCAGCGCTGGCTGGCGGCGAGATAGCGCATGTCGCGATCGAACATCGCGATGGCAACCGGCGCATGCTCGATGAACAGCTTCAGGCGCGCTTCGCTCTCCAGCAGCGCGGCGTGCGCGGTCTTGGCATCGCTGATGTCGTTGATGACCCAGATGTAGGAATCCAGCGTGCCGTCGTCGCGACGGGATGCCGATCCATTGACGGCGAGCCATACGTCCCGGCCACTGCGCGTGACGATGCGCTTCTCGGCCTCGTATTCGGCGATTTCGCCGTCGGCAATGCGGCGCAAGTGCTCGGCGCCGATGCCCAGATCGTCGCCTTGCACCGCTTGTTCGAGCGGCCATTCGCCCAACTCGTTGGGCGCGAAGTCGAGAATCTCGCAGAACTTGGCATTGACGCGCAGCATGCGACCGTCCGGCGCGACGAGCGCGATGCCGACGCCGGCATGCTCGAACGTTGACTGGAAGCGCGCCTCGCTTTCGCGCAGCCGGTCTTCCATCTGCCGGCGCTCGGTGATGTCGCGCGAGATGCCGAACACGCCGATCAGCACGCCGTGTTCATCGCGCAAGGGTGCCTTGGTGCTGAGTACCGTGCGCAGGCCGTCCGTGGTGGATACGGATTCCTCGGTGTCGATTGGCGCATCGCCGTCGATCACCGAATGATCGGCCTTACGTAGGCGCGCAACCTCCTCTGCCGGAAACAGTGCGTCGTCGGTGGCACCGATGATTTCCTCTATCGGCTTTCCGACCAGTCTCGCGGCAGCGGCGTTGAACAGCAGGTAACGCCCGTCGAGATCCTTGGCGTAGATCGCGTCGCGCGAGCTGTCGGCGATGATGCTGAGCAGCGATAGTGATTGCAGTTGCGCCAACTGGGCGCTTTGGGCGAGATTCGCCCGCACCAGTTGTTCACGCTGGTCGAGCACGATCAGCCCGGCGCCAAAAGCGAAAATCAGCAGCAGCCCGCCCAGCACGATGGCCACCAGTTCGTGGTCGGCATCGGCATAGACGCCGGCGACCGTCGCGGTTTGTACCAGGACCCAGTCCGTGGTCTCGATCGGGTAAGCCGCAACCAGCACAGGGGCGGATCGCGCGTCGACGGCACGATGCAATTCAGCCGATGCGAGACGTTCGTCAGTGAGGAACGAAGGTCGGTCGGCGGCGTCGTCGGTGGATACCAAACCAATGCCGTTCGCATCCTGACGGATGCGCAGGGTCAGGTTCGACTGCTTGTCGACCAGAAAGCGCTCTGACGGCGCGGCGCCGCCGGAGGCGACGGACAGCACCTGCGACAGCGGTGTGGCCAGCCGCATGCCGAAGATCGCGACGGCGCGATGCCCCGGTTCGCCCGGCAGCGGCACGACGTAGCCCAGGCGCACCTCGCCGTTCTCGCCGCCCTGTGGTCCGAGCCGCGCCGGCATGCCGCTGCGCGCGGCTGCGTCGATTGCGGCAGCCAGCTCCTGAGAATCCGTGCCTCGCCGTGCCGTCGAGAAAATGACCCGGCCGCTGCCGTCGCGCAGCGACACGTCCTCGAACCGGCCGGCCCTGGCGAGAATCGTCAGGCGCTCCTGAAGAAACGCCATCGAGGCATCATCACGCTGGCGTTCCCAGCGCGAAACCGCATCGGCATAGTGGCGGTTGTTGTGGATGAATTGCACCATGGAGGCTTGCGCGCGGAACCACTCACCGATGCGCGTGGCGTCGAGACGGACGGAGGCCGCAAGTCGCGTGTTGGCGAGTTCCTCATGGTGGTCCACCGACACGCGCGCCGCATAGGCCATCAGTGCGATGACACCGGCCGTGGCGACGGCAAAGGCGATCCGGTAGGCATGCTTGGGCATGCGTGAGGATCGCCCCGGTTCGCGGCGACGGTGGTTGAGCACCCAATACAGCAGGGCCGCAGTGACGGCGACGAAGAACCAGCCCTTGAGTTTGCTGGCCAGTTCGAACGCCTGGCCGTTGCCGAACATGGCGGCGGTGAGCGTGTCGGAAACGAGAATCCACGTCGCCGCCCCCGCGGCGTAAAGCACCGCGATGCCAAGGTTGCTGAACGTACCCGGCACGGCGGACGGGTCAGCCAGCGGCGGCCCGGGTTCGTCGGTGGGTGTTTGCACGCGATCAGGGTCGGCCATGGTGTGCGTACCGGGCTATTCGTGCTTGAAGTAGCGGACGATGCGGTCCGCCTGCACATCGGTGAGCGGTTTCGGGCAATACAGCGCGCCGAGGGCGACGGCGTCACGCGCGACGGCTTCGGACGGATGCGCGGTGAGCAACACGTAGCGTGCGGCCGGGCAGCGGTCGCGCAGCCGGCGCAGCAACTGCAGGCCGTCGATGCCAGGCATCAGGTAGTCGAGCGTGGCGACGTCGATGTGTTCCTGCTCGACGAGTTCGAGCGCTGCGGCGCCGCCATTGGCGTGCAATACGTGCAGATCGGGCATGCGCTCGACCAGCTCGGCCGCCACGACGGCGCGCATGGCGGCGCTGTCGTCGGCGACCAGCAGCGTCAGCGGCCGCGTGCAGGTGGCAATGCCGGCGAGGCCCGGCCGCCAGGCGCGCAGCCAATGCTCAAGACGGGTGGCCGGCATCGGCTTGGCGATGAGGTAGCCCTGCACGACATGGGTCGCGAAGCGGCGCAACTGGTCGAGCTGCGTGTAATGCTCGACGCCTTCGGCGACGACTTCCATGCCCAGGCCGCGGCCGAAGGTGACGGTGGTCTGCAAGATGGTGTCGGCCTTGATGTCCTGGCCCGTGCGCTTGATGAAGTGGGCGTCGATCTTGAGCTCGCCGAACGGCAGGTCGGCGAGCTGGGCGAGGCTGGAGTATCCGGTGCCGAAATCGTCGATGGACAGCGTGTAACCCTTCAGCGACAGCCGCGTGAGGGTCTCCATCGAACTGGTGCGATCGGCCATCAGGCGGCTCTCGGTGACCTCGATGACGAGCAGCGATGGCGGGATGCCCGCGGCCGCCATGCGCCGCTCGATCTCGTCGGGCAGTGCCAGGTCGTGCGTGCAGTCCATCGACAGATTGACCGACGCCTTGATCGGCCAGCCGGCAGCGAGCCAGCGGCGCTGATCGGCCAGCACCTGGTCAAGCATGCAGTAGAACAACGGCAGCGAAAGGCCTTCGCGCTCGATGACGGGCACGAACTCGCCCGGGCTGATCATCGTGCCGTCTGGCAATGCCCACCGTGCCAGCGCCTCGACGCCGACGACATGAAGATGGTCGGTATCGACCTTCGGTTGATACCAGGGGCAAATTTCCCTCGACTCGAGCGCGGTACGCAGACGCTCGGCGCCCATCGCCAGTACCGGCGCCGGCGCGCGGCCGGCCGGTGCCGCCGGACGGGTAGAGGCGGTGGCACGCTGGAGCACGACGCGCAGTGCGTCGGGCATCACCGGCTTGCCCAGATAGCCGACCATGCGCAGCCCGAGCGAACGGCCCAGTTCGCCGATGCTCTGCAGGATGTCCGGCCGTGCACCACTGATCAGGATGATGCGCGCCGGGCAGCCCATGTCGGCCAGCTGGTGGAGAAAACTCGGGCCGTCCATGCCCGGCATCGACAGATCCGATATCAGCGTAGTGACCGCTTCGCCGCGGCCCAGGAGGGTCAATGCCTCCTCGGCGCTGGTGGCGGTTTGTACCGTTCCGACGCCGAGGCTTTCGATCTGGTCGCTGAGGATCTCGAGGATCATTTCGTCGTCATCGACGACCAGCACATGTTCGTCAAGCAGCATGATGGCGTGCTTTCATGTCAATGCGCGGCCACTGTCGGCGAGCGCGGCGAGGGCGACGGTGGCGGCATCGAAGCGTGCGCGAATGGCCAGCGCGATGTCGCGGCGCTCCGGCGACGACGGATGGTCGGTCCGGCGCTCCAGTTGCTCGGCCTGGCTGCGCAGCGGTTCGGCGCCGACGTAGGCCGCCGAGGATTTGAGCTTGTGGGCGATGCGGCGCGCCGCCGGCAGGTCGTCGGCGGCGAGCGCCCGTTCGATCTGTTCGACGCTTTCGCGGGCGGTCCGTTCGAACAGCGCCGCGAGCTTGGACATGCGGGCCGCGTCGTTGCCGGCAAGGGCGACGAAGACGGCGGTATCGATGGGGGATTGCAGGTTCATGACGTCTGGCTGCGCCGGACGGAGGACAGGCGCGCTTCGATGTAGCCGCGCATGCGCGGAAAGGGGATCGGCTTGTGCCAGGTCGTGACGTCATCGGGCAGGCCGCCCGCCTCGTCGATCTGTGCCTCGTCGAGTCCGGTGATGACGACGATGTCCATGTGCGCAAAGCGGGTGTTTTCGCGCAGGTGGCGGATCACCGCAAAGCCGTCGATCTCGGGCATGCGCAGGTCGACGAACAGGACATCGGGCGGATGCCGGCCGATTTCGAGGATGCCCTCCAGTCCGGAAGCGCACAGCGTGAGCTCGATCGGCAGTGCCCAGTGTTCGATCTGGTCGCGATACAGCGTGCGTTGAAAGGCCTCGTCCTCGATGATCATCACGCGCAGGCGGCGTGTGCCGTCGGGCGCGGCGCGGCGTGGTGGCTGCTGCCGGTCCAGATAGGCCTGCAACGATGCGCGCGCGATGCGCCGGTGTCCGCCGGCCGTGCGCCACGCGTCGAGCTGGCCACGCTCGATCATGTTCAGCACCGTGCCCGGCGACACGCCCAGCAATTGCGCGGCATCGTGCGTGGTCAGGCTGTCGGGCGGTACGGCTGCGGGTTCCGCCGGCAGATCGTCGTCTTGCATGCTCATGCGGTACTCCTTGTCACGCCAATCCGGTCGATGCCGGCCAGCCGGTCGACCACGGTGGTGAATTCGCGCTCGAAACTCTGCAAAGGGGCGGCGGCATCGAGGACCTTCTGTCCCGTATCGCGGACGATGTCGACCAACGCCGTTTCCTGGCCTTCGGTCAGGCCCAGATGCACGAAGGCGCGCTCGAGGGCCACCGCCTGGCCGTCGAGCAGCATGGTGACATCCTGGTGATAGTGGCGGGCTTCGCGGACATAGCGGCCGGCGACATCCTGCGCAAGTTGCGCCGCCGCCGCCACTTCGTGACCGATGCCGGCCAGCCGACGGGCGGCATCCAGGGCCTCGAGGCGGATGTCGGCGGCCTCGGCGACCAAGGCGAAATTGTCGCGGATCCGCCCGCAGCGCTCGGGGTCGTCCAGCGGCAGGTTGGATATCAGCAGGCTGCAGCGCGGATAGTTGATGGCCAGGCGATTGCTGAATTCGGCGATCCGCCCCAGATGCCCGATGCCGCGCAGCGCGGTTTCCGTCAGCGGCGCGGCGCCGCCGAAGAGCTGGCTGTGCTGGCCATCGTCGCCCCGCAACTGCGCGCCGCCCGAAAGGCCGCACTGTGCGTAATAACCGCCAATGCGGTCGAGCAGGTCGTCGGCGTTCCGGCAGCCGAAGGTCGAGC
This sequence comes from Rhodocyclaceae bacterium, assembly GCA_044230495.1. Taxonomy (GTDB): domain Bacteria; phylum Pseudomonadota; class Gammaproteobacteria; order Burkholderiales; family Rhodocyclaceae; genus JADJEF01. Next base: position 41,914 of record JBGARB010000008.1, read on the forward strand.
GCATGAAGTCCATCACGGCGCCAATCTCGCCCATGCTGGTCATCGCCGCGAAGGCGACCTGTTGCGCCTGCGCCGATTGCGCCTGCAGCGCGCGGCGTCCCTCGATGAGTCGCGCAACGACCTGCACCTTGGCACGCAATTCCGCCGCCGATACCGGCTTGACGACGTAATCCTCGGCGCCAGCCTGGTAGGCCAGCACGCGCTGCTCCGGCTCGTCGTGCCCGGAGACGAACACGACGGGGATGTCCGCCAACGATGTGTCCGCTTTCAGACGCAGGCAGACATCGATGCCGTCGAGGTCTTCCATCTCGAGGTCGAGCAGGATGATGTCCGGCGGCTCGGCATGGACGCCTTCGAGCAATCCGCGGCCGAATTCGTAGGTCTGCACGGCAAATTCCGGCTGCAGCGTGTCGGCGATGAACTCGCGCATGAAGGCATCGTCATCGGCGATGGCGATGCGGTAGGGGTGGGAAAGTTCGCTCATGGAAGCCCTGAATCGTTCAAAAACTGCACTAGTTGCCAAAACTATAACAACGAATTGCAGTTATTGCAACTTATATAGCTTCTTCTTCCGGCGCTGCGGGCAGACCTTGAATTGCGTGATGAAGCCGGATGACTGGCGTGGTCGTCGGCATTTCAGTGGATTCACAGGGCGGCGTTTCGGGCGCGGTCGGCCCAAACTACAGTGGTGGTGGCACGGCGGTTGCCGTGCGCACCCGGCGTCAGTGCGACGCGCGTGCCGCGATTTCGCGGGCGAGCCCCGCCGCATCGAGCGGCGGGCACAAGTGGTTGCCCTGGAACACATGGCAGCCTTGTGCGGCGAGGAACTCGTACTGCGCGGCGCTTTCGACGCCCTCGGCAACGACTTCCAGGCCCAGCGCCAGGCCCAGCGCCAGCACGGCGCGGGCGACGAGCGCGTCGCTGTCGTCGTGCAGGGCATCGCGCACGAACGAGGCGTCGACCTTCAGGCGATCGAGCGGCAGGCGCCGCAGCCCGGCGAGCGACGACACGCCGGTGCCGAAATCATCGAGCGCAAAGGCGATGCCATGCTCGCACAGGAACCGCATGCGTCGCGCCACACCCTCGATGTCGCGGCCAAGCACGCCCTCGGCCAGATCGAGGCGCAAGCGCTCGGGCGGCGCGTCGGCGCGCCCGAGCGCGGCGAGCACGCCGTCGGCGAACTCCTGGTGGGCAAACTGCCGCGGCGTGATGTTGATGGTCATGGTCAGCGACGCCAGCAGCGGATCGCGCGCCCAGGCCGCCAGCTGGTCGGCGACCGCTTCGAGCACCCACTGGCCGATGCCATGGATCAGGCCGCTGTCGTCGGCGATGGCAAGGAAGTCCTGCGGCACAAGCAGGCCGCGCGTCGGGTGCTGCCAGCGCAGCAGCGCCTCGATGCCGGTGATGCGGCCGCCGCGATCGAACTGCGGCTGATACAGCAGCAGCAACTGCCCGCTGTCGGCGCCGATGCGCAATTCCGCTTCCAGCGTCGTGCGGGCGAGCGCCGCGGCCTGCATCGCCGGGTCGTAGAACTGCAGGGTGCCGCGTCCGGCACCCTTGGCCTGGTACATCGCCGAATCGGCGCGCTTGAGCAATTCGTCGGCTGGCGGCTCCAGCCCGTCGAACAAGGTCAGGCCGATGCTCGACGAGCCGTGGTGGCGGCGCGGCGCCGTGCCGCCGCCGGGGCGTTTGACCGCCAGATCGTAGGGCTCGGCCAGGCGCTGCAGGATCTTCGTCGCCACCGCCTCGGCATGCGCCGCCGCCATGCCGCCGGCATCGAGGTCGTCGAGGATGACGACGAATTCGTCACCTCCGAGGCGGGCCACCGTATCGCCGCCGCGCACGCACTCCTTGAGCCTCGCCGCCACTTCGATCAGCAACTGGTCGCCGACGTCGTGGCCCAGCGTGTCATTGAGACTCTTGAAGTTGTCGAGGTCGAGCAGCATCAGGCAGCCCTGCCGGCTGTAGCGCGACGCATGCGTCTGCACGCGGGCCAGACGGTCGTACATCAGGCGCCGGTTCGGCAGTTGCGTCAATGCGTCGTAAAAGGCCAGCTGACGGATCTCCTCCTCGGCCTGCCGCCGGAAGGTGTTGTCGGTCAAGGTGCCGACGTAATGCGTCGTGCGCCCGGCGTCGTCGCGCACGGCCGTCACGGTGACCCAGTCGGGGCAGACGCTGCCGTCGGCGCGCCGATGCCAGACCTCGCCTTGCCATTTGCCGGTGCGCAGCAGTTCGTCGCGCCGCGATTGCTGGAAAGCCTCGCCATGGCGCACATCGTCGAAGCTGCCGGCTTCGCGGCCGACGACGGCGTCCGCCGCGTGGCCGGTGATGAAGGACAGCGCACGGTTGACGCGCACGATGATGCCCTTCGCATCGGTGATGAACATGCCTTCCTGCGATTCGAAGGCAATCGCGGCCACCCGCAGGTCATCCTCGGCGCGCTTGCGGTCGGTGATGTCGCGCGCCAGCGCGATGAACCCGGCCTCGTCGCCGACGGCAGCCTTGCGCGACACCGACAGCTCGAACCAGCGCCTGCCCTGCGGCAGATCGACGGCGTATTCGTAGCCGGACGCGCGACCCGTGGCGGCGGCTTCGGCGAGCGCCAGCCGGCAGGTGGCGGCGGCGTCCGCGTCGAGCACGTCATCGATCGTGCGGCCGATCAGGGCCTCCCGCGGCGCGGCCAGCAGGTCGGTGCGCGGTGAATGGAAGCCGCGGTAGCGACCTTCGGTATCGATGTCGAACAGGAGATCGGGTACCGCATCGAGCATCGCCTGCTGATGCGCCCGCGCCGCTTCGACATCGCGCACGGCAAGGTCGATGCGGCGGCGGAATACCGCCAGCGCGATGAGCGCCCCGAGCAGCAGCAGGCCGAGCAGCGCGATGCCCTGCCACAGCAGCGGCGAGCCAGCACGCGCGCCCGCGCCGATCCACTTCTTCAGGGTTTGCGCATACGGTGAATCGGGTTGATCGCGCCAGACGCGCAGGTGGCGGTCGATGGCTTCCAGCACCTCGGCATGACGCCCTTTGCCGGTGGCGAAGAAGCTGCGGTTGGGGCCGAACATGATGGTCGATTCGACGAGACCGTACTTCGGCGCGTTGGCCGCGCCATAGTAGAAATTGGCGGCGACCGCGTCCGCGCGGCCATCGCGCACCATGGCGAAGGCTTCGGGCAGCGTGGCGACCTCCATCAGCACGAAATCGATGCCGAACCCGGTCAGCATGCTTTGCGCCGTCTCCGCCGTCAGGCTGCCGTTGAGCACCACGAGGCGCTTGCCGGCCAGATCCAGCGCGGTGGTCGGCAGTTCGCCGGGGCGACCGAACACCTGGCTCCAGCTGCTGATCGCGGCGACGGTATGGAAGTCCAGCGTGTTCGCGCGCTCCGCCGTCAGCGCCACGTCCGGCAACAGGTCGATCTGCCCGGCGCGCAGCATCGTCAGACATTCGGCGAAATTGCACGGTTGGTAGGTGATCTGCCAGTGTTCTTCGGCAGCGATCGCCTCCAGCAGATCGATGAAGATGCCCTTGGCGATGCCGCCCTCGTAAAAGATCTTCGTTTCGTTCTGGAAGACGCCGACGCGCAAGGTTTGCGCCGGTCCTTCGGCGCCGGCGACCGGCGTGAACGCGAAGATCAGCGTGACCAGCAGCGCGGCGGCAAGACGGGAAAAGATCGACATGCGCATCGCGGACTCAACGGGGATGGAAAAGCAGCGCCAGCAATCCCATGCCGCCGTACATGCCGATTTCCAGCGTTTCGGACAAGGGCTGGCGACGCTGCCAGGCGCCGAGAACGTGCACCCAGACCATCAGCGCCGCGACACCGAGCAGCACCTGGAACGTGAAGACCAGGGCAGTGCCGTTCCACGCCGCGCGAAGCATCAGCGCTTCGACGATCAGCACGAAGGCACCGACGCAACGGCCGAAGTACAAGGCCAGGTTGTAGCCGGCCGTGTCCGCCGGCAATGGCCAGCCGAAGCGCTTCGCCCATTGCATCGGGGCAAAGAACAGGGGCAGCGCGAAGACCGGCAGCGTGAAGGCGATGACCGCCCACAGGAAGGTGCGGGCGTGTGCACCCCAGAGGCCGACCCAATCGAACGTGAAGAGGAAGTCGGTCATGGTTCCAAGCGCGTGAGGCCAAAGCGTTTCGACAGCATGGCATCGAAGCGCGCGCGCGGCAATAACGCCTTGAGCAGCGGCAGGCGCGTGCTGTTCGTGCCGGCGCGCACCACAGCCGGCGGATGGGCGGCGAGCAGCGCATCGACGACCGGCACGACGAAGATCTCGGCCGGCATGGCGCCTTGCTGGCCGGCCTGCGCCCGGTTGCGGATGCCCTCGGCCACGCCGCCGAACAACGAATCGCCCGGCAGCCGGATGCGCGCTTGAGCGGCATCGCCGAAAGCCGAGCGCACGCCGCCGGGCTGCACGCTGACGACGCGGATGCCGAAGGGCGCGAGCTCCATGCGCAGGGCGTCGGTCAGCGAATGGATGGCCGCCTTGCTGGAGCAGTAGGCGCCGGCGAAGTGTGTCGTGAACAGTCCGACGATGCTGCCGACATTCGCCAGCACGGCGTGGCCCTCATGCGCCACGGCAGCGCGCAACAGCGGCAGCGCGGCGCGCACCACCGCGACGGGCGCGATGACGTTGGTTTCGTATTGCGCGCGCAGGTCGTCGCGCGTGAGGTCGACTACGGCGCCGACCTGCGAAAAGCCGGCGTTGTTCACGAGGAGGTCGAGCCGTCCGGCGGCCGCTTCGACATGCGCCATCGCCGCAGCGATGGCCGCATCGTCGTTGACGTCGAGCGCCAGCGTGTCGATGCCGGCCGCCGCCAGCGGCGCCAGCGCGTCGATGCGCCGCGCGGTGGCGAAGACGCGCACGCCGCGCCTGGCCAGCTCGCGACACAGCGCGGCGCCAATGCCGGTCGAAGAGCCGGTAACGAGGGCAACGCGTGCGGTCATGGTCGGCAAACTACAGTGGTGGTGGCACGGCGCTTCATGGCTCGTCGGCGTACTTGGCGAGATTCTCGCGCACCAGCGCCTCGAAGCGTGCCGCAGGCAGCGGCGGCGAGAACACGTAGCCCTGGATTTCGTCGCAGCCCGATTCGCGCAGGAAAGTCACTTGCGCTTCCGACTCGACGCCTTCCGCGACGACATTGTGGCCGAGCTTCGAGGCCATGCCGGCGATGGCACCGGCGATCGCACAGTCGTTGCTGTCCTGCGGGATGTTGATGACGAAGCTGCGGTCGATCTTCAGCGTGTGGATCGGGAAGCGCTTCAGGTACGACAGGCTCGAATAGCCGGTGCCGAAATCGTCCAGCGCCAGCCGCAGGCCCGATCGCGCCAGCTCGTCCATCATCGCGATCACCGCCTCGGTGCGGTTCATCAACATGCCCTCGGTGATCTCCAGTTCGAGCCATTCCGGCGGCAGGTTCTGCCCGGACAGCACGCTCATCACGCGCTGCGGCAGCGTCGGCGAAAAATCGCGCGCCGAGAGATTCACGGCGATGCGCAGTTCGGGCATGCCGGCCTCCAGCCAGCGCCGCGCCTGCGCGCAGACCTCCTCCAGCACCCAGTGGCTGATCTGCACGATCAAGCCGCTTTCCTCGGCCAGCGGAATGAACTCGCCGGGCGGTACCATGCGCTCGCCATGCTGCCAGCGCACCAGCGCCTCGGCGCCGACGATGCGGCCGGTCTTCAGCGACACCTTCGGCTGATAGTGCAGCAGCAGTTCGCCGCGCTCGATCGCCCGCCGCAGCGAAGCCTCGAGGCTCAGGCGCTCGACGGCGATCTGGTCCATGTCGCGCGAGAAACGCACGTAGGCATCGGGGCCGGTTTCCTTGGCACGGTACATCGCGATGTCCGCCAGGCGCAGCAGCGTTTCGGTGTCGTCGCCATCATCCGGCCAGGTGCTGATGCCGATCGCACCGCCGACCGCCAGCTCGCGGCCGGCAACGATGACCGGCGGCTGCAGTGCGGAAAGCAGCTTGTTGGCGACGAAGTCGATGGCGTTGTCGTCCTCTATCTCGAACAGGCCGACGACGAATTCGTCGCCGCCCAGCCGCGCCACCACATCGGCGCCGCGCAGGCTGTTGCGCAGGCGGTCGGCGACTTCCTGCAGCACCAGATCGCCGACGGCGTGACCGAGCGTGTCGTTGATCGGCTTGAAGCGGTTGAGGTCGATGAACAACACCGCGCCGCGCGTCTCGCGCCGCCGCGATTCGCGCAACGCCTGGTCGAGCAGGCGCAGGAACAACGTGCGGTTGGGCAGGTTGGTCAGCGCATCGTAGTAGGCCATGCGGTGGATGCTGCTTTCCGCCCGCTTGCGTTCGGTGATGTCGGTGGCGATGAAAAACACGTGGCTGACGCGGCCGCTGTCGGCATCGCGCATGCCGCCGAACATCGCCTGGACGGGAAAGATCTCGCCATCCTTGCGCCGCGTCCACAGCTCGCCTTTCCAGCGCTCGTTGCGGCGGACCGTTTCGGACATCGTGACGTAGAACGACAGCTCGTGGCGCGCGCAATGAAACATCGACAGCGGCTGGCCGAGCAGTTCGTCGGCGCGGTAACCGACCATGACGCAGAACGCCGGGTTCACCGACACGATGGTGTTCGAGGCGTCGGCAATGACCAGCGCCTCGTCGGCCAGCTCGAAGATCTGCGAATGCAACTTCAGCCGGGCGGCATTTTCCTGTGCCGCGACGATGGCCACGCGCTGCTGGCGACGCGAGAACAGCAGCCAGCCGACGAAGCGTGCCACGGCTTCGAGCACGATCCGGTCGTTGTCGTCATAGCGGCGGGCGCGCCCGGCCACCGCCAGCCAGCCGAAGGTCGTCGCCTCGTGCGTCGCCGCGGCGGCAATGCCGTCATCGTCGGCGGGCGGCTCGGCGAGCAGCTCGCCGAGCGGGCTGTCGAGCAGCGCCGCAACCGCCCGCCCCAACGCGCTGCCGACCTCCGCATCCGGCAGTTCGAGCGCGGCATTGCACAGCGCCAGGCATTCCTCGAGCTCCGGGTCCACGTCGGCGACAGGGTCTTGCGGCGTCAAGCGGTTCCTCCTTCGAATCCCGCCATCATCAGGGCGCGGGCGGAGCGCGTCAAGCAAAGCGCGAAAGGCCGGCTTCCGTGGCGATCCAGTCGAGCCGCGCGTCGTGCGTCTGCGGCCGGATATCGGCGACGCGCGCGCATTCGAAACCGACCCCGATGCACAGCGGGCGGGGGTCGAGGGCGGCCAGCGTGCGGTCGAAATAGCCGCCGCCGTAGCCAAGGCGGTAGCCGGCCGCGTCAACCGCGACGACCGGCATCAGCAGGACATCGGGCGTCGCGACGTCGGTCGTCAGCGGAATCGCGATGCCGTGGCGGTCGGCCCCCAACGGGGCATCGGACGTCCACGCGCGAAACACCATCGGCGCGGCGGACTCGACGACAACCGGAACCGCCGCACGCCAGCCGCGCTCCACCAGCGCGGCGGCGAGGGGCGCCAGGTCGGGCTCGTCGCGATGCGGCAGACAGAAGCCGAACGTCGTCGGCGCGCGGTCGGCGAACCAGCCGGCGAGGTGCGCGGCCAGCCCGGCCGTGTACGCCGCACGCTGCGCCGGTGGCAGCGCCGACCGTGCGGCGAGGCAGGCGCGGCGCAAATCGCTGCGAAAAACGTCGGCTTGTGCCGACAGATCGGGCGGCATCGCGGATGGCCATGTGATATGGTGGAAACCTGACCATGATGAACCAGAACCCCACCCACCGCCGCCTTCTCGCCATCGGCCTGATCGTGCTTGCCGCCGTCTCGCCGCGACTGTGTTTTGCGGACAACGCCGACGCCGCATTCGCCGAGGCCCGCGAGGCCTTCCGCCGCAGCGAGCCGGTGCGGCTGGCGCGTGCCGCGCAGCGCCTCGACGGACACATCCTGCAACCGTGGGCGGACTACTGGCGGCTGGCACTGCAACTGGACGAGCGCGACAGCGACGAAGGCGTCGAGGCGTTCATCGGCCGCGAGGAAGGCACCTGGCTGGGCAACCGCATGCGCGCCGACTGGCTGCGCTGGCTGGCCGCGAAGAACGATGCGGAGAAGTTCCGCGCGGTGTGGCCGTCGCTCGTCGATCCCGATGTCGAGCTGCGCTGCCATGCCGCGCGCATCGATGGGCGTCCGCACGACGTCGCCGTGCTGTTCGTCGAAGGGCGCGATCTGCCGCCCGCCTGCGACGACGTGCAGGCCAGCCTGGCCGCCGCCGGTGCGCTGGACGAAGCGACGGTGTGGCAGCGTGTGCGTCGCGCGCAGGAACGCAAGGCCTTGCGCACGGCCGCGCAAGCGCTCGCGTGGCTGCCGCTGGGCGAAGCGCAGCGACGCGCCTACGCCGCCGATCTGGAGCGCATCGCGGGCGCGCCGCAGCGCTGGCTCGATCGCTTGCCCGCCAATTGGGCGTCGCACCGCACGCAACGCGAATTGGCCTTGTTCGCCATCGCCCGCCTTGCCGCGACCGATGCCGACGCCGCAGCGCGCCGGTTCGCCGGATTGGCCGAGCGATTCGGCCCGGAAGAGGCCGGATACGGCTGGGGCCAGGTGGCGACGGCCGGCGCGCTGCAGCACCTGCCGCAGGCGGTGGCGTGGTACGGCAAGGCGGAGCAGACCGTGCTGACGCGCGAGCAGATGGCCTGGCGCGTGCGCGCGGCGCTGCGCGGGGGCGACTGGCTTGGCGTGCGCATGGCGGTCGCGGCCATGCCGCCGACGATGGCCGAGGAAACCGACTGGACCTACTGGGAGGGCCGCGCGCTGGCTGCCCTCGGGCGTGCCGAGGAAGCGCAAGCCGCCTTCGCGCGCATCGCCGGCGCGCATGACTTCTACGGCAGCCTGGCCGCCGAGGAACTGGGTCGCGCCATCGATCCGCCCAGACGCGCGATGGGCAGCTCGCGCGCGGAGATCGAAGCCGCCGAGGCGAGACCGGGCGTGCGCCGTGCGCTGGCGCTGTTCCGTGCCGACCAGCGCGACGAGGGCGTCAAGGAATGGGCTTTCGCCACGCGCGGCATGGACGACCGGCAGTTGCTGGCCGCCGCCGAGGTGGCGCGCGCGGCGCAGATATGGGATCGCGCCATCAACACGGCGATCCGCACGCGCGACGAACACGACTTCGGCCTGCGCTTCCTGGCGCCCTACGGCGACACCGTGCGGCCGCGCGCGGCTGCGCTGTCGCTCGACGACGCGTGGGTATATGGCCTGCTGCGGCAGGAAAGCCGCTTCATCACGCAGGCGCGCTCGCGTGTCGGCGCGCAGGGCCTGATGCAGGTCATGCCGGCCACGGCCAAGTGGGTGGCGAAGAAGATCGCGCTGCCCGGCTACCGCCGCGATGCGCTCGACCAGCTGGACACCAATGTCACGTTGGGCACGCATTACCTTCGGCTGGTGCTCGATTCGCTCGACAACCACCCGGTGCTGGCGTCCGCGGCCTACAACGCCGGGCCGGGACGCGCGCGCCGCTGGCGGGCGGAAGGCGCGCTGGAAGGCGCGGTGTATGCCGAAACCATCCCATTCAACGAGACGCGGCAGTACGTCAAGAACGTCATGAACAATGCCGCCTACTACAAGGCCCTGTTCGAGGGCCGGCCGCAGTCGCTCAAGTCGCTGCTCGGCGTCGTGCCGCCGCGGCGGGCGGTCAATGCCGAGGACGCGGCGCTGCCGTAAGATGAAGCGACCCCCGCGCTCACTGCGTTCGCTGCCCCCAGATGGGGCGGCACAGCGCCTGCGGACGGCCGGGCGGCGCTGATGAAACGACCCCCACGCTCACTGCGTTCGCTGCCCCCCGAGGGGGCGGCACAGCGCCTGCGGACGGCCGGGTGGCGCTGATGCGGATATTGCTCGTCGGCGGTACGGGTTTTCTCGGCGCGGCGATCGCGCGCCGTCTCGCTGCAACTGTCGTTTCGCCGCCCGAGCTGATCCTGCCCACGCGCCGACCGATGCGCGCCCGCGATCTTTCGGTGCTGCCGGGCGCACGCGTCATCGCCGCCGACGTGCACGACGAGGCGACGCTGGCGCGCCTGATGGCCGGCTGCGATGCCGTCATCAGCCTCGTCGGCATCCTGCATGGCGGTGAAGGCCAGCCTTACGGCGCCGGTTTCGCGCGAGCGCATGTGGCGCTGCCGCGCCTGATCGGCAAGGTGGCGGCCCGCCTGGGCGTGCGCCGCGTCGTGCATGTTTCGGCGCTGGCAGCGGACGCCGATGCACCGTCGGGTTACCTGCGCTCGAAGGCCGCCGGCGAGAATGCGTTGCGTGAAGCCGGGTGTGATCTGACGATCCTGCGGCCGTCGGTGATCTTCGGCCGCGGCGATTCCTTCCTGACCTTGTTTGCCGGTCTCGCCGGCGTGGCGCCGTTCTTCCCGCTCGCTGGTGCCAATGCGCGCTTCGCGCCGGTGTGGGTCGAAGATGTTGCAGCCATTGCCGTCGAGTGCCTGGCGCGTCCGAAAAGCATCGGTAAGGCGTATTCGCTGTGCGGGCCGCGCGAATACGCCCTGCGCGCGCTGGTGTCGCTGGCGGCAAGGCTGGCCGGCCATCCGCGACTGGTCGTGCCCTTGCCGGACGCGGTCGCCTGGCTGCAGGCGCTGGCGATGGAACGCCTGCCGGTGCCGCCGATGACGCGCGACAACCTGCGTTCGATGCGCGTGCCGTCGGTGTGCCCGGCCGGCAGCACGTTGCCGTTCGGCCGCGTCGCGATGCCGCTGGAGACCGTGGCGCCGGGCTACCTGAGCCCGCCGCGCAGCGTTTAGTATCGCGCTCCTGGCGCCGGGGGGCGCGACAGGAGCGTTGATGCGGATCGAACAACTCGTGCTCGACGGGACACTCGATGCCGCCGGCATGACGGCGGCCCTGGCGCCGCTCGCCGCCGGCAAGCCGTCGTGGCTGCTGGTATTCGGCCATCTCTCGTTTTTCGCCGACGGCGCGCGCGCCGCGTCATGGCGGACGCAATTCCCGGCGACCGTGACGCTGGGCTGTTCGACCGCCGGCGAGATCGGTCCCGCCGGTGTCAGCGACGGCCGCTGCATCGTCACCGCCGTCTGGTTCAGCAAGGTCCACCCGACCGCAGCACAGACGGCGCTGGAAACCATGGACGATTCGTTTGCCGCCGGCGAGCGGCTTGGCGCGCAACTGTGCGCCGATGGCGTACCGCGCGCAGTGATGGTGCTCGGCCCGGGCGTGGCGATCAACGGCACGGCGCTGGTGGACGGCATGGCATCGGTACTGGGCCAGGCAGTGCCGATCACCGGCGGCCTGGCCGGCGATGGCGGCGCGTTCGAGCGCACCTGGACGCTCGGTCCGCATGGGGTCGGCGAACGCATCGTGGCGGCTGTCGGTTTTCGCGGTGAAGGACTGCGCCATGCGCACGGTTCGTTCGGCGGCTGGCAGCCATTCGGCCCGGCACGCAAGGTGACGCGCTGCGACGGCAACGTGCTGTTCGAACTCGATGGCGAACCGGCGCTGGCGATCTACAAGAAATACCTCGGCGAGTATGCCAGCCAGCTGCCGGCCTCCGGCCTGCTGTTTCCGTTCGCGATGCTCGGTAGCGACCAGCGCGGCGATGGCCTGATCCGCACCATCCTCGGCGTGGACGAGGCAGCCGGCAGCTTGACGCTGGCAGGTGCCATCGAGCCCGGCGGCTACCTCAAGCTGATGCATGCGAGCACCGATCGGCTGATCGACGGTGCCGAGGCCGCCGCCGATGCCACCCAGGCGATGGCCCCGGCGGCCGGCGCCGGCAACCTCGCCGTGCTCGTCAGTTGCGTCGGGCGCAAGCTGGTGATGGGTGACCGTGTCGATGAGGAGGTGGAAGCCGTGGCAGAGGTGCTCGGACGCGGCACACGGCGTACGGGTTTCTATTCCTACGGCGAGATCAGCCCGTCGGCGCCCGGCGTCGGCTGCCGGCTGCACAATCAAACGATGACGATCACACGGATCGGCGAAGCCTGATCGCGACCCGCGCCATGCACAAGGCCCTGCAACGTCAGCTCAAGCGCACACTGGGCATCGACGGCCCCGATGAGCTCGAGGCCTTGCGCGACCGTGCGCGCAAGGCGGGCGAGGATGCCGGCATCCGCACGCTGCTCGATGCGCTGCCGGCGTTTGTCGAACGAGTCGGCGCGACCTACGAGCAGAACGATCGCGACCTCGCATTGCGCACGCGCAGCCTCGAGCTCAGTTCGGCGGAGCTCACGGCGGCCAATGATCACCTGCGTGCCGACCTCGAAGCCCGTCAGCGCACCGCCGTGTCGCTGCGCGCCACGGTCGCCGCGTTGCTTGGCGCCGACGGCGCGGCCGCCGCGGCCCGCGATGCCGACACGCTCGAGTCGCTGTCGCAACTGGTCGGCGAAATCGCCATCCGGCGCGAGGACGAGCGCCGGCTGCTCGACAACCTGAAATCCGCGCTCGACGAACATGCGATCGTCAGCATCACGGACGTCGACGGCATGATCACCTACGCCAACGACCGTTTCTGCCACATCTCGGGCTATGCGCGCGAGGAACTGCTCGGCGCGAACCATCGCATCCTCAAATCAGGCGCCCACGACGACAGCCTCTACGCCCAGATGTGGGAGAACATCTCGCACGGCCGCGTGTGGAACGGCGAAATCTGCAATCGCGCCAAGGACGGCGGGCTCTACTGGGTGTCGGCCACGCTGGTGCCGCTGTCGGGTGCCGACGGCCTGCCCCGGCAATACATCGCCATCCGCACCGACATCACGGCGCAAAAGAACGCCGAGGCCGCGTTGGCGCGGGCCCGCGATGCGGCACAGGCGGCCAGCCGCGCCAAGAGCGAGTTCCTCGCCAACATGAGCCACGAAATCCGCACGCCGATGAACGGCGTCATCGGCATGACCGATCTGCTGTTCGACACCGCATTGAGCGGCGAGCAGCGCGAGTATCTCGATGTCGTGCGTTCATCGGCGCGCGCGCTGCTGACCGTCATCAACGACATCCTCGACTTCTCCAAGATCGAGGCCGGACAGCTGGCCATCGAGCGGATTCCCTTCGATCTGCGCGCGATGCTCGATGAGACGCTCAAGCCGCTCGCGCTGCGCGCGCGGGAGAAGACGCTGACGCTCGAGACTGCAGTCGGCGCGGATGTGCCGACGCAGGTCATTGGTGATCCCGGCCGGCTGCGCCAGGTGCTGGTCAATCTGGTCGGCAACGCGATCAAATTCACCGAAGCGGGTGGCGTGCGTGTCGAGGTCGCGACGCAGGCCGACGATCGGCGTCGCGTGTGCTTTTGCGTCAGCGACAGCGGCATCGGCATTGCCGCGGACAAGCTGGCGTTGATCTTCGAGGCCTTTGCGCAAGCCGACGGCACGACGACGCGGCGCTATGGCGGCACGGGGCTGGGACTGACCATTTCGCGGCAATTGGTGACGCTGATGGGTGGCGACATCGATGTCAGCAGCACACCGGGGGCAGGCAGCGAATTCCGCTTTTCCGTGGTGCTGGAGGTGGCACATGCGGCGGCGGTCCCGCCAAGCGAGGACGGCGGTGCGGGCGCGTCCGTCCCGGTGCCGCTCGAAGTGCTGCTGGTCGAGGATCACCCGGTGAACCAACGGCTGGCGGCGCGCATGCTCGACAAATGGGGCTGTGCGCACGAACTGGCGCAGAACGGCGTCGAGGCACTGGCAGCGCTTGAACGCCGGCGCTTCGACGTCTGCCTGATGGACGTGATGATGCCGGTCATGGGCGGCCTCGAATGCACGCGCGAGATCCGTCGCCGCGAGGCCGAGCGCGGGCTGCCGCGACTGCCGATCATCGCGACCACGGCGAATGCCATGCAGGGCGATCGCGATGCATGTCTTGCCGCCGGCATGGACGACTACCTGTCCAAGCCGATCAAGCTGCCCGAACTGCAGGCCCGGCTCGAGGCCATCGCGCAGGCACGCGCAAGGCCGTCCGTTGCTGCCGTTGCCGCGGCGCCCTTTGCCGACTTTTCGGCGGGGCTGGCGCAAATGGATGCCGAGATCGGCGAAATCATCGGCCCGGCCTTTCTCGAGAGCTATGAACAGGACCTGGCGACGATGCTGCGCACCGCCGAGGCCGCCGACCATGCCGCCGTACACCGCCTTGTCCATTCGCTGAAGGGCACGCTGGCCGCGTTCGGTGCGGACGCGCTGGCGCAGCGCGCACTGGCCATCGAAACGGCGGCGATGGCCGGCGAAGCCGTGCTGTATCGTTCGCTGGCCAGCGCGCTGGCCGACGACGTGCGCGCACTGGCGCGCGATATCGAAGTCTGGCTGCGCCAGCGAAAGGAAGTTCCGTGAGCGAAGAACTTTGGACGCCGTGCGTCGTCATTGTCGACGACGCGCCGGTGAACCTGACGCTGATGGAGGTCCTGATGAAGCGGATCGAATCCTGCCAGGTCGTCAAGTTTGCCGATCCCGTCGCAGGTATCGACTGGTGCGGCGACAACAAGGTCGACCTGCTGATCGTCGACTTCATGATGCCGGGACTCGACGGCATCGAGTTCATCAGCCGCTTTCGCGCCATGCCGCGCCATGAAGACGTGCCGATCCTGATGATTACCGCGGACCACACCAACGAGATCCGCTATCGGGCGCTGGAAGTCGGTGCCAACGACTTCCTGACCAAGCCGATCGATCGCCCCGAATTCAACTCCCGCGTCAAGAACAACATCGCGCTGCGGCGCAACCACGTCATGCTCGCCGACCGCGCTTCGTGGCTGGCGGCCGAAGTCCGCGCGACGACGGAACACATCCGCGCCCGCGAGCGCGAGATGGTTGCGCGGCTGGCACGCGCCGCCGAGTTCCGCGACCCCGAGACCGGCGCGCACATTCTGCGCATGGCGCACTACTCCTGCCTGATTGCGCGCCGGCTGGGCTGGCGAGACGACGAACTCGACATGCTGCTCGAGGCCGCGCCGATGCACGACATCGGCAAGGTCGGTACGCCCGATGCCATCCTGCTCAAGCCGGGCAAACTGACGCCCGGGGAATTCGAGGTGATGAAGCAGCATGCGGCCATGGGCTGGGAGATCCTGCGCGGCTCCGATTCGCCGGTGGTGCAACTTGCCGCCGAAATCGCGCATGCGCACCACGAGAAGTTCGACGGCAGCGGCTACCCCCGTGGCCTTGCCGGCGAGGCGATTCCGCACAGCGGGCGCATCGTGGCCGTGGCCGACGTCTTCGATGCGCTGACGTCCCCACGTCCGTACAAGCCGGCCTGGGACGTGGCGCGCGCCCTCGCCTTCCTGCAAGAGGGCGCCGGCAGTCACTTCGATCCGGCCTGCGTCGAGGCGTTCCTCGCTGGCGTCGACGAGATGCACGCCATCCGCGCGCGGTATACCGACGACACGCCGGTCGGCTTCGACCCGTCAAGGAACTGATCGACATGAAGTGCTACGTCGTCGGCGGCGCCGTGCGCGATGCACTGCTCGGACTGCCGGTCAGCGATCGCGACTGGGTGGTCGTCGGTGCCACGCCCGAGGCCATGGTCGCCGCAGGCTACGTGCCGGTGGGCAAGGACTTCCCGGTTTTTCTGCATCCCCGCACGCACGAGGAATACGCGCTGGCCCGCACCGAGCGCAAGACCGCCCCCGGCTATGCCGGCTTCGTCTTCCATGCCGCGACGGACGTGACGCTTGAAGCGGACCTCGCGCGCCGCGACCTGACGGTGAATGCGATCGCCCGGGCCGAGGACGGCACGCTGGTCGATCCGTTCGGCGGCCAGGGCGACATCGAGCGACGCGTGCTGCGTCATGTGTCGCCGGCGTTTGCCGAAGACCCGGTGCGCATCCTGCGCGTCGCCCGCCTCGCGGCGCGGCTGGTCGACTTCACCGTGGCGGACGATACGCTGGCGCTGATGCGGCGGATGGTGGACAACGGCGAGGTCGATGCGCTGGTGCCCGAGCG
Organism: Rhodocyclaceae bacterium; assembly: GCA_044230495.1. Lineage (GTDB taxonomy): Bacteria > Pseudomonadota > Gammaproteobacteria > Burkholderiales > Rhodocyclaceae > JADJEF01. The sequence goes on from JBGARB010000008.1 coordinate 57,789, forward strand.
CGTCTGGCAGGAACTCGCGCGTGGCTTGATGGCGGCGCGGCCGGCGCGGATGTTCGAGACGCTGCGCGCGTGCGGTGCGCTGGCCCGCCTGCTGCCGGAGGTCGACCGCCTGTGGGGCGTGCCGCAGCGCGCCGATTACCACCCGGAGGTGGATACCGGCGTGCATCTGATGATGGTCATGGACATGGCCGCGCGCCTCGATCTGCCGCTCGCCGCGCGCTTCGCGGCGCTGACGCACGACCTCGGCAAGGGCACCACGCCGACCGACGTGCTGCCTCGCCACATCGGCCACGAGCAGCGCAGCGTGAATCTGCTCGCGCCGCTGTGCGAACGCCTGCGCGTGCCCGTCGACTGCCGCGATGTCGCGCGCCTGACGGCGCGTTACCATGGCGACATGCACAAGATCGACCAATTGCGCGACGACACCTGCCTGAAGGTGCTCGTCGCCTGCGATGCGCTGCGCCGGCCGGAGCGTTTCGAACAGATTCTCGGCGCCTGCGAGGCGGATTTCCGCGGCCGGCTGGGCTGGCAGGAGAAGCCCTACGCCGCCGGCGGGACCTGGCGGGCCTGCCGGGCGGCGGCAGCGTCCGTCGATGCCGGGCAACTGGCCGCCCAGTGCGCGCAAGCCGCCGACATTCCGCAGCGCATCGCCGTGGCGCGGGTGGCGGCGATCGGCGCGGTACGCCGCCGATGAACGCCCGCGAACCGCGCCTGGAGCTGATATCGCGCCTGCCGGCAGGCAAGGCCCGCACGCCGGTGCTCTTCGTGCACGGCGCCTATACCGGCGCCTGGTGCTGGGCAGAACACTTCCTCGACTGGTTCGCCGCTGCCGGGCACCCGGCCCACGCCGTGTCGCTGTCCGGCCATGGCGGTTCGCGTGGGCGCCGCGTGCTCGACAGCTTTTCCATCGACGACTATGTGCGCGACGTCGCCGAGGTAGCCGACACATTCACGACGGCGCCGGTGCTGGTCGGGCATTCGATGGGCGGCTTCGTCGTGCAGAAGTTCCTCGAACGGCGCGACGCGCCGGCTGCCGTGTTGATGTGCAGCGTGCCGCCGCAGGGCCTGATGGGCTCGGCGGTCAATCTGATGTTCAACAAGCCCAGCCTGATGGGCGAACTCAACCGCCTGCTCGCCGGTGCCGGCGCCAGCGCGCGGGCTTTGCGCGAGGCGCTGTTCGCACAGCCCGTGGACGAAGACGACCTGCAGCGCTACTACCGGCTGAGCCAGAGCGAATCGCAACGCGCGATCTGGGACATGAGCCTGTTCAACCTGCCCGACACGCGACGGGTGAAGCGCACGCCGCTATTGGTGCTCGGGGCACAGCACGACCACCTGATCCCTTCGTCGCTGGTTGACATGACGGCGCACGCTTACGACGTCGAACCGCGTATCCTCGCCGGGATGGGACATGGCCTGATGCTCGAACGCGATTGGCAGGACGGGGCGGCATTGATCGACACCTGGCTCAAGGAGAACGGATTGTGAGCGTGATCGTCTTCCAATCAAAGGCGGCGGGCGACGTCATCATGTTCGGTGACGTGGCGCGGCGACTGATGGACATCATGGGCAAGTCACCCGATGACAAGGGCATCGTCACGGTCGAGCAGTTGCCGGAGGCAATCGCGCGGCTGGAGGCAGCCATCGCCGAGGACAAGGCACGCAACGCCGGGTTGGACGACGAGTCCCGCCCGCAGGTCGAAGAAGGCGAGGGCGGCAAGCGCGCCTTCGTCAGCCTCGCCCAGCGCGCCACGCCCTTGCTGGAATTGCTGCAGTGGGCGCGCAAGAAGGGTAAGCCGGTCGTCTGGGGCGTGTAGCGCTTGCCGTGAAATCCTGCTGCGCTTGACATCTCGGGGTTGCTCAGTGCTCGCAATCCTCATGCACCTCAAGTGCATTCCGGTTGCTGTGCGCCTGGCGCCCCCGACCTGTCGGCGCTCGCGACGGATTATCCGTCAAGCGACAACGCCCTACCCGTGCGGCAAACTACAGTGGTGGCGGGACGGCGCCTGACGCCTGGCGCCCGCCGGCCTCAGAACAGTTCGATGTCGTCGTCGGCCTTGCGGTGCATCTCGGCCATGAACTGTTCCAGCGCGTCCTTCACCGGCACGCCATTCATCACCGCGTCGAACATCGCCTGCTCCTCGCGCATCGTGTAGCGCGAGCGGATCTGTTCCTGCAGCGCGCGCCACTGCGCCGGGTTGAACAGCCGGGCGTTGTCGGACACCAGCGCCGAGAGTTCGGCGAGGCCATGCGTCACATGCGCCAGGCGCTGCACCAGCTTGTCGTAGAACTGGAACGCGATGATGGCCTGATGCACCATGCCGGAGACATTTTGCGCCACTGCCTGCAACTCGCCCTTGGCCGCACCGGCCGCGCCAGCGTCCGGAAGCTGTTCCAGCGTGCCTGAGATGGTCGCCATGCTGTCGGCCATGGCGGTGAAGGAGCCGGTCAGCACCTCGACCGAGCGGTTGCTGTCGGTCATCGCGCCTTCGATCTGGCCGGCGCACAGTTCAAGCATCACCACGGTTTCGCGCACCTGGCTCCAGTCGAGGTCGGGCATGTGGGCGCGCGTGCCGCGCGGTGGCGTGTCGTTCATGGTGTGGCTCCGGGGGCGTTTTCTCCCCCAATATTAGCCACCTTCAATGCGGCTTGTCGTGGCCTAGAAAATGCACCGGGAATACCACTTGCGGGCCGGCGCTCTTGGAGGGCTGCGCAGCGTAGTCGGGCAGCTGCGTGGCGACGCCGGCTGCCTGCGTGAGCTTGCCCAAAAGCACCTGGATCTGGTCGGACAGCCAGTCGACCTCGCAGCGCGTGGGCAGGAAACGCAGATCACGCACGCGATCGGGAATTTCGTCGGCGGGGATGATGTCGTTGGCGGCGTAGGCGGCCGAAAAAAACGGTCCGGCAATGAAGCGCAGCACCCAGCCTTCGTCTTCGTCGGGCAGCACAAGGAAGATGCGCGCGCCTTCGGCGGTCTCGTCGTCGTCGCCGAATACCGGCGTCGCGGCGAAGGCTGCCGTGCCGCCGTTCTTGACGGCAACGACGGCCTGCGCGAACGAAAGCCAGCCGTCGCCGGGTGAGGATTCATCAGACATGGTCGGTACTCCGTTCGCAGTCAGTGGTTCAGGGGTGTGCGCTCATCGCGCGCAGACGGGCGATGACTTGCGCGAACTGGTCATCGGCGAGCGCCGCTTCCTCGTTGAGATGCGCCAGCGCCTCGATGCCGTCCTCGATGGTGTGATGCAGCGTCTGCCGCTGCAGGTCGTTGAGGTCCAGCCCTTCGATCATGCGGCCGAGCATGTCGAGCATTTCCATCGTCTGCTGCTGGCCGCGGCGGCGCACGGCGCGTGTGTGCGCCGCCGCGTCGGAGAGCACTTTCTCGAGCATGCCGAGCGTCTGCGCCGCCGAGTTGGCAAGGCCGTCGGCGCGGGCCGTGGCGAGCAGCGATTCAATGCGTGCCGCTGCCGCTTCGCCGAGCATCGCCAGCTCGCCGCGCAGCCGTTCCAGCCGCGCCGGGTCGCGCGAAGGCAGATCGGTGACGAGCAAAGACACGTGTTCATGGTTGATGATGCCGCGCGTACCGAAGGTGAACACCCGCCCCATGCCGCGCATGGACTCCATGACCGAGGCCTGCAGCGGTGCCGACGAGGGAAGCGCATTGCGTTCGACGATGCCTTGCGGCGTTCGGATCTGCACGGCGCACGGCAGCCCGAGTTCGCGCACGGAGTCGACCAGCAGGTCGGCGACGGCATCGACGCCCTTGGCATCAAGCGAACGGCGCAGAAACTGCAGCGCCGTCTCGAGCGCGCCGACGTTCGCCTGCGCAACGTCCGCCGCGCGGGAGGCGCTCGCCGCGTTCTGCGCCAGTTTCGCCAGCGTTCGCCGATGCGTCAGCACGGCCTCGACCTTGTGCAGCAATTCGCCGGGCGCCACCGGCTTGATGATGAAGTCGTCGCCACCGGCTTCGTAAGCGGCGACGCGTTCCGGCGTCGTGTCGTGCCCGGAAACGAAGATCACCGGCAGCTCGCGCGTGGCATCCTGCATGCGCAAGTGGCGGCAGACGTCGTAACCCGAGACACCGGGCATGTCGATGTCGAGCAGCACCAGGTCGCAGGCCGTGCCTTCGCGCAGGAAAACCTCACCGGAGGCGTAGCTGGCGACCTGATAGTGCTTGCCAAGCAGGCCCGTGAGAATGCGCCGTTGAACTTCGGCGTCGTCGACGATCGCGATGGTCGCAGGTGTCATGGTCTCAGCGCTGCTCGGCCGTCCGAAGGCCATGATGCGCGCCTTCAGGGGGCAGCGAGCGGCAGGAACGTGAGGGATGCTTCATCTTACCCGAGCAGTGGCGCCAGCCAGCGCGTGGCGTCGTCGATGGTATGGCCGCTGCGCGCGGCCCAGTCTTCGAGCTGGTCGCGGCCGATCCTTGAGATGGCGAAATACTTCGCCTGCGGATGCGCCAGGTAGAAGCCGGCTACCGAGGCGGCGGGCGTCATGGCGAAACTCTCGGTGAGGTCCATGCCGGCGTGGCGGCGTGCGTCGAGCAGGGCGAACAGCGGCCCCTTGGCGGTGTGGTCAGGGCAGGCCGGGTAGCCGGGCGCCGGGCGGATGCCGACGTAGCGTTCGCCGATCAGGGCCGCGGTGTCGAGCGCCTCTTCAGCGGCGTAGCCCCACAACTCCTTGCGCACGCGTTCGTGCAGCCATTCGGCGGCGGCCTCGGCAAGGCGGTCGGCCAGGCTCTTGAGCAGGATGGCGCGGTAGTCGTCGTGCGCGGCAGCGAATTCGGCGAGTTTGGCCTCGATGCCATGGCCGGCGGTGACGGCAAAGGCGCCGGCGTAGTCCGGCGCCGTTCCAGTCGAAGCGCCGGCGGTGTCCGGCAAACGACAGTCGCCGCGGGACGGCGCTACGAAGTCGGCGAGCGCCTGCTGCGGCTTGCCGTCGGGGCGCGCCTGTTGCTGGCGCAGCCCGTGCCAGGTCATGCGCACGCGGCCATCGTCATCGAGGAACTCGATGTCCTCGCCTCGCGAGCGAGCCGGGAAAAGGCCGCAGACGGCATGCGCAGTGAGCCACTTTTCGGCGATGAGCTGTTGCAGCATGGCTTGCGCATCGCGCAGGACGTTGCGTGCCGCCTCGCCGACCACCGGGTCGTCGAGCAGATCGGGGTAGCGCCCGGCCAGATCCCAGGTCTGGAAGAACGGGCCCCAGTCGATATAGCGCGCGATCGTTGCCAGATCGAGATCGCGCAGCACGTGCAAGCCGGGCTGGCGCGGCGGGGTCGGCAAATAAGCCGGCGCGTGGTCCAGGCGTGGCGCCCGCTCGCGTGCCTGGGCCAGCGTCAGCAACGGCACGCCGGCCTTGTTGGCATGTTGTTCGCGCACGCGCGCCTGGTCGGCGGCGACTTCGGCGACGAAGGCCTCGCGCAGGCCGGGCGAGAGCAGCCGCGTCACTACGCCGACGGCGCGCGAGGCGTCCGGTACATACACGACCGGGCCGTCGTAGTGCGGCGCGATCTTGATCGCGGTGTGTGCGCGGCTGGTGGTGGCGCCGCCGATCAGCAGCGGCAGCGCGTTTTCACCGCCCAGCGCATGGCGCTTCATCTCGGCTGCGAAATGACTCATCTCTTCCAGCGAGGGCGTGATGAGGCCGGAGAGCCCGATCGCCTGCGCGCCGTGCTCGCGGGCGGCGTGGAGGATCTTCTCGGCCGGCACCATGACGCCGAGGTCGACGACCTCGTAACCGTTGCAGCCGAGCACGACGCCGACGATGTTCTTGCCGATGTCATGCACGTCGCCCTTCACCGTAGCGATCACGATGCGACCCTTGGCGGCGGCGCCGGTGCGGCGCTTCTCCTCCTCGATGTAGGGAATCAGGTGGGCGACCGCCTGCTTCATCACGCGGGCGGACTTGACCACCTGCGGCAGGAACATCTTGCCGGCCCCGAACAGATCGCCGACGACGTTCATGCCGGACATCAGCGGTCCCTCGATGACGGCGAGCGGCGGCTGGCCCTGGGCGGCGAGCGCCGCGCGGCATTCCTCGGTGTCGGCGACCACGTGGTCGGTGATGCCCTTGACCAGCGCATGCGCCAGCCGCTTGTCCACCGGCCATTGCCGCCAGGCCAGATCCTGCACCTGCTCCTTCGCCTGGCCCTTGACGCCCTGGGCGAACTCGACCAGCGCGTCACCCGCGCCCGGTTGGCGATTGAGCACCACGTCCTCGACCTTGTCGCGCAAGACCGGATCGAGCGCGTCGTAGACACCGAGCTGACCGGCATTGACGATGCCCATCGTCAGCCCGGCGCGGATCGCGTGGTAGAGGAACACGGTGTGGATCGCCTCACGCACCGGCTCATTGCCGCGGAACGAGAACGACACGTTGGAGACGCCGCCCGAGGTGTGCGCGTGCGGCAGGTTGGCCTTGATCCAGCGCACCGCCTCGATGAAATCGACGGCGTAGTTGTCGTGTTCGGCGATGCCGGTGGCGACGGCGAAGATGTTGGGATCGAAGACGATGTCCTCGGCCGGAAAGCCGTCGGCGACCAGCAGGTCGTAGGCGCGCCGGCAGATCGCGGTCTTGCGCGCGAAGGTGTCGGCCTGGCCCTGCTCGTCGAATGCCATGACGATGATGGCGGCGCCGTAGCGCCGCGCCAGGCGAGCCTGGGCAAGGAACGCGGCTTCGCCTTCCTTCATCGATACCGAATTGACGATGCCCTTGCCCTGGATGCATTTCAGGCCGGCTTCGATGACCTCCCACTTCGACGAATCGAGCATGATCGGCACGCGCGAAATGTCCGGTTCGGAGCCGACGAGATGCAGGAAGCGCACCATCGCGGCCTTCGAGTCGAGCATGCCTTCGTCCATGTTGATGTCGATGACCTGCGCGCCGGCCTCGACCTGATTGCGCGCCACGGCCAGGGCATCGTCGTAACGGCCTTCGAGCACCATCTTGGCGAAGGCCCGCGAGCCGGTGACGTTGGTGCGCTCGCCGACATTGACGAACAGGCTGTCGTCGCCGATGTTGCAGGCCTCGAGCCCGGACAGCCGCAGCGAAAACACAGTGGCGGCCGGACGGCGCGGCGCGATGCCATCGAGCCGCTCGGCCAGCGCGCGGATGTGGTCGGGCGTGCTGCCGCAGCAGCCGCCGGCCAGGTTGACGAGCCCGCTCTTCGCCCAGTCGGCGATTTCGTCGGCGAACTGGGCCGGGGTCTCGTCGTAGCCGCCGAATGCGTTGGGCAGGCCGGCGTTCGGATAGGCCGAGACGCGGCAATCGGCGATACGTGCCAGCGTCTCGAGGTGCGGGCGCAGCTCCTTGGCGCCGAGCGCGCAATTGAGGCCGAAGCACAGCGGCCGCGTGTGGCGCAGCGAGTTCCAGAAGGCCTCGGGTGTCTGGCCCGAAAGCGTGCGCCCCGAGGCATCGGTGATCGTGCCGGAGATCATCAGCGGCCAGCGTCGGCCCATCTGCTCGAATAGGGTCTCGATGGCGAACAACGCGGCCTTAGCATTGAGCGTGTCGAAGATCGTTTCGACCAGCAGGATGTCGGCGCCGCCCTCGACGAGGCCACGTGCCGATTCGAGGTAGTCGGCGGCGAGCGTGTCGAAGTCGACGTTGCGCGCGCCGGGGTCGTTCACGTCCGGCGAAATCGACGCCGTGCGCGAGGTCGGGCCGAGCGCGCCGGCGACGAAGCGCGGCCTGGCGGGTGTCGAATGCGCATCGGCGACCTGTCGCGCCAGACGTGCGGCGGCGACATTGATCTCGAAGGCAAGGTCGGCCAGGCCGTATTCGCCCTGCGAGACGCGCGTGGCGTTGAATGTGCACGTCTCGATGATGTCGGCGCCGGCAGCGAGGTACTGGGCGTGGATGTCGCCGATGACATCGGGGCGCGTCAGCACCAGCAGGTCGTTGTTGCCCTTCAGATCCTTGCCGTGGGCGGCGAAGCGCGAACCGCGGAAATCGGCTTCGACCAGCCCGGCGCGCTGCACCATGGTGCCCATCGCACCATCGAGGATCAGGATGCGCTGGTCGAGCAGGCGGGCGAGTTCGGAACTGCGGTCGGGTTGCATGGCGCCGGCGGCAGGCCTTCGCCCGCCGGGTGTGGATGGCCGTCGATTGTAGCAGTCAGACTTTTCGCGCCAGCACGTGCACGACGTGCTCGAGCTGCCCGAAGCGGCGCGGCTCGGTACTGCGCAGCCAGGTGAAACCCATGTTCTCCCAGAAGCGGCGGGCCTCGAGATTGACGTCGAGGACCCCGAGCTGCAGCGATTCGACGCGCCGCTCGGTGGCGCGCGCCAGCAGCCATTCGACCATGCGCCGGCCGATGCCCTGCCGCCGCGCGGCCGGGTCGACCAGCATCAGGCCGATCCACCACGTCTGCGCATCCGGGTAGCCCTCCAGCACTTCCATCTCGGCGACCAGCTCCTCGGTCGGCGCGAAGACGCCGTAGAGCGCGAGCTGGTCGCGCGCATGGCCCTCGGGAACGTCCACGAAGGCTTCGTCGGCGGCGGTGTCGCGCGGCGGCTGGCCGTCGGCGCGCAGGAAGTAGCCGATGCAGCGCGCGTACAGCACCTGCAGGCGCGGCGCGTCTTCGGGGAACAGGCGGATCGGTGGCGTCAGCGTTTCGGATGTCATGGGTGAAGTGTAGCAAGCCCCACGGCGTCAGCGAAACTACAGTCGTGGCGACACGGCGCTTGCGCCGCGCTACGCCTCGCGCAGCGCGTGGATGGCCGGCAGGTTGCGCCAATAGCCCTTGATGTCCATGCCGCATCCGAACAGGAAGCGGTCGGGCAGCTCGAGGCCGGTGAAGTTTGCGCGCAGGCCGGGGCGTGCCTTGCGGCAGTGCTGCTTGTCGACCAGTACGGCGGTGAACACCTGGCGCGCGCCTGATTCGACGAGCCGGCGGCGGATGGCTTCGAGCGTGTGGCCTTCGTCGAGGATGTCGTCGATCACCAGTACCGTGCGGCCGGCGGCGGCGGGCGGCGGTACGCGCCACTCGAGCCCGCCGCCGGTGAGCGCGTCGCCATAGCGCGTCACGTGCAGATAGCCGGTCTCGAGCGGAAAGGCCAGCCGCGGCAAGAGTTGTCCGGCGACGAAGAGGCCGCCGTTCATGACCACCAGCGCCAGCGGATCGGCGTCGGCGAGTTGTCGCGTGATCGCCTGCGCCATGGCGTCGAGCGCGGCACTGACCTGCGCGGCATCGGCGACGCAATCGGCGTTGGCGAGCGCCTGGCGGGCGGCCTGGGTATCCATCGCCATCAGAACTCTACGGCGAATTCGGTGGCCTGCCAGATGGCGCGCTTGGCATCGAGTTCGGCCGCCACATCGGCGCCGCCGAGCAGCGTGTGTGGCGTGCCTTGCGCCTCCAGTGCGGCGACCAGCTCGCGCTGCGCTTCCTGGCCGGCGCAAACCACGACATTGTCGACGGGCAGCAGCTTGTCTTCGCCGTTGACGCGGATGTGCAGGCCGGCATCGTCGATGCGGACGTACTCGACGCCGCCGATCATATGCACCTCGCGCTTTTGCAGCAGCAGCCGGCGGGCCCAGCCGGTGGTCTTGGCCAGCGTGTCGCCCAGCTTGGTGGCCTTGCGCTGCAGCAGCCAGACTTCGCGCGGGCTGGCCGGCATGGCCGGCTCGACGAGGCCGCCGCGCCGTCCGGTGTAGTGCACGTCGATGCCCCACTCCTTGCGGTAGGTGTCGAGCGCATCTCCCCCCGGATGCGTGAGCAGCTCGGCGACGTCGAAGCCGATGCCGCCGGCGCCGATCAGCGCCACGCGCTTGCCGACGCGCCCGGGATGCTCGATCGCCTCGGGGTAGGCGAGCACCTTGGCGTGGTCGATGCCGGGGATGGTCGGCAGCCGCGGCACGACGCCGCTGGCCAGCGCGACGTGGTCGAAGGCGGCCAGTTCGGCGGCCGTGGCGCGATGGCCGAGTCGGACCGTGACGCCGGTATCTGCCAGCCGCGTGCGGAAATAGCGCAAGGTCTCGTCGAACTCCTCCTTGCCCGGAATCGCCTTGGCATAGTTGAACTGGCCGCCGATGCGATCCTGCGCCTCGAACAGCGTCACCGCGTGGCCGCGCTCGGCCAGCAGCGTGGCGGCGGCAAGGCCCGCCATGCCGGCGCCGACGACGGCGACCCGTTTCGGCGCGTCGGTCTTCACCACCTCGACGTCGAGTTCGTGGCAGGCGAAGGGGTTCACCAGGCAGGAGGCCATCTGCATCGAGAAGATGTGGTCCAGGCAGGCCTGGTTGCAGGCGATGCAGGTATTGATGGCGTCCGCACGGCCGGCGGCGGCCTTGTTGACGAAATGCGCGTCGGCGAGGAAGGGCCGCGCCATCGACACCATGTCCGCATCGCCGCGGGCGATGACGTCGTTGGCGACCTGCGGATCATTGATGCGGTTCGAGGTGACGAGCGGGATCTTCACGGCGCCCATCAGCCGTCGCGTGACTTCGGTGAAGGCGGCGCGCGGCACGGCGGTATAGATGGTCGGGACGCGCGCTTCGTGCCAGCCGATGCCCGTGTTGATGATCGTCACGCCGGCGGCTTCGAGGGCCTTGGCGAGCGCGACGACCTCGTCCCAGGTGCTGCCGTCCTCGACGAGGTCGAGCATCGACAGGCGGAAGATGATGATGAACTCGGCACCGACGCGCGTGCGCACGGCGCGCACGACCTCCAGCCCGAAGCGGATGCGGTTCTCGAAGGCGCCGCCCCAGCCGTCGCTGCGGTGGTTGGTGCGGCGGGCGATGAACTGGTTGATGAGGTAGCCCTCGGAGCCCATGATCTCGACGCCGTCGTAGCCGGCGTGGCGCACCATCGCCGCGCACTGCGCGAAGTCGGCGATGGTCTGGGCGATGTCGTCCTCGGTCAGCTCGCGCGGCGTCACCGGGTTGATCGGTGCCTTGATCGGCGACGGCGCCACCGGGTTCTTGGTATAGGCGTAGCGCCCGGTGTGCAGGATCTGCACGCAGATCTTGCTGCCGTGGGCGTGCACGGCGTCGGTGATCACGCGATGGCGCTCGGCCTCGGCTTCGTTGTTGAAGATCTGCCCGCCGCGCATGACGATGCTGGCCTCGTTGGGCGCGAAGCCGCCGGTGACGATGAGGCCGACGCCGCCACGGGCGCGCTCGCCGTAGAAGGCCGCCATGCGCGCGTGCGAGCCGGCGATGTCCTCGAGGCCGGTGTGCATCGAACCCATGAGCACGCGGTTCTTCAGCGTCGTGAAGCCCAGGTCGAGCGGGGCGAGCAGGTGCGGAAAGGGAGCGGCGGGTGCGTTCATGGGGCGTCCTTGGTGGGTTGTTCGATGCGCGCCAGCGTGGCGTCGCACCAGTCGATCCAGGTTTGCTCGTAGGCCAGGCCGAATTTGAGCACCTGATGTTGCAGCATGTGTTGCGTCGAATGGATCTGGGCGAAATCGCGCGCTTCGATGGCGCGATAGGCGGCCAATTGTTCGGCATGGCGCGCGCGCTGGCGCTGCAATTCCGGCACCAGCCGCGCCGCATCGTCGAAGGCGGCGCCGCGCAGGCGCACCATCAGCGCCGAGCGCGGTGTCTCGATCTCGCCGGGCGCACCCAGCCATTCGACCAGCGCCGTGCGGCCATCCGGCGTGACGCGGAAGACCTTGCGGTCGGGGGCGGTTTCGCCGCGCTCGACCTCGCCGACGATCCAGCCGGCTGCCTCCATGCGTTGCAGGACGCGGTAGATCTGCTGGTGCGTGGCGTGCCAGAAATGGCCGATCGAGCGGTCGAAGCGCTGGGCCAGCGCATAACCGGAATTGGGCTTCTCGAGCAGCGAAACAAGCAGGGCATGGTCGAGCGACATGCCGCGAAATGTACTATGCAACCGATTGCATTGCAACCGGTTGCATAGGGCCTGAAACTACAGTGGTGGCGGGACGGCGGTTGGCGCCGCCCCGGTGCCCGCTGGCGCTACTTCGCGGCCTTGGCGTCGGCTTCGCACTTCTTCAGGAAGGCGGTCTTGGCGGCGCCGGCCAGCGGCTTGCCGTCCTTGCTGACGGCCTTGGCTTCGCAGCCCGAGCCTGCAGCGGGGGCTGCGGCCGCCGGGGCCGCCGCAGGCGCGCCGCCGGCATCGGCTTCGCATTTCTTCAGGAAGGCGGTCTTGGCCGCGCCGGCGAGCGCCTTGCCGTCCTTGCTGACGGCCTTGGCTTCGCAGCCCGAGCCGCCGCCGGCGCCACCGGCATCCGCTTCGCACTTCTTCATGAACGCGGTCTTGGCGGCGCCGGCCAGCGGCTTGCCATCCTTGCCGACGGCCTGGGCCGCGCAATCGGCGAGCGCGCCGGTGCTGGCACAAAGGAACAGCGACGAGACGGCGGCGATCAACAGCTTGTTCATGGGCATCTCCTTCGGGGTGGGTGGGTGCTGCGGAAGATTCATTGGCTGTCGCGGTCGAGGGCGGCCTGCTGGCGATCGAGGAATTCCTGCATGCTGTCGATGCCGCGAATCAGCAGGATGGTCGCGCGCACGGCGGCTTCGAGCAGGACCGCGAGATTGCGGCCGGCGGCAACGGGAATGGTCACGCGGCGCACCGGCACGCCGAGAATGTCCTCGCCCTGCGCATCGAGCGGCAGCCGGGCGGCGTCCGGCACGCCGGGCGTGGGCTTTTGCAGATGCACGATCAGGCGCAGGCGCATCTTGCGCCGGCATGCCGTTTCGCCGAAGACGGTGCGGATGTTGAGCAGGCCGAGGCCGCGGACCTCGAGGAAATCCTTGAGCAGTTCCGGGCAGCGGCCTTCGAGCACGTCGGGCGCGACGCGCGAGACATCGACCACATCGTCGGCGACCAGGCCATGGCCGCGCGAGATCAGTTCAAGCCCCAGCTCGCTCTTGCCGACGCCCGAATCGCCGGTGATCAGCACGCCCATGCCGAGCACATCCATGAACACGCCGTGCAGCGTGACCGTCTCGGCCAGATGCCGCGAGACGTAGCTGCGCAGGGCATCGATGACGTGCGCGGCCGGCAAATTGGTGGTGAACAGCGGCACATTGGCCGCTTCGCAATTGGCGCAGATGGCATCGACGACAGCGCAGCCGTCGGCGACGATGATCGCCGGCGGATGGCCGGCGAGCACGTCCTGGATGTGATGGCGCGCACGCTCGGCCGGCAGCCGGCCCAGCCAGTCGATTTCCGGTGCGCCGATGACCTGCAGGCGCTCGGGATGGATCAGGTTGAGGTGTCCGACAAGGTCGGCGGGCGAAATGTTGTCGCTGAGGACTTCGATTTCGCGGTTGAGGTCGCCCGACACCCAGTGCAGACCGAGCCGCTCGCGATTGCGTTCGTACAGCTCGGCGACAACCAGGTGGCGGCGCATGCGCGAAGGGAACGGGCGTTCAGCTTTCCTGCCAGCTCGCGAACAAGGCGTGGATCGCCGGTGCGTCGGCGGCGGCACCGACCTGATCGCGGAAACTGCGGGTGGAGAACATCTGCGCCAGCTCGGAGAGCAGTTGCAGGTGCTGGTCGTTGGCCGCTTCGGGCACCAGAAGCACGAAGACGAGATTCACCGGCTTGCCGTCCGGCGCGTCGAACTGCACCGGCGTCGCCAGGCGCACGAAGGCGCCAACGGCGGCTTTCAGTCCCTTGATGCGCCCGTGCGGTATCGCCACGCCCAGTCCGAGGGCGGTCGAGCCGAGCTTTTCGCGCGCGAACAGCGCGTCGTAAACGGTGCTGCGGGCGATGCCCTGGTGATTCTCGAAGAGCAAGCCGACCTGCTCGAAGACGCGCTTCTTGCTGCTGGCGTCCAGGTCGGCAACGACATTGTCCGCCGACAGCAGGCTGGCAATCTGGTTCATGAAAGGTCGGGGGAGTGGACGGCGGTCGGTGCGGGGGCGCCAAGGGCCGTCAGCGAAGGGTGCGTCGAACGGGAGCGGGCGCAAACACGGCGCGGAGTATAGCGCCGGGCAGAGCGCGCGCACGCCCCCGGATCGGCACGCCTATTCGGTCGTCGCGCGCTTGTCGCGGCTGTGATCCGAAAGCTTTTCCTTGTGCTTGACGACCTGGCGGTCGAGTTTGTCGACCAGCAGGTCGATGCTGGCGTAGAGGTCGCCATTCACCGCGTCGGCGTGGATGTCCTTGCCTTTGACGTGGAGCGTGATTTCCGCTTTCTGCTGCAATTTCTCAACGGAGAGGATCACATTGACGCTCGTGACGTTGTCGAAATGCCGGATCACGCGGTCGAGCTTGCCGGTCACGTAGTCGCGGATCGCCGGGGTGACTTCAATATGGTGGCCGGATATGTTGAGGTTCATGTGCTCTCCTTTGTCGTTGTGTCGCCGGCGCCTTGCCGCCTGGCCAAAGCCCCTATAGCGTCTTGCGCAGGCTGACCTGAGGGATATTAAGCAACTCCCGGTATTTGGCAACCGTCCGCCGCGCGACGACGATGCCCTGCTCGCCGAGAATCTCGGCAAGCCGTGAATCGGACAGTGGCTTCCTGGTGTCTTCGGCCGCAATCAACTGCTTGATCAGCGCGCGGATGGCCGTGCTCGACGCCTCGCCGCCGCTGTCGGTGGCGACGTGGCTGCCGAAAAAATACTTCAGCTCGAAGATGCCGCGCGGACTGGACAGGTATTTCTGCGTCGTCACGCGCGAGATCGTCGATTCGTGCAGCTCCACGGTATCGGCGATCTCGCGCAGCGTCAGCGGGCGCATGGCCACCGGTCCGTGGTCGAAGAACGCGCGCTGCCGGTCGACCACGGCCTGGGCAACTCGCAGGATGGTGTCGAAGCGCTGCTGCACGTTCTTGATCAGCCATTTGGCCTCCTGCAGCTGGCTCGTGAGCCCGGCATTGCCGCCACCGGCGCGCGAGCGGCGCAGGATGTCGGCATACAGGCGGTTGACGCGCAGGCGCGGCACCGCTTCGCCGTTGAGCGAACAGACCCAGCGGTTGCGCACCTTGCGCACGGCGACATCGGGTGTCACGTAGCGGGTGTCGAGCGCGGCAAAGGCGGCGCCGGGCCGCGGGTTGAGCGAGACGATCAGCGCCTGGGCGGCACGCAGGGCGTCGTCGTCGCAGCCCAGCGAACGCTTGATGCGCACGAAATCGCGCTGGGCGAGCTGTTCGAGGTGGCGATCCACCACGGCCAGCGCCAGCTTGCGGATCGGCGTCGCGGGCAGGGCGAGCAACTGCAGGTGCAGACACTCCTGCGGGCTGCGCGCGGCAATACCCGCCGGGTCGAGGGTCTGCAGATAGCGCAGGGCAACGTCGAGATCGTCGAGCAGATCCTCGCGCGACTCGGATTCGGGCAGCACGCTGATCAATTCGTCCAGCGGTGCCGTGAGGTAACCGTCGTCGTCGAGCGCCTCGATCAGGAAGGCCACCAACGCCCGGTCGCGTTCGCCGAGCTGGCTCATGGCCACTTGCGTGAGCAGGTGGTCGCGCAGGCCGCAGGCCGCCGCCTGGATCTCGCCGCGGTCGCCTTCGTCGTCATTGGGATCGCGCGGGCCGCTGCTGCCGCCGACATCCTGCCAAAGGCCACCGTCGCCGTCGCCGCCGCTGCCGTCCCATTCGCCTTCGGCGGGCGCCTGTTCGGCCTCGCGCGGTTCTCGCTCGGCGGGCTCCTCCTGCCGTTCGCGTTGCGGTTCGAGGCTGCGCGACGAGCCGGGGTCGGTGAAGTCTTCGCGTTCGAGCAGCGGATTGTCCTGCAGCGCCTGCTCGATTTCGGCGTTCAGCTCGAGTGTCGAGAGCTGCAACAGGCGGATCGACTGCTGCAGCTGCGGCGTCAGCGCGAGGTGCTGCGAGAGCTTGAGCTGGAGCGACGGTTTCATCACATGCGGAAATGTTCGCCCAGGTACACGCGGCGCACGTTTTCGTTCTCGATGATCTCGGCGGGGCGGCCGGCAGCCAGCACTTCGCCTTCGTTGATGATGGTCGCGCGGTCGCAGATGCCGAGCGTCTCGCGGACGTTGTGGTCGGTGATCAACACCCCGATCTCGCGTTCCTTGAGGAAGCGGACGATCTTCTGGATGTCCATCACGGCGATCGGATCGACGCCGGCGAACGGCTCGTCGAGCAGGATGAAGCGCGGCCGCGTCGCGAGCGCGCGCGCGATCTCGCAGCGGCGGCGCTCGCCGCCGGACAGCGACACCGCGGGCGCCTGCGCCAGGTGCGAGATCGACAGGTCCTCGAGCAGCGCGTCGAGCCGGTTGGCGAGCGCGTCGGCGTCGAGGTCCTGCAGCTCGAGGATCGCGCGGACGTTCTCGGCGACCGTGAGCTTGCGGAAGATCGACGCCTCCTGCGGCAGGTACGACAGGCCGCGCCGCGCCCGCTGGTGG